>DASWMP010000106.1:0-1928 GCA_036399695.1 Thermoanaerobaculia bacterium | reverse complement strand
GGCTGTTGGGCGGTTGGGGGGTGGCTCTCCTGCCCAACCGCCCAACCGCCAACCGCCCAACCAACCTCACGCATCGCTGCTCCTCCACTGATCCTTCGCTCCGCTCAGGATAGACTTCGGCCATGGATCTGCTCGACCTTGCCAGCGAGCGCCTTGGCGGCGCGGTGCTGTGGGCCAACGATGATTTCTTCGCCGAGAAGGAGAACCTTCTCAAGCCGTATCCGCCGGTCTGGAAGGAGCACGAGTACACCGACCGCGGTAAGTGGATGGACGGCTGGGAGTCGCGCCGCAAGCGCGTCCCCGGACACGACACCGCTTACATCCGCCTCGGCGCGCGGGGCGTGATCCGCAGCGTCATCGTCGACACGGCGAACTTCCGCGGCAACTTCCCGGAGTCGTGCGCCATCAGTGGCGTCTCGCTCTCCCCCAACGCGACGCTCGACGAGCTCCACGCGGCCGAGTGGCGCGAGGTGCTGCCGCGGTCACCGCTGCAGGGACATCAGCAGAACATCTTCACCGTCGACAGCACCTACGCCTTCACGCATCTGCGCTTCGACATCTTCCCGGACGGCGGCGTGGCCCGCCTGCGCGTCCACGGCGAAGTCGTCCCCGACTGGCATCCGGTCGGTGGCCTCGGCGGCGAAGTCGATCTCGCGGCCGTCGAGAACGGAGCCGACGTCCTCGCCTGCAGCGACATGTTCTTCGGCCCGAAGCACAACCTCATCATGCCCGGCCGCGCCGTGAACATGAGCGACGGCTGGGAAACGCGCCGCAGCCGCGGGCCGCATTCCGACTGGGTGATCGTCCGCCTGGCCACAGAAGGGATGATCCGGCGGCTCGAAGTCGATACGAACCACTTCAAAGGCAACTATCCGGACACCTGCATGATCGAAGGGAGCGCCGGCGGTGAGCACTACGTCGAGCTGCTGCCGCGCACGAAGCTGCAGGCGCACACGCGCCACTTCTTCCGCGACGAGCTCGTGGCGCGCGGCCGGTTCACGCACCTCCGCCTCAACGTCTATCCCGATGGCGGCGTGAGTCGCCTGCGCGTCTGGGGGAGCGCGACGGAAGCCGGCCGCGGCGCAGTCGTCACGCGCTGGCTGAACACGCACGCCACCGCCGAGGCGGAACTGCTGCGCTGCTGCGCTTCAACGCGCTGGGCTCGCGCCGTCGCCGAGGCGCGGCCATACGCCTCCTGGAACGAACTGCTCGACGTCGCCGACCGCACCTGGTGGTCGCTCTCGCCCGATGACTGGCAGGAGGCCTTCCGCGCGCATCCGCGCATCGGCGAGCGCAAAGTGTCGCCGGGATTTGCGTCCGAGGAGCAGTCCGGCACCCGCGGCGCCTCGCCCGAAACGATGCGCGCGCTCGAAGAAGGGAACCGCGCGTACGAGGAGAAGTTCGATCACGTCTTCCTCATCTGCGCCACCGGCCGCTCCGCCGACGAGATGCTCGCCAACCTCCACGACCGAATGAACAACGACGCCGATACCGAGTTGCGCATCGCCGCCGAAGAGCAGCGGAAGATCACAGCACTCCGCCTGCAGAAACTGGTGCTCTGATGGCCGGAATTACGACGCACGTCCTCGACACCGCCCTCGGCCGTCCCGCCGCCGGCATCGCCATCACGCTGGAGATCCTGCGCGACACCACATGGGAACCGGCGGCTTCGGCCGTCACCAACGACGACGGCCGCGCGCGCATGCTCGAGGTCTCCGAACGCGCCACGTACCGCATCACGTTCGATGTGGCGTCATACAACGCCGAAGGGTTCTTCCCCGAGGTAGCGATCGTCTTCCGCGTGACCCAGCCGGAGCAGCACCACCACGTCCCGCTGCTGCTCAGCCCCTTCGGCTACTCGACCTACCGCGGCTCATAAGGAATCCGTCTCGGAGTGCGGTGGCGCACGCCACCGCTCTGGTACACGT
>DASWMP010000105.1:0-60732 GCA_036399695.1 Thermoanaerobaculia bacterium | reverse complement strand
CCACAAGTGGATCGGGATCCAGTACGGTTTCACGGCGCTCTGCTTCCTTCTCTTCGGCTTCACCCTGATGCTGCTCATGCGGTGGCAGCTCGCGTTTCCCGGCAAGCCGATCCCGCTGATCGGCAACCTGCTCGGGGCGGCGAACGCACCCGGCGGCATCATGCTCCCCGAGTTCTACAACCAGCTCGGTGCGATGCACGGGACGATCATGGTCTTCCTGGCCATCGTGCCGCTGGCCGTCGGCGCGTTCGGCAACTACCTCGTCCCGCTGCAGATCGGTGCCCCCGACATGGCCTTCCCGAAGCTCAACATGCTGAGCTACTGGATGTACCTCCCGGGCGGCCTGGTCATGCTCTCGAGCTTCTTCATCTCGGGCGGTGCCGCGAACTCCGGCTGGACCTCCTATCCGCCGCTCTCGATCATCGCCTCGAACGGGCAGACGGTCTGGATCATCGGCATGGTCCTGCTGATCACGTCGTCGCTCCTCGGATCGGTGAACTTCATCGTCACGATCGTCCAGTTGCGCGCCAAGGGGATGACGTGGATGCGTCTCCCGTTCTTCGTCTGGGCGCAGCTCGTCACGTCGTTCCTCCTCCTCCTGGCCTTCCCTCCGCTCGAAGCCGCCGCCCTGATGCAGTTGATGGATCGCGTCGTCGGCACGAGCTTCTTCCTGCCCAGCGGTCTGGTCGTCAGCGGCCAGCCGCTGGCCGTTGCCGGCGGCGGTAACCCGCTGCTCTGGCAGCACCTCTTCTGGTTCCTCGCGCATCCCGAGGTGTACGTCCTCATCCTCCCCGGGATGGGCATCATTTCCGAGGTCATCGCGAACAACACCCGTAAGCCGCTGTGGGGCTACCGTTCGCTCGTCTTCGCCTCGATCTTCCTCGGCTTCATGTCCTTCGTCGTCTGGGCCCACCACATGTTCCTGACGGGCATGGGGACGATGATCAGCGCCTTCTTCCAGACCACGACGATGATCATCTCGATCCCGTCGGTCATCATCCTCACGGCGCTCATCATCTCGCTATGGGGCGCGTCGATACGCTTCACCGTCCCGATGCTCTTCGCCCTGGCGTTCCTGCCGATGTTCGGCATCGGCGGTCTCACCGGCCTGCCGCTCGGCCTTGCGGCGGCCGACATCCACCTCCACGACACCTACTACGTCATCGGCCACTTCCACTACGTGGTCGCGCCGGGGACGATCTTCGCGATGTTCGCCGGCATCTACTACTGGTTCCCGAAGATTACCGGCCGGCAACTGAACGAGAAGCTCGGCAAGCTCCACTTCTGGGGCTCGATCATCGCCATGAACGGCATCTTCTTCCCGATGTTCATCCAGGGCTTGGGTGGCATGTCGCGCCGCCTCTACGACGGCGGTGAGATCTACGCCCACTCCAAGCCATACACGCACCTTCACAAGTTCATCGGCGCCTCCGCGGCGCTGCTGCTCGTCGCCCAGTTGCCGTTCATCGTCAACTTCTTCTGGACCATCCTGAAGGGACGGCGCGTCGGCTCGAACGTCTGGCAGGCTACGACCCTCGAGTGGTCGGCGACGACGTCGCCGCCTCTCGCGCACGGCAACTTCGCCGTCCCACCGGTCGTCTACCGCGGGCCCTACGAGTACAGCTCGCCCGGGTATGACGTCGAAGACTATCTCCCGCAGAACTACGACACGGGAGAAGGGGAGCCGGGGCCGGTCCACGGCGCCGGGATGCTGCACGGTGACGCCGTCGCGCAGAAGGAGTCGTAAACAATGACGACGCACGTTCACGTACCCGAGCTGCACGCCGCGCACGACGCCTCGCACGACATCGAGATCCCGCATACCGTCCACGCTCGTCCCGATACGGGTCTCTACAACGGCAAGCTCGGCATCTGGCTCTTTCTCGCGTCGGAGGTGATGCTCTTCGGCGCCCTCTTCTCCGCGCTCATCCTCATCCGCACGAGCGCGGCTCCGGGCTCGTGGCCGCATGCCTGGAAGATCCTCAACTGGCCGCTGGCGACGCTGAACACGTTCGTGCTCATCTTCTCCTCGGTCACGGTGATTCTGGCCTGGGCGAATCTCCGGCTCGGCAACCTCCGGAAGGGGCAGATCTTCCTCGGCATCACCCTGCTCTGCGGCCTTGGGTTCATGGTCATCAAGAGCTACGAGTACTACGAGAAGTTCCAGCACGGCTACCTGCCGGCGAAAGGGAACTTCTTCGCCACCTACTTCCTGCTGACCGGCCTGCACGGCCTGCACGTCCTTGGAGGGATGATCGTCTTCGCCTATCTCATCGGGCCCGGCGCAAAGATGTGGCACACCAATCGCGACCAGTACACCAACCGCGTCGAGGTGACGGGGCTCTACTGGCACTTCGTCGACCTCGTCTGGATCTTCCTCTTCCCGATCCTGTACCTCCTGTAGGAGCCGACGCATGACCGACCACGTACATGAGACTGCCCACGACCCCGGCCACACCGCCCACGCCGACGTTCACGCCGGCGGACCTGGCGACGGCCACCATCACGGTCACGACAACAGCCCCGAGGCCATCCGCAAAGAAGTGCGCCGGTACTACCTCGTCTTCGGTGCGCTGGCGATCCTGACGGTCATCACCGTCGCCGTGAGCCAGCTCCACCTGCCGACGGCGCAGGGCATCGCACTCGCGCTCGTCATCGCCACCGTGAAAGGCTCGCTCGTGGCCGCCTTCTTCATGCACCTCGTCAGCGAGCGGCGCTTCATCTACGCCGTGCTGGTCCTGACAGTCTTCTTCTTCGGGGTGCTGCTCTGGGGTCCGTGGCACCAGCGCCACAACGCCGCGGAGGTCTATCCCAACTACGAGAGCGGCGCCGTGCAGGGAAGCTCGGCCGCACCCGGCGGGGGAGAGGATCACCACTGACCCATGTCCCTCCGGGCTTTCCATATCATCTTCGTGATCGTCTGCGTGGCCCTGGCGGTATTCGTCGGCACGTGGGGGATTCGCGAGTACCAGCGTGAAGGCAGCACGGGCGGGCTCGCCCTTGGCATCATCTTCATCGTTTCCGCCGTCGCCCTCATCGTCTACGGGGTGCGGGTGTTCCGGAAGCTGAAGGAGATTCCATGATGGGTACGACGTTGTCCGTTGTCCGTTGCCGGTCGTCCGTTGCGCGAGTCGCGGGTCTCGTCCTGCTGCTCGTCCTTGTACCGCAGATGTCGTGGGCCTGTCCGGTCTGTTATGGTGCGGATGGCGACCCCATGGTGAAGGCCACCAACAACGGTATCTGGGTACTCCTCGGCTTCATCGGCTTCGTACAGCTCGGCTTCGTCGGACTTTTCTACTCGTTCTGGCGCCGTCAGAAAGCGCAGAAACGCTTCCGCGACCAGTTCCACGTCATCAGGTAACCGGCCACAGACCACGGGCAACGGAAAACGGGTAACGGACAACGGGGGTTTCAATGAGAGAGTTCCTCGCGCAATACATGCCGCCGGACTACTCGGCACATGGGGCCGAGCTCGACCGGCTGAGTGCGAACGTCCACTGGCTGATGCTGATCCTCTTCATCGGCTGGGGAGCGCTGTTCGTTTTCATGCTCTTCCGCTTCAACGCGAAGCGGCATCCCAAGGCCGTCTACCACGGGACGAAATCGCACCTGTCGACCTATGCCGAGGTCGGTGTGTTCGTCATCGAAGTCGTGCTGCTCGTCGGATTCTCGATTCCGTTGTGGGCGCGCTGGACTCGGACCCCTCCTCCGAGTCAGAATCCGCTTGAAATTCGGGTGGTAGGGGAGCAGTTTGCGTGGAACGTCCACTATCCCGGCCCGGACAAGATCTTCGGGAAGACGGACATCAAGCTCGTTTCCTCGTCCAACCCGCTCGGGCTCGACACCAACGACCCGAACGCCAAGGACGATCTCGCCACGCTCAACCAGTTGCACCTCGAGGTGAATCGCCCGACGATCATCAGCCTCACCTCGAAGGACGTCATCCACAGCTTCTTTCTCCCCGTCATGCGCGTGAAACAGGACACGATCCCCGGTATGCTCGTGCCGGTGCACTTCACCCCGATCAAGGTCATGCCTAAGGGGGAGCAGTGGGAAATCGCCTGCGCCCAGCTCTGCGGTCTCGGCCATTTCCGGATGAAGGGCATGTTCTACGTCCACGCCAAGGGCGATTTCGAGAAGTGGCTGCGCGAGACGCAGACCTTTGCCGCCAGCACCGCCAGTACCTCCGGTTGATCGAGTTGCAATGAAGGACACCCTGGAACCCAATCATCTCCGGCTTCGCCACTACACCGAAACCACCCCTGTCTGGCTGCGGCGGTTTACGAAGCTCGTCGCGGCGTCGACCCTTTTCCTGATCTTCGCCGGCGCCATGGTGACGTCCACCGGCTCCGGTCTCTCCGTGCCCGACTGGCCGACCACGTACGGCCAGAACATGTTCACCTTCCCGCTCGAGCACTGGGTCGGCGGCATCTTCTACGAGCACGGCCATCGCCTGATCGCCTCGGCCGTCGGCTTCCTGACGATCGTCCAGGCGCTCTGGCTGCAGCGCCGCGAGCCGAAGCGCCACGTGCGCATCCTCGGCTGGCTGTCGCTCGCGGCGGTCATCGTCCAGGGGCTCCTCGGCGGCCTCACCGTGATCTTCCTCCTGCCGACGGCCATCTCCGTCGCGCACGCCGGCCTCGCCGAAATCTTCTTCTGCATCAACGTCTCGATCGCTTTCTTCACCTCGCGCTTCTACCACGCGCTGCGCGCCCTGCCGCGCGGTGACGCCCCGGTGGCCGGCACGACCGCGCTCGTCGCCATCACCTATGGACAGATCCTCATCGGCGCGCTGATGCGTCACCTCGGCGCCGGGCTGGCCATCCCCGACTTTCCGCTGGCGTTCGGCCGGCTCGTCCCCGAGCTCGCCACCACCGGTATCGCCGTGAACTACGGCCACCGCCTCGGCGCACTGGCCGTGACGATCGCCATCGTCGCCGTCTCCGTGCGGCTGCTCCGCTTCGACCGCAACCATCCGCTGCGCGTCCTCGCGTACCTGCTGCTCCTCGTCATCCCCGCGCAGATCATCCTCGGCGGCTACACGATCTGGAGCGGCAAGGCACCGTTCATCACCAGCCTGCACGTCATGGCCGGCGCGTCGACGCTCGCCCTCACGGTCGTCCTCATGCTCTCCGCCCGCACGCTCGCCTGGCGTAAAACGCAGGAAACGTCGCACACGCTCGTCGAGGCGACGGCATGACCACCATCGCCCTCGCCGGAGAGCCGCCCCGCCGCGCTTCAGCGCGCGATTACTTCGAGCTCTCCAAGGGCCGCATCGTGATGATGGTCGTGATCACGGCCGCCGCGGGCTACCTCTTCGCCGCGCCTCACGTCGATCCGCTGTTGTTCATCAACACGCTCATCGGCACCGCGCTCGTCGCCGCCGGCACGAACGCGCTGAACCAGTACGTCGAGCGCGATCACGACGCGATGATGCACCGCACCCGCACCCGCCCGCTCCCCGCGGGACGGATGTCGCCGCGCGCCGCGCTGGTCTTCTCCTGGCTCATCGCCGTCGCCGGGACGCTCTACCTCGGCCTGATGGTCAACTGGTTGACCGCCGCCCTCGGCGCCTTCACGCTCACGAGCTACATCTTCGTCTACACGCCGCTCAAGCGGATCTCGACCATCTGCACCATCATCGGCGCCATCCCCGGCGCCATCCCGCCGCTCATGGGCTGGACCGCCGCGACCGGCCGCATCGAAGCCGGCGGCGTCATCGCCTTCGGCATCCTCTTCTTCTGGCAGCTCCCGCACTTCATGGCCATCTCCTGGCTCTATCGCGAGGACTACGGCCGCGCCGGATACGCCATGCTCGCAGTCCGCGACACGGATGGCGGCGAAGTGGCGAAGCAGGCGATCTTCTACTCGTTCGCCCTCCTGGCCGTCAGCGTCGCGCCGTTCTTCCTCGGCCTGAGCAGCGTGACCTACCTGGCCGGCGCGGTCATCGGCGGCGCCGCGATGATCGCCCTCTCCGTGCGCTTCTTCTTCGAGCGCAACGCCCGCAACGCCCGCCGCCTCTTCATGACCTCGAACCTCTACCTTCTCACCGTGATGCTGCTCCTCGTCGTCGCCTGATGCGCCGTCTCCTGCCGCTTCTTCTCTTCCTCTGCGTCGTCGCCTGCCGTAAGCCGCTCGACCTGCCGAAGCTGTTTCCGCTTCCACCGGCCAACCTGGTGAACGAGCAGGGGAGGGCCGTCAACCTCGACGCCATGAAGGGCAGCGTGACGGTCTACAACTTCATCTTCACGAGCTGCACCGGCACCTGCCCCATCATGACGAACAACATGCGCGCCCTCACGCAGAAGGTCGCAAAAGGCGCCCCCGTCCACTTCGTCTCGATCAGCGTCGACCCCACGCGCGATACCCCGCAGGTCCTCGCCGGCTACGCCAAACGCGTCCGCAACGACGACCGCTGGACCTTCCTCACCGGCGACCGCAACACGATCGTGCGCCTGTCGGTGGACGGCTTCAAACTAGCCGCCGGCGACCCCATGCCCGGCGGCGAGCCCCTCCTCCACAGCAGCAAATTCGCCATCGCCGACAAACAAGGCACCATCCGCGCCTACTACGACGGCAGCGACGCCGTGGCCGTCGACCAGGCCGCGAAAGCGGTAGAGCAGTTGATGGAAGAGTAGCCGCGCCGACAAGGAGCCGATGGGACCTATAGGACCGATGAAGTGCCTGCAGCGACTCTGTCCCGTAGCTTCTCATCAGCACCTGCCAGTTCCGTCGGGCGCAGCCCTATACGTCCCATAGGTCCCATAGGTCCCATAGGTCTCATCGTTCCCCCGCAACCTTGCCCCCCGCCCCCCGTACTCTCACCCGATGCGCACACGTCTCGCGATAGCTACGCTCTTTCTTGCCGCCTGCACCACCACGGCTCCCAAGCCCACCACCACGCCCACCACCAGCAAAACCCTCCGCCCCGCCACCCTCACCTACGATCGCACGGCCCTCGACCCGGCCACTTCGGCGTGCACTGATTTCTATCAGTACAGCAATGGCGGATGGCTGGCGCGGAATCCCATTCCGCCGCAGTACACGTCGTGGGGCTACGGGACGATGCTCAATGAAGAGAACCGGCTCTTCATCCGGCAGGTGCTGGAGAGCGCGGCCGCGAATCCGCGGACGCCGAACGAGCAGAAGATCGGCGCGTACTACGCGAGCTGCATGGACGTCGCGGCCATCGACGCTGCCGGGCTGTCGCCGCTGCGGCCGGAGCTCGACCGCATTGACGCCATCGCCAATCGGCGCGATCTCCAGGCCGTCTTTGCGCGGCTGCAGGAGCGTGGCATCGGCGTCCCGTTCACCTACTACTCGTCGCCCGACGCGAAGAACAGCTCGTCGATGATCTCCGAGGTGTCGCAGGCGGGGCTCGGCCTGCCGGACCGCGACTACTACTTCAAGGATGACGCGCGCTCGCAGGAGATTCGCGCCGAATACGTGAAGCACGTCGCCAGAATGCTCGAGCTGGCCGGCAGCGATACCGCCAACGCCGCGCGCGACGCCAACACCATCATGAAGCTCGAGACCGCGCTCGCGGAGGCGTCGATGACGCGCGTGCAGATGCGCGATCCGAACGCCATCTACAACAAGCGCACGCTCGCGCAACTGGCGAGCGAGGCCCCGTCCATCGACTGGAACGCCTACTTTGCCGCGCGCGGCGCGAATGTCGCCGAGGTCAACGTCGCCCAGCCGCAGTTCGTCGCCGCCGTCAGCCGGCTGATGAACGAGACGCCGGTCGAGGACTGGAAAGCCTACCTCCGCTGGCAGGTGCTGACGAACACCGCAGGGTCGCTGCCGACGCCGATCGAGCAGGAGAACTTCCGTTTCCGCAGCGCCTTCCTGCAGGGGCAGAAGCAGCAGCAGGAGCGGTGGCAGCGCTGCGTGGCCCGCACGAACAACCAGCTCGGCGAAGCGCTCGGCCAGGCATTCGTCGACCGCAAGTTCCCGCCGGCCGCGAAGCAGCGCGCCACGGAACTGGTCAACAACCTCGTGCTCGCGCTCGAGCAGCGCATCAACTCACTCGACCGCCTCAGCGACGCCACGCGCGCGCAGTCGCTGACGAAGCTCGGCACCTTCACCCGCAAGATCGGCTACCCGGATACCTGGCGCGACT
This sequence comes from Thermoanaerobaculia bacterium, assembly GCA_036399695.1. Lineage (GTDB taxonomy): Bacteria > Acidobacteriota > Thermoanaerobaculia > Gp7-AA8 > Gp7-AA8 > DASVEE01. The sequence continues at coordinate 52,610 of DASWMP010000105.1, read as the reverse complement.
ACTCCTCCGCGCGGATCGTCCGCGGCCCGTACACCTCGAACGTGCTGGCGGCGAACGTCTTCGAATCGAAGCGCGACCTCGCCAAGATCGGCAAGCCGATCGACCGCGGCGAATGGTTCATGTCACCGCAGACCATCAACGCCTACTACTACGCCGCGATGAACGAGATCGTCTTCCCCGCGGCGATCCTGCAGTGGCCGTACTTTGACATCGAGCAGGACGACGCCTTTAACTACGGCGCGATCGGCAGCATCATCGGCCACGAGCTGTCGCACGGCTTCGACGACGAAGGTAGCCAGTACGACGAGCGGGGCAACCTCCGCAACTGGTGGACCGAAGAGGACCGCAAGAAGTTCGAAGCGCAGGCGGAGTGCATCGTGAAGCAGTTCGACGCCTACGAAGTCGAGCCGGGCGTCGCCCACAACGGCAAGCTCGTCGCCGGCGAATCGATCGCCGACCTCGGCGGCCTGGTGATCGCCTACGAGGGCTGGAAGAAGTCGCTCGAAGGCAAGCCCCAGCCTCCGGTCATCGACGGCTTCACCCCCGAGCAGCGCTTCTTCCTAGGCTACTCCCGCGCCCGCGCCACCAACGCGACGCCTGAGGCCCTGCGCATGCGCCTGGCAACGGACCCTCATCCCGCGAACAAGTTCCGCGTCAACGGTCCCCTGGCCAACTACCCGCCGTTCGCCCAGGCCTTCCAGTGCAAAGCGGCAGACGCCATGGTGCGCGGCAATATTTGTGAAATCTGGTAAGTGATCAGGGCTCGGGGCCCGGGGCTCAGTGGGGGTCAGACCCGAGGTAACGGGGGCGGCGTCGAGTTGCTCCCCAAAACCAAGGGCCTGACCCCCAAAACCGACCCCAAAACCAAGGGTCTGACCCCCAAAACCAAGGGCCTTGCCCCCAAAACCAAGGGTCTGACCCCAACCGGCGCAGCACCATCAGAGCCCGGGGCTCGGAGCTCAGTGGGGGGCAGACCCGAGGTAACGGGGGCGGCGTCGAATTGCCCCCCGTCGAGTCACCCCCCAGAACCTCGCGTCTGACACCCAACTGAGCCCCGGGCCCCGAGCTCGAGCTTCTGCTACCCTCGGGGCATGTCGTACTTCCCCATCATCAACGCCTCGCTCAACGCCTTGAGCGGCGTCTTCCTGCTGATCGCGTTCATCTTTATCAAGCAGCGCAACATCAAGTGGCATAGGCGGTTCATGCTGACTGCCTGCTCCACGTCCGTGCTGTTCCTCATCTCCTACGTCACGTATCACGCCCTCCGTGGCGGGGTCGTGACGCGCTTCGCCGGGACCGGAGGGATCCGGACGCTCTACCTGACGATCCTGACGACGCACACCATCCTGGCTGTCGTCATCCTGCCGCTGGCCATCCTTTCAGTGTGGAACGGGCTGAAGATGCGCGTGCCGCAACACCGGCGGGTGGCGAGATGGACGTTCCCCCTGTGGATGTATGTGTCGGTCACAGGCGTGCTCGTCTATTTCTTCCTCTATCATTGGTATCCGTCGCACGGATGAGACGTCACGAATCCTTACTCGCACAGTTGCAGGGCTACGCGCCTGACGATCGCGTCGAGGCCGGCCATCGCGCCGCCATGCTCAACCTGCTGACGAGCGCCGGCGACCCCTTCTCCCGCGTTCATTTCCAGCCGGGCCACTTCACGGCGAGCTGCTACATCATCGATGACGCGGCGCGCCTGCTCCTCCATCACCACCGGCGGCTGAACCGCTGGCTGCAGATGGGCGGACACGTGGAGCCGGACGAGGCGCCTGCCGTCGCCGCGTTGCGCGAGGGGCGGGAAGAGTCGGGGCTCACGGACCTGGAGCTGGTAGGGGAGTTGTTCGACCTCGACATCCACCCCATCCCGGCCGGCAAAGGTGAGCCGGACCACCATCACTTCGACGTCCGTTACCTCGCGCGGACCGCCTCGCCCGAGTCGATCGTCATCGACGCCGCCGAGTCGAACGAGCTGGCCTGGGTCACGCTCGACCGCGCCGAAGAGCTGATGAACGCACCCGAATCGTCGCGCGTCATCCGGAAAATCGAGCGTATGCTCGCTCACAGGAGTGTGTCGTGATTCGAGAGTTACTCGAGAACGCCGTCGATGCCAGTCCCTTCGCCCAGTTCGGGCGATGGTTCGAAGAGGCCAAACAGCGCCATCCTGATCTGCAGGACGCGATGACGCTGTCGACGTGCGGCGAAGACGGCGTCGTCACCTCCCGCGTCGTGCTGCTGAAAGGCTTCGACGAGCGCGGCTTCGTCTTCTTCACGAACTACAACAGCCGCAAGTCATCGCAGGTGCGCGAGAACCCGCGCGTCTCGCTGAACTTCTACTGGCCGGCGCTCGAACGGCAGGTGCGCATCGAAGGGGTGGCCGTGAAGACCGCCGAAGAAGAGTCGAACGCCTACTTTGCGACGCGTCCCCGCGGCAGCCAGCTCGGCGCCTGGGCCTCGGCACAAAGCTCCGTCATCCCCGGCCGCGGCGATCTCGACCAGCGCTTCGCCGAGCTCGAGCGCTGCTACGGCGACGGCCAGATCCCCCGCCCCCCGCACTGGGGCGGCTACCGCGTCATCCCGGTGCTGATCGAGTTCTGGCAGGGCCGCCCCGACCGCCTCCACGACCGCATCCGCTACCGCCTCCGCGAGCCGAAGGACTGGATCATCGAGCGGCTGTCGCCGTAATCCTGAGCGTCAGCGAAGGATCAATGGAGCCACAGCTACGCCCCAACCCACAGGCATAGCTGTCGCTCCATTGATCCTTCGCTTACGCTCAGGATTGTGAGGCTACAGCGCCTCCACCTCCCCAACATCCGGCGGCTTGCCCGTCACCATGCCCTTCACCACCTCGAACAACACCACCGGCTGGGGCTTGTTGATCTGGAGGAACATCGCCAGGTCGATGTCGACGGCGATCAGGACCATGCGCGGGTCGTCGGGGGTGCCGTCGTTTTCGCCACCTTCATCGCCGAACCAGGCGCGCCAGTCGGGGGCGTAGAGCTCGCGGACCTTCTCCCGCTCATCGACGATCCGTGCGCGGCCGGAGACCGAGACCCACTCCCTCGTGCGGTCCTTGTAGTAGGCGAGGTTCACGTGTGCGTCATCGCCGATCTCCTCCAGCTTCGCCGAGGCGCGGTCGGTGACGAACCAGAGATCGGCACCGGAGGCGCGCCGCTGCGTCGCCATCGGGCGCGACACCAGGTGCCCGTCCGCGCGGCGGGTGGTGAACATCGCCACCTCCATGTCGTCGATGAGTTCGTAGAGCCTGTCGAGTTTCGTTACGTCTGCCATGGACGACTGAGGGAGCAATGGGTGTGCCCCCGCCGCAACCGGCCGCGGCACGGTAGAGTGTGGTCATGAAGAAACGCATCCTCTTCCTGTGCACCGGCAACGCCGCCCGCTCGCAGATGGCGGAGGCGATCGCGAACGCGTTCCACGGCGACGTCATCGAAGCGGTCTCCGCCGGCTCCCGTCCCACCGGCTGGGTTCATCCGCTGGCCATCGAGACGATGGCCAAAGTCGGCGTCGACATCAGCGCCGCCACGTCGAAGAGCGCCCAGCCGTTCATCAACGAGCCGTTCGACATCGTGGTCACGGTCTGCGACTCTGCCTCGAAAGACTGCCCCATGTGGCCCGGCGCGAAGCGCATCGAACACTGGCCCATCGTGGACCCCTCTTATGGCCCGGACGATCCGGCCACGCGCCCGGACCGTTTCGTGGAGACCCGCAAAGAGCTGGAGCGGCGCATCGACGACCTGGTGACGACGCTGTAGCTGTAGGACGCAGGGGAAACGATGGGACGTATGGGACGTATGGGACAGATGGGACCTATGGGACCTATGGGTGCCCGGGCAGAGCCATAGGTCCCATAGGTCCCATCTGTCCCATACGTCCCGTCGTGTTCTCCCGCCGCCTCACAGCGTTGCAACGGCCTCTGGCACCAGCAGCCGCAGCGATCCCGGCACGATCCGCACCTGCAACTCCTCTCCAAGCGTCAGCGGCTCACCATCCAGGTGCGCGGGCCCGGCGTGCGGGCGGCGGATCGTGATCTCTCGTGCCTGCAGGCTCGTGACACCGCCCGCGCGATGAAACGTCCCGGTGAAGAGTCGCGCCAGCAGCAGCGGCGCCGAGAACAGCGTCGGGTCGTCCACGATGACCACGTCCAGCAGCCCGTCCTGTAACGACGCCAGCGGCGCGATACGGGCATCGTTGCCGTACTGGCTGGAGTTCGCGATGGCGATCACCGCCGCCCGCCGATGCATCGCCTGACCGTCGACGATCAGGTCGTACTCCTCCGCCGTAAACTCATTGAACGCTCGCAACCCTTCCAGCACGTACGTCTGCAAGCCGCGCACGTCACTGGAGGCGAACCGGTCGGCGATCACCGCATCGAAGCCGATCCCCATCACGCCGATGAACGGCGTGCCGTTCACTTCCGCCGTGTCGATCGTGACGATGCGCCCGCTGGCACAGGATGCGATCGACGTAGCCGGATCGATCGGCAGGCCGACGTGCCGCGCGAACCCGTTCCCGCTGCCGATCGGCAGGATCCCGAGGGCGATCTTCCGCCCCACGAGCCGCTTGGCGATCTCGTGGACCGTACCGTCACCGCCGACCGCATGCACCACGTCAAACCCGCGCGCCTCCGCATCCGCGATCAGCCCATCCAGATCCTCTTTGCGCCCGCATCCGGCAATCTCGTGCTCCCACGTGCAGGAATCGCGGATCAGCGCCGAGACGTCATACCCCCGCTTCGCGCCCGACCGCTCGTTGACCAGAAAGAGGGATTTCATTGGGGCACGCCTGGCGGAGGCGTCATAGAGATGATGGACGGGATGGGAGACTCGGCTTTTGGTTGTTGGTTTTTGGTTTTTGGTGCTCCGCCGCGCGGACCGTCTCCGTGCAGCGGAGCACCAAAAACCAACAACCAAAAACCAACAACCGTCTCTCCCATCTCTCTCATCCTCACACCCCGCGCAGAATCTCCGTAATCACCGGCTTCACCCCGTTGATGATGAACTGAACCCCGATCGCCCCCAGCAGCAGCGACATGATCTTCGTGAAGACCGCCCGGCCGCGGTCGCCCATGTACCGCGAGAGCGGCAGCGCCGCCAGCAGCACCACGTACGACACCACCCCCACGGCGATGATGCCCACCGTCACGGCCAGCTTCTGCTCGAACCGCGAATGCAGGTTCACGAGCAGCATCACCGACGTGATCGCCCCCGGCCCGGAGAGCATCGGCACCGCCAGCGGCACGATCGCGATCGACGCCGGGTCGAGCTCCGCCTTGTGGACGTCCTTGTCCTCCATCCGCTTCTCGCCGCCGATGTTGAAAGCGCGGCGGTCGTCCTGCTGCACGAGCGTCTTCAGCGCGTTGGTGAAGAAGATGATGCCCCCCATGATCTGGAAGGCCGGGACGGTGATGCCGAAGAACTGGAACACCCAGTCGCCGGCCACGAGGAACGCCGTCAATACGACGATGCTCGCCGCTGCCGCCACGAAGGCCACCCGTGCTCGCGTGGCCCGCGACGTGCCGTCCGTGAGGGCGATGAACGACGGCACCACCGCCAGCGGATTCACCATCGTGATCAGCGTAACGAAGGAAACGAGGACGACTTTGTACAGCGGCAGCACGGGGGCATTCTAAGGGCTGTCCGCCCGGAAAAACGCGGGCGCGCCTTCCGGCGCGCCCGCTCACTACTGACTCCATGAAACTTGCTAGGCCGCCTTCGTCGTGGCGTCCGAGGCCGGCGTCGATCCCGGCGCCGTCGTGCCCGAGTCCTTGGCTTTCTCCGCGGCACGGCGCGCCAGCGTCTCCGCCGACGGCTTCCGCCCGCGCCCGAGGGCACGGCGCGCGCTGAGGCAAAGGTCCGGTTGGAGTGAGGCAAAGGCGCGGTGCGATGGAGGTGAACGTGCCGGACCGGAGGTGGAGGGGCGATTCGTGCGAAAGCATCGGCCCGTTCGGCCAGAGGCGTTCACGCCTTGCGATAACGCCACGATACGTCGCGGATCGTGTCTGCAACCGTATGGCAACTCCGCAGGTTCACTTCGTGATTCCCTTTGTCGGTCGGACTGGCGAGAACGGCGATCCATGGCCGGTGGCCGAACAGCTTCAGACCGTCATCGATCACTATGCGCAACATGGATGGGAGTTCTACGCCGTCGAGAAGGTCGGATGTACGATCAATCCTGGTTGTCTCGGCGCCCTCTTTGGTCATTCGCCGGCATACGGCAACATCGATCTCGTGGTCTTTCGTAGAGCGAGGTAGCCTTTGTCGTGGAGAGCTTCTCACTTCGTCATAGCAGCGCCAGGGGCAGCGCTAGGGCCAGCAGGGGCAGCGCTAGGGCCAGAGCTTCGTTCCTCGCTCAAACGACGCTCCTCCGCAGGGCAGCGCTAGGGCCAGAGCTTTGTTCCTCGCTCAAACGACGCTCCTCCGAAAAGAGGAGCTCTGGCCCCGTGCCCTAAGCCCGCGCTCCTCCGGGGCCAGAGCGCCAGGGCCAGACCTTTGTTCCTGGGCCAGAGCCAGGGCCAGACCTTTGTTCCTCGCTCAAACGACGCTCCTCCGAAAAGAGGAGCTCTGACCCCGTGCCCTGACCCCGTGCCTGAGCCACGTCGGACCAGCGAGTAGTTGTGGATAAGGTCATGTGCGGACGGGTAGGTGCGTTCACGAACACGAGACCGCATCCAGTGCCGCTGAAGCATTACGGCTGTGACCGAACTGGACGCAGGAGGGTTTGTGACACTGTGCTCGACCTGCGCACGCACGATCTGAGCGGCGGGACGGGAGAGTGACCGGTGGTCGGTTACCTCAGAGCGACCAGTGCGGCGTCGAGGTGGCTGAGGAGCGTCGCGCTCTTGCCGAACTCGTACTCACAGCGTCGAATCATGTTCGAGACATGTCCTTCGCTTCGCAGCCGCAACGCGGCGGCAATGCTTCGTAGCGTGACCAGTCCCTCATGCCAGCCAAGCCAGGCGATCAAGCGGCGGACAGCCGATCCGCGAGTCGTTCTGGCCGCTTCCAGCGGCAATTGGGCCGTGGCGGCGACGGCTTCCACGATCGCTTCTATGTGCGGGCGGCCAACTGCGCGCTGTGTGATCGGATGGTCCGTCGAGCGTGGCCTGGATTCGACAACCGCGCGCATCTTTTTCGTCCACGTCTCGGTGCCGAGATAGAGCCCGTTCGTCACGTTGTCCCATAGCCGGTCTTTCGAGCCGACCGCTCCGAGGACGAATGCGCGGTATTCGGCTTGAGCGAGCGCTACGTCGGACCCGAACCGCGCGAGGGCGGCCGACGTGTCGAGCCACTCGGGTGCAGGCGCCAGTCCGGCAGTGGCCCGATAGCTCGACCAGCGGTGCTGCTCGGGCCGGCCGGCGAGACCGGCACGCACCGGGTTCAGGACGACGTAGCGCAACACCTGCGCGTGATATGCATCTTCATCGATCAGGAACGCCTTGAACCGGCCCTGGAGCAGATGGCCGGAGCGCTTGTGCCGGCGATTGAACCACGCCGCGTACGTACCATTGAGCCAGTGCATGCCGCGTGAGAGGTTCGCTTCCGGCGTCTGCACCACGAGGTGGTAGTGATTCGTCATCAGGGCGAAGGCGGTGATGGACCACCCGAAGCGGTGAACGACTTCACCGAGAAGCGTCAGAAAGTGGTTGCGATCGCTGTCTTTCTTGAAGATTGCCTTCCGGTCGTTGCCACGGGAGGTGACGTGGTAGACAGCTCCGGGAAATTCGATTCGAAGTGGTCGTGCCATAACGCCGACGATCTTCCCTCGGCTGGCCGCGGGCGCCGAGGATCGCGCCCACTGGTAGAGAACTCACCATCCGACCTCCTCGGAATGGAAGATTTCGCCACGAAGCGTCTACGCCTTGTGGAATCGGCCTCTGTACCGATGGTTCGAAGGTGTGGCCCCTGCTCGCCCCTCATCGGCCCATCAAGAACGAAGCTCTGACCCTCACCCAACGCATGGATGATTCGAAAGGTGTGGCCCCTGCTCGCCCTGACCCTCACGCACTCTCGCTGACACTGCTCGCCCCTTACGGCCCAGAACGAAGCTCTGACCCTCACCCAACGCATGGACGATTCGAAGGTGTGGCCCCCTTTTCCGAATGCGAAGGTGTGGCCCCCTTTTCCCTTTTCCCATACACGCGAAGCGAAGCTCTGACCCTCACGCGCGCACGCACTAAGCGAAGCTCTGACCCTCCCGCATAAGCGAAGCTATGACCCTCACGCACGGGAGCCACGTATGCCGTCAAATGGCCTTCCTGCGGAAGGCAGACAGACAAGAGTGTCTGTCCTACATAAAGCCATGAAGGTCACGCACGCCTGTGGGTGTCTACAACGTCAGGGGCAGGCACTCCTCCGGAAGGGTATGTAGGACAGACACTCCTGTCTGTCTGCCTTCCGCAGGAAGGCCGGGTTGCTTCAGCTCGATGAACCGCTCTTCTGCGCGTGTAGCAGAGCGGCGGCTTTGCCGCCGCACTGCGAGATGGATTACGGGAGCTCGATCACCTTGTCGGTGTCCAGGTCGATGTACCAGAGGAGACCCGTGCACGGCCGGCCGGTGATCGCCGAAACGGCGGCGCAGTAGGTGGCTACCTGCTCGCGGTGCTTTTCCAGCGGCGTACCGGTCTTGTAGTCGATGACGATGTCGCGGCCGTTTTCGCGGATCAGGCGGTCGAGGCGGCGTTCGAGGATGGCGCCTTCGGCGTCGGTGTAGCGGATGACTAGCTCGCGGCCGAGGGTTTCGGCGCGGGCGAGGCGGTCTCGCATGGGGGAGCGGGCGACGGTGGCGAGGCGGGCGCGGACGCGTGCGATTGTTTCCTCGTCGGCGGCGGCTTCGATGGCCAGGCGGCGGAGGAGGGGCTCGGCGTCGGAGCGGGCGTCCCAGCGTTCGAGGACGCGGTGCAGCAGGACGCCCGCGGTGCGGTTGCGCGAACCGGCGCGGTACATGGCCACCTCGGACGCCGCCAGAGGCGTGGCGTCGAAGAGCGGCGCCGGCAGCACAGCCTCGACGATGGGTGACGCGGCGAGCGTCGCCTCGAGGGCGGCGTCGCGCAGGCGATGGCGTGTGTGCGCGTCGGCCTGCGTCGACGCCAGCCGCTCGTACGCGACCGTCCCCACCGGAGTCCAGAGCAGCGTCCGTCCTTCGCCATCCGAAGGCACGTCGAACGGGATCGCCTCCCGCACGTACTTCGCGAACCCGGCGTTTTTCGCCACCACGTTCCAGACGAACGCCACCTCCGACTTGGCACGCGTGACGGCGACGTAGAACAGGCGCCGCGTCTCGGCTTCGTCGCGGGTGGCGCGGAGCTTCTTGAGCTTTTCCTGGTCGCCGCAGGTGCGGAAGTTTGCGGAGATGGATTCGGCGCGGCCGGCCATGACGAGGCTGCGCGGCTCTTCGACCGTGAAGAGTTGCAGCGTGTCGTTCGATGACGCGGGGAAGGCGAGGTCGGGGAGGATGACGCTCTCGAACTCCAGCCCTTTCGCCGCGTGCACGGAGAGGATGCGGACGGCGTTGCGGGACTCGTCGGCGAGGCTCGGTTCCATCTCGTCCGGCTCGCTGCGGCGGCGGGTGATCTCGTCGACGAACTGGCGCACGGAGCCGCCGCTGGTCTGGTCGAAGTCGAAGGCGATGGCGCGGAGGTGCTCGAGGTGCCGCTTGTGCCGCACGCCGTCAGCGGACGCGTCGTAGATCGCGTGAATGCCCGCGGTCTCGACGACGAGGTCGATGAGGCCGGAGACGGAGCGGTGTTGTGCCGCCTCGCGGTAGCGCGCGAGCGTCTGCTGAAAGGTCGCCCAGACAGTTGGAGGCGTTGTCGGTTGTCCGTTGTCCGTTGTCCGTTCCGCGACGCGGGCGGCCTCGGCGTCGGGTGGCGTGTCGCGTCCGGTGACGATCTCTTCATCCGTGAGTGCAAAGTACGGCGTCCGCGCGGCGGAGAACTCCGCGCCGGTGTCGAAGGGGAAGGCGATGGCGCGCAGCACGGCCAGCAGATCGACGGGGGCGCGGCGGTCGAGGAAGAGGCGCGTCGGCGGCAGGACGTAATCGATGCCGTAGCGTTCCAGCGTGTCGAGGTAATCGTCGAGCTTCGTGAGGCGGCGGAAGAGAATGGCGAAGCGCTGCAGATCGAGGTCGCTGCCGTCCCGGTTGGCGCGGATCCATTCGGCGATGACTTCGGCCTCGCGGAAGAAGCGGTCCGACTTTTCCTCGTGCTCGACGTGCAGGAAGGTGATGCGGGCGTCGAGCTCGCGCGCCACTTTGCCTTTGCCGGCGTGCAGCGGCAGATACCGAGGACGGAAGACGTTCGGGTCGTGCGGCACCGCCGGAAAGAGGCTGGTGAACAGGGCGTTGATGGCGTCGAGCAGCGGCGGATCGCTCCGGTACTGATCCTCGATGCGCCGCCGTTCCGCCCCCTCGGCGATCAACTGCTCCGTCATCTTGTAGTACGTCTCCGGGTCGGCGCGGCGGAAGCCGTAGATCGACTGCTTCGGATCGCCGACCACGATGGTGCGCCCGGGCACGTACGCGCCGGAGGCATCGCGCGCCAGCCGCTCGATGATGCGGGCCTGCGTGCGGTCGGTGTCCTGGAACTCGTCGACGAAGATGAAGTCGAACTGCGAGCGGGCGCGCTCCAGCACCGCTTCGTCATCGAGCACGGCCAGCGTGCGCAGGAGGAGATCGTCAAAGTCGACGACGCCGAGCTTGCGCTTCTCCCTGTCCAGGTAGTCGACGAAGCGCCGTCCCATCGACACGACGGCCATGGCCGCGCGGTGGCTGGCGAGACGGTCGTAGATGGAGCGTCCCTTGTCGCCACAGCGGAGGAATTTGAGCGCGTCCTTGAGCACCGCCTGCCGCGGCAGGTTGGCCTCGCGGATCGACGGCGCGATCGGCTGCAGGTATTCGACCCAGGCGTCGAGCGACGCGCTCGGCGGCTCTTCCTGCTGCAGGTATTCGAAGATGCGGCGGGCGTCGGGGTCCTTCACGTCGGCCGCGCTGGTCTTGCGGATGACGGCGATGGTCTCGACGAGGTCGGACTCCACTTCGCTGAAATCGCCGAAGTCGTAGCTGTCTTCGTTGAGCAGGTCGCGGCGGTCCAGGAGGGCGAAAAGAACGTCGCGGATCTGGAAGAGATAGCCGAGGTGGGCGAAGAGGATCTCCCACTCGCGGACGATCTCTTCGGTGGGGTGGACGCGCGTCTCCTCGTCCACCCAGGCGTCGTAGAGCTGCCCATAGAGGAGCGAGCGCTCGAAGCCTTCGATGATCTTGAACTGCGGGTCGAGGCCGGCCTCGATGGGGAAGAGCCGCAGCAGCGACTGGCAGAACGAATGGATTGTCTGCGAGCGGAGCGAATCGATGCGCGAGAGCTGCTTGGCGCAGGCGCGGCGCCAGCTTTCGCGCTGCTCTTCGCGCATCTCGCCGCCCATTTCCAGTAACGGGCGCGGCGAGCCGATGGGCCAGACGACGCGCGGGTCGTCCATGTGCGCGTCGAGCTCCTGCAGCGCGTCGTGGATGCGGTCGGCGATCTCGCCGGCGGCTTTCTCGGTGAAGGTGACGAGGACGATGCGCTCGGGCGACAACTCTTCGTCATTGAGCATGAGCTTCAGCACCTCGGCGACGATGGCGGTCGTCTTGCCGGTGCCGGCGCCCGCTTCGATGACGACGTTGCGGCGCGCGCTCGTCGGCTTCGGGGCAAAGTCGAACGACTGTTGCAGCATCACCGTTCCGCTGCGTCCCGTTCGGCCAGCAGCGTGCGCGGGTCCTTCTTCTGCTGCACGGCGTAGCGCTCGTCGAGGTCGTGCCGCGTGCGGCAGGAGTGATTCACCGGGCAGTACTTGCAGGAGTTGAACTCGTCGTCGCGATCGTTCGGGAACGCGGGGAAGATGCCCTCGCGGATGGAGGTGACGAAGAGCTCGAGGGTTTCGAGCAGCGACTCCCGTTTCTCGGCCAGGTCGAAGGCGAACGCGCCGTTCTGCTCGCCGATGACCAGCGGCTTGATGGTGCCGCTGACGTCCGTCGAGTCGAAGAAGTCGGAGACGGCCATGGCGTAGAGCGCGAGCTGGAGGCGCACGCCGCGGTCGATCTTCTTCGCGAGGTTCTTGTGGCGCAGCGCCTTGCCGGACTTGTAGTCGACGATGCGGAAGCGTGTCGGGCCGCGGTCGATGCGGTCGATGGTGCCGTCGACGCGCAGCGTGAGGCCCTGCGTTTTGAGGATGAACGGCTCCGGGTGGTCGATCGATTCGGGCCGCCGGTGGCGCTGCCCGAAGCGGTATTCAAAGTGCGCCGGCAGGAGGTTCTCTTCGGCGAGCTCGCCGAGGTCCTGCGTCACGAAGTCGCGGAGGATGCGTTTCGTGGCGCGGCGCTCGATGTCGCGCACGGTGCGGTTGAACGGCGGCGCTTCGGCTTCGAGCTGATCGAAGGCCTGGTCGATGAGCTGTTCGAGCTGGTCGACGAGGTACTGCGGCAGGCGAGGCAACGTGGCCGCCGCCTCGGCAATGTCGTTCGGTTTGAGGCCCCGATAGAACTGCTCGAGGATCTGGTGGTCGAGCGTGCCTTTGTCGCGATGGTGGATCTGCAGCTCGCGCTCGGGGTCGTCGAGGTCTTTGACGCCGAGGATCCATTTGACGAGGAACTTGTGCGGGCACTCGCCGAAGTCTTCGAGCTGCGTGGGGGTCACGGACTCCAGGACTTTGTTGACGCGGTCCTGGATGGTGCGGGGGCCGAGATAGCCGTCGAAGACGGAGCGGGTGCCGGCCAGGGTGAGCATCTGCAGGGGGCGGAGCGCCGGGGGACGATGGGACTGATGGGACTGATGGGACTCATGGGACAGGTGGGACCCATGGGGCTGCGCTATGACAGCAGGTTCTCCCATAGGTCCCATCGGTCCCATTTGTCCCATATCTTTCACCGGCAGCTCCCGCACCAGCCGTGACTTGCGCAGGATTTTCCCGAAGCCGTCCGAAGCGGCGTAGCTGTAGTGCAGCTCGTTGGTGGCATCGGACAGGAGCCGGAACAGCAACTGCTCTTCATCGCGGCCGTCGCCGATCTCCCGCACCCCGAGTGCTCTGCGGTCGGCGTCGGGGACGAGCGGGTCCTCGTTGCGGCGCTGCGGGAAGACGTCGTCCTGCATGCGGATGGCGAAGAGGTGCGCGAAGGACCGGCCGCGGAAGCGGAGGAGCTCACCGGCGAAGATCGGTTGTTGGGTGTTGGTTGTCGGTTTCTGGTGTTCGAGCTCGACGTGCTCGATGGCGTCGATGACGGCGGTGACATCGAGGCCGCGGTTCCAGACCTGTGTCCTGCGGAACAGGTCGGCGATCGCGTCGAGCTCCTCGGCGGCGTCGAGATCCGCCTTCGTCTCGATGCGGAACAGGCCCGGGAGTTTGCCGAGGAAGGGGACGTCGATGTGCGCGGTGAGGTCTTCGAGCTCGGCGACGAGCTTCACGTAGTCGTCGATGACGAGGGAGCGGCGGCGGACGGAGCGCAGCTCGTCGCTCGTGCCGCCGGCGATGCGTGCGGCGCGCGTCTCGGCGTCTGCCTTGTCGACGTTGATGGTGGTCTTGGCGCGGAGGCCGTCGCGGATGAGCTCCAGTACTTCCGCGCGGGGGAAGCCTCGCTCGCGGAGACGGAGCAGCGTGATGACGCCGCGGCCGATGCGGTGCGCTTTCAGCGGGAGCGCGTCGGGGAGAGAGGTGCTGAACCCATGCTCCGCGGCAAAGCGGTTGAGGAGCTGTTTGTCGTAAGCGTCGAGCGACCGGGCCACGATGCCGATCTCGTGGGGGGGAACGCCCGAATCCAGGAGAGCGCGTACGGCGCGGCACGTGCCGGAGAGCTCTTCATGGCGGGTGGGGTAGGTGTGGAGGAGTTGGCGGTTGGCGGTTGGCGGTTGGCGGTGGATGGGATCATCTGTGCCGCCGATCGGATCACCGCCGAACCGTGCGGTCAGCGCGTGGGCAAAGCGGTAGGCGTCATCCTCAGGGTCAGCCGGAATCCACACCGCCGTCAGCTTCTGCGCGTCGCGCAAGGCTTCCACCACGGCGAACTGCACGCCGGTCATGTCGTAGAAGCCGGCCAGGAGTTGCGGGGGTACGTTGGCGCCGCGGCGGATGCGGTCGGCGGCGCGGAGCAGGAGATCGGCAGGGTCGGTGGCGCCGAGGCGGGCGATGAGGCGCTCGTACTCTTCCCAGGCGCGGATCAGGAGCTTCGTGCGGCCGGCGTTCCGCAGCGGACGCTTCTGGGCGCGCTGGCGGAACTCGTCGAGCGTCAGGCCGGAGTCGCGGACGTCGCGGTAGGCGCGCTCCAGCATCGACGCAATCCCGCGGCTCTCCATCATCGGATGCTCGATGCTCCGGACCGCCGTGCGCATGGCCAGCCGGCGCTCCGCTTCGCCGGCGACGTGTGGGTAGTCGCCGCCGTCGTTGACGACGCGGCGGGCCAGCGCTTCGAGAGAATCGATGGCCACCGCCGCCACGCCGCTGCCCGTGCCGAGGAGCTGCCGGACGATCGCGTCCGACATGGCACCCGAGGGAACGATGACCCCGACGGGCCAGGGAGCGAGCGGATCGGCAGCCGGGTCCCGCGACTCGAGGAGGCGCTGCGCTACTTCGACGGCGATTTGGTTGTAACGGGCGAACCGGAGCAGGGGCATGGACCAAGCGATTGTAGCCGAGGGCCCGGGGCTCGGGGCTCGGGGCCCGGGTGGGGGTCAGGCCTTTGGTTCCGGGGGTGTTTTTGTCGGGCGGCCCCGTACCGCAGGCCTGACCCCCACTGGGTCGGTTGTAGCCGAGGGCCCGGGGCTCGGGGCTCGGGGCCCGGTTGGGGGTCAGGCCTTTGGTTCCGGGGGCGTTTTTGTCGGGCGGCCCCTTACCGCAGGCCTGACCCCCACTGGGTCGGTTGCCCGGGCCCGGGGCTCAGGGCTCGGGGCTCGGTTGGGTCTCAGGCCCGAGGTTTTCGGGGCCTCGCATCACCGGGCTGTCCCCTCACCCAAGGGTCTGACCCCCTACCGGGCCCCGAGCCCTGAGCCCCGAGCCCTGTCCACTTAGCACGCTTCTCGCAAATGGGCGGCGTTGGGCAATGAAACTCCGATTCGGGATAATGCGTGCACATGGGAAAGCGGCACGTGCGCGTCGTCAGGGTGAGCAAGTGGGTAACGGTGACGTTACTGGTGCTCGTCAGCGGAGCCATTGCCGCCCTGCTCTGGTACCTCTCGGGGAAGGCCTACGTGGGGGGGAACACCGTTCCGGACGTGCTCTCGCGCGTCGTTACCGAAGGGCGCGTCCCTTCCCGCGACGCTTTCTTCGCCGTGCTGATGCCGATCCTCGGCAACGTCATGTTGTTCCTGCCGTGGGGGTTCCTGCTCTTTCTGACCGTGGACCGGCCGGAGCGGTCGCGCATCCGCGGCTACGGACTGACGTTCATCGCGGGGCTCTTCTTCGCCATGATGCTGTACCTGTGGCAGGAGATGCTGCCGACCCGCGTGACGACGCTCAGCGACGCGGCCGCCAACGCCGTGGGCGCCTTGGCCGGCGCCGCTCTGGGGCATATGCGGAAAAAGGTGCGTGTCCGATTCGACTTCTGAGGTCAGCAGCGTGATCCTCGTCGTCGAAGATGACGCCCAGGTGGCGAGACTGATCTCGCTCGTCCTGAAGCGGAACGGGTATGCCTCCGAGAGCGTGGCCGACGGGCAGACCGCCCTGGCCAAAGCGAAGGAACTGCGGCCGGCGATGATCTTCGCCGACCTGACGATCAAAGGAATGGGGGGCGAGGCCCTCTGCAGCGCACTCAAAGCACTCCCGGAAACGAAATCGATTCCGTATGTCGTGGTCTCGGGCGATGCCGACATCGCCGAGAAAGCACGCGTCTGCGGTGCCGACGACTACATGGGCAAGCCGTTTGAATTCGATGACTTGATCCGCCTCGTCAATAAATATGCAAGAGCTGAAAGCCGAAAAGCCGACTGAATCTCCCGCCGGGACCGACCCGGTCGAACGTCTGATGAACCGCCTCGCCGACGAGGGGTTCGAGTCCGAACAGAGTCCCACCGAGTGGGAGGAGTACGGGGAGATCATCTTCCGCCGTCCGGAGAAGCTGCCGATGGCGGCCGGCGAGACCGTGTTCATCTTCACCCGCATCCCGGAACTGAACGAGCGCATCCTCCGGCAGACGTCGGAGTCGGTGGTCAACACCTACAAGGCCAAGAGCACCGGCCAGAAGATGCTCTCGGTGCTGCAGTCGACGACGGTCTACCACTGCCTCGTCTGCACCAGCGAACAGCCGCACAACGAGCTCCTCAACGACTTCATCACCCGCAGCGGCGGCGCCACGTTCATCCCGGTCGTCATCGTCCCGGAGATCAACCAGGTCCTCTACCCGAACCTCGAGGACAAAGTCGGCACCATCCGTCCCCGCGTCGAGTACCTGCAGTACCTCCTGCACGAGCGGAAGGACAAGGTGAACATGCACCGCCAGACGGTGCAGGCGTTCTGGGTGTCGATGGCCGTGGTGGCGCTGCTGATTCTGGCGGTCGGGTTTTCGTTCATCCGGTAGCGGGGGCCGGGGGCAATCCTGAGCGAAGCGAAGGATCAATGGAGCCTCAGCTATGCCTGTGGCGGGGATCTTCGCTGAGGCTCCATTGATCCTTCGCTTCGCTCAGGATTGTGATTCGCTACAATCCCCCTCCCATGGACGCTTTCCCTCTCCGGCCGCGCGACATTTACGACGAGCTGCGTAAGACCGTCGTCGGGCAGGAGGAGGCGATCCGGGAGATCTCCGTCGCGCTCGTGAAGCACCTGGTGGGGCATCCGGCGCCGAACATCCTGCTGATCGGGAACTCCGGCACCGGCAAGACGACCCTCATGCGCGCGGTCGAGCAGTACCTGGCGACCCGTCCGGGGACGAGCGAGTTCGCGAACGTGGTGCGCATCAACGCGAACGTGCTGGCCGAGGAGCACCAGGGCTACGGCCGCGTCGTGCTCGGCCGCCTCTACGAGAACGCCAGGAAGCTGCACGGACCGGGTGCGGGGCTCGACAAGGTCATCAAGTCGGTCGAGCACGGGATCGTCTTCATCGACGAGGTGGACAAGATCCGCGCGCACGTCGCCGGCGGCGCGCCGAATGTCCGCGGCATCGTGGCCCAGGAAGCGCTGCTCACGCTCATGGAGAACGAGAACGTCGCCTTCGACGTCGAAGGGATGACGCTCGGGCTCAACTCGTCGCACATCCTCTTCGTCGCCGGCGGCGCGTTCGAGGAGCTGTACGACGCCGTCTACCGCCGGGCCACGATCGGCCAGGACGTCGCGCCGATGAAGCCCGTGGTGGTCGTCTCCTCCTCGGGTGAAGTGCGCGAGGAGATGCCGTTCCATCTCCGCGATTACCTCAACTACGACGACCTGTTCCGCTACGGCATGACGCCGCAGTTCATTTCCCGTTTCGAATCGATCGTCGTGCTCAACGACCTCGGCGAGCCGGACCTGGCCCGCATCTTCGTCGAGCCCGAAGGCTCGATCTTCCGCACGTCGCGCGACTACTTTCGCCGCTTCGGCATCGACCTGCAGATCACCCGCGGCGCCCTCACCTCCATCGCCTGGGACGCCGCCCGCCAGAAACGCCTCGGCGCCCGCGCCCTCCGCGAAACCTACCGCCGCATCATCCGCAACCTCGAATTCGACCCCTCCAACGGCTCTGCCCCCAGCATCGTCACCGTCGACGAGGAGATGGTGCGACAAGCCATCTCGAACAGGGAGCAGGGGCAGGGGAGGAGATAGCGCGCTACCGCGCGCGTTGTCGGTTGTTCGTTTTCGGTTGTCGGTCCCCCCACCCAACCAAGAACCAAAAACCAACAACCAACACAACACCCAGTACACGCCCCATCACCACCACCGACCGCTGACCACCGACCACGCTGACAACTATGGCCGACCAACCAAAGAAAACCCTCTTCGACAAGCTCAAACGCGGCTTGTTCATGACGCACACCGAGATCATCGAGAAGGTCAAGGAGGCGATGACTCCTGAGCTTCCGGTGGGGAAAGATGCCATCGACGGGCTGGAGGAAGGGCTCCTCGGCGCGGACGTCGGG
This sequence comes from Thermoanaerobaculia bacterium, assembly GCA_036399695.1. Classification (GTDB taxonomy): domain Bacteria; phylum Acidobacteriota; class Thermoanaerobaculia; order Gp7-AA8; family Gp7-AA8; genus DASVEE01. Next base: position 34,528 of record DASWMP010000105.1, on the reverse strand, counting down.
GCCGAGCTGACGATGTCGCTCATCGACCGGATCGAGGAGCGGGTGCGCGGCGAGAACATCACGAACATGGATCGCCTCACCGCCGTCCTCCGCGAGGAGACGCGGGCGCTGATTCCCCGCCGCACGGCGCAGACGATCGACCTCGGGAAGGCCAAGCCGTTCGTCATCCTCGTCGTCGGCGTCAACGGCACCGGCAAGACCACCACGATCGCCAAGCTCGCCTCCCGCTGGAAGGGGGAAGGGAAGACCGTCATCCTCGGCGCCGCCGATACGTTCCGCGCCGCCGCCATCGAGCAGTTGCAGATGTGGGCCGACCGCGTCGGCGTGCCGCTCGTGAAGCATCGTGCCGGCTCCGATCCCGCGGCCGTGGCCCACGACTCCGTCAAAGCCGCCAAGTCGCGCAACGCGGACGTCGTCATCATCGATACCGCCGGCCGCCTGCAGAACAAGACGGGGCTGATGAACGAGCTCTCGAAGATCCGCCGCGTGATCGAGAAGGAGATGCCCGGCGCGCCGCACGAAACGCTGCTCGTCCTCGACGGCACCACGGGACAGAACGGCGTCAGTCAGGCCGCGGCGTTCCTCGAAGCAGCGAAGATCACCGGCATGGTCGTGACGAAGCTCGACGGCACCGCGAAAGGCGGCGTGATCCTCTCGATCATGCGCCAGTTCGACATCCCGGTGAAGTTCGTCGGGGTGGGTGAGGCGGCGGAGGATCTGATTCCGTTCGATCCGCAGTCGTACGTGGACACGCTGTTCGAGTGAGGTGCTCTGGACAGACAAGAGTGTCTGTCCTACATGAGCAACCCACGCGGGTCGGATGTAGGACAGGCACTCCTGCCTGTCCGCTCCCCACAAAAGAAAAAGGCGCGCGCCGTCGCAGCCGGCGCGCGCCAATCTTCTACCTGACGGTGATCGTCTTCGTGCCGCTGACGTCAGCGGTATCGGAGACGTACGCCACCGCGCCCGCGTTCGCTTTCACGAACGCGATCACCTGCGCTTCCGAGCTCTTCTCGACGGGAGGTACGTCGCGGCCGGAAAAAATCTGCTGCTGCCAATAGCTCTTTACGGCTGAGACGCTCTTGCCGTGTACATCGTTTGTAAAAATAGTGCGGACGGACGATTTTTCGTTCTGGTCCACCGGGACGACGAGCGTGCCGTGAGGCCATTTCGCCGTCTTCTTCATGAAGACGGACGCCAGCTCCGTCTTCGTCATCGAGTCTCGAACGTCCGTTCGGGCACCCGGTTGACGGAGTAGATCAGCGTCTCGCTGAGTGTGCGCGCATCCGCCTGGGGTGCTGGTGGATCTTCGGCGAGGACCGCCGGTGCAAGGGCGAGCATCAGGATCGATGCCGCGAACATCAGGTGTTTCAACGTGAAAACTCCTTCAGAGTCAGATTCCGGACGGCAACCCCATGCGCAACGGAAGTGCCACGAGGTAAGTGATTCGAAAGAAGTTGGTTAGGTGAAATCGAGGCCGGAGCGGCGGTCTGATGTCTGGATTTCAGTCTGAGATCTGGAGTGGTCGATGGCTTTTGATGTGGGACAGGCACTCCTGCCTGTCCGGACAGACAAGAGTGTCTGTCCCACATAGGCCGAGATGTGCCAGTGACAGGCGCGTCACCGCGATTCAGTGACCGGTCACCGAAAATCAGTGACCGATCTGTCGATCCGGCAGGTCGATGACCGAAATTCAGTCATCGATGACCGAAATTCAGTCATCGGTGACCGAAATTCAGTCACCGATGACCGAAATTCGGTCACGGGTCGCCGGAAATCGGTGACTGGTGGCCGAAAGTTGGTCGCGAGTCGCCGAAAAACGGTGACCGATGAGTGTTTTCCGCCAATCGATCACTGAAAATCACTGATCGACGAGTGATTTCCGCAGATCGCTCACCGAAATTCGGTGACCGGTCACCGAAGATCACTCATCGATCACCGATTCGCGGTCATCCGTCACCGCACTCGGAGATCGCTCCGCCGGCGCGACGGGAGCTGCAGGTCCTAGCCGATGCGGGCCAGCCATCGCTCGGTTTCCGACGCGCCGGGATGTTCGATGCGCCGGCGCACTGCGAGAGCACGGGTGAACGCGCGCTGCGCGAGGGCGAACTCACCGTTCGCGAAGTAAGCCTCGCCCCAGACCTGCGCCGCATCGGCTTCGCCCCAGGCGTACCCGCAGTCCGGATGCATCGCGAGGTCGAGCGCCTCCCGCGCGGCCTGGATGGCCTTCGGCGGATCGGGCCATGCCAGGCGGATGCGGGCCAGCGTGACCCGTAGCTCGATGCGCTTCAAGCCGAAGCCGCAGACTTCGGCGTGGAGCAGGCCCGTTTCTGCTTCACCAAGGGCGGACTGGATGTCACCGCGGGCGAGCAGGTGTTGGGCCGTGAGGAGGTGCGCTTCGATGATGTACGTCATCTCGCCTGTCCGCGTGGTCCAGGCACGGATCGCGTCGAGGTACGGCGTGGGGTCGCCGTCCTCCGCGAGAAGGATGCGGGCAAGAAGTGCGTCAGACTTTGGGGGTTTCCAGCCATACCAGTCGGCAATCGACAAGCCGTGGCCAGCGAGCGCACGTGCTGCGGCGAGGTTGCCCAGGTCGAGGTGATGGCGCCCATGCTCCCAGGCTAGAAACGAAAATAATGATACCTCCTCCATTTCGGTCGCGACGGCGAAGTCGGCCCGGGCGGCGGCGACATCGCCCAAAGTGTGAGCGGCGATCGCACGGGCGGTAAGGGCCCTTTCCTTCTCTCCGTCTTCGCCCGCTGTCTCGGCCTCACCCACGGCCTGATCGGCGAACGCCCGCGCTTCGATTAGATGGCCCAAGCTGAGGGCCACGAGACTTGAATTCGTCTGTCGGATCGATAGGTCCTGGGGATCAATCAACTTCATCCGCTCAACCAGCCCTCGGAGCGCACGCGCCTCTGCAAGACGACCGAGCCGCTGAGCAAAGAGGGACAGATCGTTAAGGAGCCGGGCTCGCGACCGAGGCGTCATAGAATCCTCAAGGCGGCCTGTCGTGCTGAACGACGCGAGGATTCGGTAGCCCCGTTCGTATTCTCCGAGTTCCCATGCCAGGTGTCGGAACCCTCCCAATCTATTCATATAAAGAGCGAAAGCTTCCTCCTCACGCCGGGCGAGCCGCGTGGCCTCAATCAGACGTTCGTACCGGTCGAGGGTGGTGGAGTCACTCGGTTCGGTGTCCGGACGGTCCTCGAGTCCGGCGCCAAGGGCCTCCGCTACGACATCGAAAACCCGCTTGGCGGGACAGTGCAGCAGCTTACGGAACCGCTCGCGTAGGAACGGGTGCGCGGTCCAGGTTACCGCCTCATCGCTGCGGTACTGGAACACCAGGCCACGCGCCCGGAGATTCCCTAGCAACGCGATGAGACGGGGCTTTGCATTCAGGAGAAGTCCCGCCACGTCGCCGCCGGCATCGACAAGCATGCCGAGCAGATCGATCGTCACACCGCGAGGGAACACGGACAGGCGGGCCAGCAGCTCCCGCTCTTCGTCCGGCAGCCGCTCCGCGTAAGAGGCGAGGACTCGCGCGAGCTTGGCCGCCCTGGGATCGTTGCCCTTCACCGCGTCGAGGGCGAACTCCTGGACCGCTTCAATGCGGCCGTCCGCAAAGAAGTGAAGATAGGAGCCGAGCACCGCCACCGAGAGCGCATGGTTGCCGACCTGGTTCGCCGCGGCAAGCAGCGCTGCGTCGTCGCCCACCACGCCCCAACCGCGCAGGACGGCCACCGCTGCGTCCGGCGACAGGTCGTCGAGAGAGGTGTGGCGATATCCCCGGTTGGTCCAGGGCTCGAGATCGATCAACGGATAGCGGGAGGTCACCAGAGCCCGCGCTCGTCCGAGACCGGCGGCCATGGCGCGAAGGAGCAGCTTGAGGGTGTGGTCCGACAGTTCACCGCGCACCCTGCCGCTGCCGGCGTCCTCCTGCACGCGCTCCAGGCCATCGAGGACGACCAGGTGCGGCCGTCCGTCGCGCAGGCCGCGCTCGAGCCGTTCGAGGCGGCCTCCGGCTGGGCCCTCTTCTTCGCCGAGGAAGAGGTGATTGCACTCGCGGAGGAAGGCATCGGCGTCGGGACGCTCGTAGAACGACCAGACCAGCACATTGGCTTCGCCGGGGTTCATGTTGGCGACGACCCTCTCGGCCACCGCCGTCTTGCCGGTGCCTCCTACCGCCACGAGCGACCACACCCGGTCCGGTGAGGTCAGGTCGGAAACCCACGCGTCGAGCTCCGACACCAGTGCGTCGCGCCCGTGAAAATGCGGCGCGGGCTGTAGCGCATGGACGATGCGGATTTCGCCGCGCTTCTCGGCGCGAGCCGCTGCCGCCGGTGTTTTTCCGCGAGCGCTCAACGCAACGGCGATCTTGCGTCCCAGATCATCCGGAGTGGTGAACGTGTCGCAGACGAAGGTCGCCCGCAGCCACGTCTTGAAATCGAGCAACGCCGACACACCACCTGCGACCTCTAACACGCGCGCTGGGTCTCCGAGTACGGTGGGGTCGGCCAGAAGGTCCTGCTCCTTCTTCTCGGTCCAGGCGTAGTCGTCTGCCACGATCCAGACCAGCACAGCCCTGCCGGACGCCTTCGCCGCCTCCACTTCCCGCCGGGTCATGCTGCCCTGCCCCTTTTCGGCGACAAAGCCGTAGCGGTGCGCGACGATGCACACCACCACATCGCACTCGCGGGCCTTGCGCTCGCACTCGGCCACTGGTTGATTGGGCAGCGGCCCGAAGCGCTCCATGACCACGCTCTGCTGCCATAGCCGCAGGATCGTGTCGTCCGCCACTTTGCGATACGCCACCAAATCCTCGGCGGTCGAGGAGAGAAAGACCTTCATCGTGTGATTCGCCACCTCTCTTTGGGAGGAGTGATCCTACTGTCGATTCTCCTACCAGCAACATCCCTCCAGCGCGGCCGTACCATGAACATGCTCTTATCGATTCACATCGCCGCGGGTGGGCTGGCGATCGTTTTCGGCTTCGCGGCTTTGTTCGCGAAGAAGGGCGGCACCGTCCACCGCCGCGGCGGGATGCTGTTCGTCTACGCCATGCTCGTGATGGGCACGACGGCGGCGATCCTGGAGTTTGCCCGGAGTACAGGCGTGGCGAATCTGATCGCGGCGGTCCTGTCGATGTATTTCGTCGGCACGGCGCTGACGACGGTCCGCCCGGCGTCGCGATGGACGCGCGCGATCGATGGTGCGGCGCTGGCGGTCGCGGTTGGACTGGCGGTCGCCGTGATCGTCGGCGGCGTCAAGGCAGTGAGCAACCCTGGCCTTTCACCCGGCGGCGTGCCGTTTCGCACGATCGGTGTGATGTCGTTCGTCCTCGCCGCCGCTCTGCTCCTGGCAGCGGCCGGCGACGTGCGCGTCATGCGCTCCGGCATGCTGAAGGGCGGCCGGCGCCTGGCGCGCCATCTGTGGCGGATGTGCTTCGCCCTGTTCATCGCCGCCGGCTCGTTCTTCTCGATCCGCGAGCGCGTGGCGAAGATCCTTCCGGAGCCCTTCACGACCGGCCCGATGCGCGCGCTCCCGATCCTGCTGCTGTTCGGGGCGATGTTCTATTGGTTGTGGAGAGTGCGCGGGCCGCGGGCGGTGCCGGTGGTCGTGCGGGGGGACGGGATGGCGGTTACTGCGCCGTCGGAGTGACTGTGCGGATGCCGGCGCTCCAATCGTTCCCAGACTCAGACGCCTCTCGTCTGAAATCGAGAATCCAGACTGTCGGCGAATCACGGCATTCCGGATAACACACCTGTAATCAGCGGCTTGACCCTCGCGCACCCCATGGCATTTCGGTTGCGCTTAGGGCGGCTGTCCAATGATTCACGACACACTCGACCGCTGGTTCCACGAAGACGCCGTCACCGTCCTCTTTCAACCCATCATCAGGACGGATGCGTCGATGGCGCTGCATTCCGTGGAGGCGTTGACGCGGGGGCCGCGGGGGACGCAGTTCGAGGATGCGGCTGTCTTCTTCGACTACCTGCGCCAGACGAAGCAGGAGATCCGCGCCGATCGCCGTTGCGTCGCCGCAGCCATCAAAGCGGTAGCGGAGCATGGGGGCGTCAAGCACGTTTCCATCAACATCCATCCGACCACGCTCGAACGGGACAAGCAGTTCGCCGGGTTCCTCGAAACCATCCTGGCGAAGGAGAAGTTCGAAGCGACGCGCATCACCTTCGAGATCATCGAAGAGTCGCGCTACTGGAGTCCGCAGGCGCTCGGTGCGGCCGTGCGCGAGCTGCGCTCGCTCGGCGTCACCATCGCGCTCGACGACGTCGGCGTCGGACGCTGCGGCTATCGCACGATCCTCGACGTTGCTCCCGACATTCTGAAAATCGATCGCTACTTCGTCGACGGCTGTGCCGTCGATCACCGGCGCCGTGCCGTCGTCGACAGCGTCCGCCGGCTGGCGGACGACATCGGCGCCGTCGTCATCGCCGAGGGCGTCGAGCGGGAGGACGACTTCTCGGTCATCCGCGGGCTCGGCATCCCTTACGCGCAGGGCTACCTCTTCAGCCGCCCACGTCCGCTCGCCGAAGTCATGACCATGAAAGAGCTCACCACCTCATGAAGGAGAGAAGTGAAATGTCTCGTAAGAAGATTCTCCTCGTCGACGACTCCAACACCATTCTGATGATGGAGCGGATGATCCTGACGAAGGGACCGTACGACCTGTTGACCGCCAGCAATGGCGAAGAGGCCGTCGCCAAGGCCCTCAGCGAACGCCCCGACCTCATTCTCATGGACGTCGTCATGCCGAAGATGAACGGCTTCGACGCCTGCCGCAAGATCCGCGGCGAGCACACGATCAAGGACACGCCCGTGATCATGGTGACGACGCGCGGCGAAGTGCAGAACGTCGAGACCGGCTTCGAGTCGGGCTGCAACGACTACGTCACGAAGCCGATCAACGGCGCCGAGCTGATGGCGAAGTTGAAGACGTTCCTCGGAGATTGATGGCCATGAGCAACGATACGAGCCACACTTCCTACGTCGATCGCGTCCGCGAGGACACGCAGAAGTACGTCCGCCGTCTGCTCTCGGAGAACGAGCAGCTCCGCGTCACCGTGGCCCAGCTCGAGTCCGAAGTGGGCCGCGTGAAGCAGGAGCTCTCGCAGCGCCAGCAGGCGGCGCAGGAACTGGAGCTCGCGGTGGAGCGGATCCGCGCCGAGAGCGAGCAGTACCTCGCGCAGTACGCCGAGGTCGAGATGCACAACGCCAACCTGGCGAACCTCTATGTGGCCAGCTACCAGCTCCACGGCACGCTCGAGCGCGAGACGGTCCTCGGCTCGATGCAGGAGATCATCGTCAACCTCGTCGGCTCCGAAGAGTTCGCGATCTGCGAGATCGAGAACGACGCGCTGACGCTGCTCGCGTCGGTCGGCCTGGAGGACCGCGGCGTGTCGCTGTCGACGCCGCGCGTGCGCGATGCCGTCACGTCCGGGGTGCCGTACATCGGCTCGCCGCTCGAGCGTGACAGCAGCGAGCCGCTCGTCTGCCTGCCGCTCAAGCTCGACGGCCGCGTCATCGGCGTGATCGTGATCATCAGTCTCCTGTCGCACAAGATGCAGCTCGAGCCGCTCGATCACGAGCTGTTCGACCTGCTGGCCACCCACGCCGCCACCGCCCTGTACTGCACGTCGCTCCACGAACGGGTCGCGGGATGAACAAGATCGAGGAACTGCTGAAGAGCTCGGGGCTTCCCCGAGGTGAAGAAGCGACCGCGCGCAAGGTGTACCTGCACGCCGGCCAGCTCTACGCCTCGGCGGAGCCGACGGAGATCGTGACGATCCTCGGATCGTGCGTGTCCGTCTGCATGTTCGACCGTGCTCGCGGCATTGGTGGCCTCAATCACTTCATGCTCCCGACGGACGGCGCGACGGCGAGCCCCCGCTACGCGCGGAGCGCGAACGAGATGCTCATCGCGCAGCTCGTGGCGCTCGGCGCCAGCCGTTCGCGTCTCGAGGCCAAGATCTTCGGCGGGGCGTCGGTCCTCAAGACCGGCGACAACGGGACCGACCTCGGCATGCGCAACGTCGAAGCGGCCCGCCTGCACCTCGCGAACGAGAACATCCCCATCCTCGGTGAGGACGTCGGCGGTGTGCGCGGCCGGAAGCTCCTCTTCTTCACCGGCGACGGCACGGCTCTCGTCAAGCAGGTCTGACCATGAGCGAATTCGAGATCGACAGAGACGACATCGTCCGCGTGTTCCTGGCGGAAGCGGAGGAGAGCCTCGCGCTGCTCGACGAGATGCTCGTCCTGCTCGAGGCGCGTCCGAACGACGACGAGGTGATCAACGCCATCTTCCGCTCGGCCCACACGCTGAAAGGAAACGCCGCGACGCTCGGCTTCGACGCGCTCACCAGCCTCGCGCATGCGATGGAGGACGTGCTCGACGAGACGCGCGCCAGGCGCTTCCCGGTCAACAGCGGGCTCATTACGCTCCTGCTGCGCTCCGGCGATGCGTTCCGGCAGATGATCCCGGCCGCGGTGGCTGGCTCGAACGAGCTGACGCCCGCCGCGGTCTCGCTCATCGAAGCGCTCGAACAGGCCAAAGCGGCCGGCTTCGTGGCCGATACGTCGTCGTTCGTCGTCGAGCAGGAGGGGAGCGACGCCGGTGCTTCGAACGCGCGCCGCAAGCTTCGCGTCGATCTCGATCGCCTCGACGCCATCCTCAATCTCACGAGCGAGCTTTCGATCGCGGCGGGACGTCTCTCCGACGGCATGGCCTCGCTGCCGGAGCGGGAGCGGGAGCGCATCGCCGCCAGCTACGTCGATGTCGAGCGCATCCTCACGGGCCTGCAGGAGCAGGTCACGCAGGTGCGCATGGTGCCGATCGGTCCGCGTTTCGAGCAGCAGCGCCGGACGATCCGCGACCTGGCGCAGAGCGCCGGGAAGCCGGTGCGGCTCGTGATCGAAGGGCGCGACGTCGAAGTCGACGCCTCGGTCGTCGATCAGCTCAAGGATCCGCTGACGCACATCCTGCGCAACGCCGTCGATCACGGCATCGAGAAGGCGGACGTGCGCACGGCACGCGGCAAGGACCCGATCGCCACCATCACGCTGCGCGCGCGGCACGACGGCGGCAGCGTGGTCGTCGAAGTCAGCGACGACGGCGGCGGCTTCGATCGCGAGCGCATCCTCGCTCGTGCCCGCGAGCGGGGCATGGTCGGCGCGAGCGGCGCACCGGCGGACGAGGAGATCTTCGGCTACGTCTTTGCGCCGGGCTTCTCGACGGCGGACGTCGTCACCGAGATCTCCGGCCGCGGGGTGGGCATGGACGTCGTCAGCCGCGGCATCGCCGCGATGCGCGGCACCGTGCAGGTCTCGAGTGTCGCGGGCTACGGCGCCACCATCACGATGCGGCTGCCGCTGACGCTGGCGATGCTGAGCGGTCTCGTCGTCGCGGCAGCAGGGGAGCGCTTCGTCGTGCCGATCGGTGCGATTCGCCAGTGCGTGGTCGTGCCGGCGGGGGAGTCGCGCGAGCGCGCCTACGGGCTGCTCGACATTCACGACCGCGTCGTCCCGTACGTCCGGCTCGGCGAGTTCTTCGGCCTCGAGGCGGAGGTCGTCCCGCACGTCGAGCAGATGGTGCTGGTCGAGGCGGAAGGGATGACCGTGGGCCTCGTGGCCGATGACCTCATCGGCGAAATGCAGGCCGTCATCAAGCCGCTGGGGAGCGTGTTCCGCCGGCTGTCCGGGGTCTCGGCTTCCACGATTTTTCCCGACGGGCGGGTCGGGCTGATTCTCGATGTTGCCGCACTCGTGCGGCGTGCCGTCCGCGGAGCGGCGGCGTGACTTCAAATCTGTTGGTGAATGACAACTGGCAGGCGGCAGCAGGCGCGTCTCCCGGTCGCCGGCCAGTTGCCAATCACCACCGATGAAAGAGAGAGATGCAATGTCCGAGTCGCGAGCAGCGAACCTGGGTGCGAAGTTCCTGAACAACCTGAAATTCCGTCACAAGCTGTTGCTCCTGCCGCTGCTGGCGGGCATCGGCTTCGTGGTCGTGCTCTGCGTGAGCGTCGTCTTCAGCATGAAGAACGGCCGCCTGCTGGCGCTCGTGGAGAGCGGCTATTACCCGGCCGTGCATAACTCCGAGATGCTCAACGCCGACCTCGCGGCGATTCAGCGCGGCTTCCAGGATGCCGTTGCAGCGTCTGACGCCGCGGCCGTCGACAACGTCGACAAGCTGCGCCAGGACGTCCTGGCCACGTTCGACGAGGCGCGCAAGAACCCGGTCGTCGACGACGGAGAGCACACCCGCATGCGTACCGCGTTCGAGGAGTACTACGCCGTCGCCCGGCCGACCACGCTGCGCATGATCAACGGCGAGTCGGGCGACGCCATGCTCGCCGCCATGCAGACGATGCGCGAGCGCTACAACCGGCTGCAGACGATGATCAAGGCCGACATCGACGCCGACACCCGGGCCATCGCCGCCGCGTTCGTCGCCACGCGCGAGACGCAGAACATGACCACCATCATCATGGCCGGCGTGGTCCTGATCTGCATCGTCGGCCTCGTGCTCGTTTCGCTGCACGTGTCCAAGCTCGTGACCCGTTCGCTCGACCGCGTCGTCACGGTGGCGCAGGCCGTCGCAGCCGGCGATCTCTCGCTGAGCATCGAAGCCGGTTCCACCGACGAGACGGGCCAGCTCCTCTCCGCGATGCAGGAGATGTCGGAGAAGCTCTCCACGATCATCGGCCAGGTGCGCTCGGGCGCGAACACGCTCGCTTCCGCCGCCGGCCAGCTCTTCTCCTCCGCTACCGAAGTCTCGCAGGCCACCGGCCAGCAGGCGTCGAGCGTGGAAGAGACGACCGCCAGCCTCGAGGAGATGTCCGCCTCGATCGCCCAGAACGCCGAGAACAGCCGCATCATGGAGCAGATCGCGACCAAGGCGGCCCGCGATGCGGAGCAGAGCGGCAAGGCCGTCACGGAGACGGTCGTGGCCATGAAGTCGATCGCCGAGCGCATCTCCATCGTCGAGGAGATCGCCTTCCAGACGAACCTGCTGGCCCTCAACGCCGCGATCGAAGCGGCCCGCGCCGGCGAGATGGGCCGCGGCTTCGCGGTCGTGGCCTCGGAAGTGCGCAAGCTCGCCGAGCGCAGCCAGGGCGCGGCCAAAGAGATCCGCAACCTGGCCGGCTCCAGCGTCGAAGTGGCGGAGCGCTCCGGCACGCTGATGCAGGAGCTCGTCGGTACGACCAAGAAGACTTCCGACCTGCTGCAGGAAGTGGCCGCCGCTTCGAGCGAGCAGGCTTCCGGCGTGGCGCAGATCAACCGCGCGATGTCGCAGCTCGATCAGGTCACGCAGCGCAACGCAGCCGCGGCCGAGGAGCTGTCGAGCACCGCTGAAGAAATGAACTCCCAGGCGACGACGCTGCAGGACGCGATCGCCTTCTTTACCGTCAATGGCGCGGGCGAAGAGCTGCCAGCGGTTCCCGCCGTACCGCGCCTCCATCCCACCAAGACGCCCGCCGCCCGTGTTCCTGCCGCGGCGGGCGTCTTCCATGCTCCTTACCCGGCCGGCGACACCAGCGAATACAAGAGGTTCTGATGACGAGCGAGATGCTGATCGTGACGATCGGCGGCCGCCGTTGTGCGGTCCCGATGGAGTCGGTCATCGAGGTGCGCGTCCACGAAGGTGCGACGCGCATCCCTGGTGCGCCGGCGTGGGTTTGCGGTGTGACGGAGCGGCACGGCGCTCCGGTTCACGTCGTCGACGCCGCACGCCGTCTCGAGCTCGGGGCGCTCACGCCCGATGAGCGCAACTGTCTCGTCTTCGTGGACCGGGGAGCGCTGCTCGTCGACGGCGTCGATGGGATCGTCGAAGGCGCCGGCGGCGCGGTCCTGGTCGACGTCGATGAAGTCTTCGGAGGTGTCGCATGACGACCGCGTATGTGACGTTGCGCGTCGGTCCGGAGCTGTACGCGGTACCGGCGTCGACGGTGAACGAGATCGTCCTGCTGCAACCGCTCACGCGCGTGCCGTCGATGCCGCCGGCCATCCGCGGCCTGATGAATCTGCGCGGCACGGTGATGCCGGTCGTCGATCTGGCCCGCCAGCTCGGCCTCGGCGAGACCGCCGCGACGACGCACACCTGCGCCGTCGTCATCGACGCGGAAGCGGACGGTGTCCGCGCGCCGATGGGCATCATCACGGATGAAGTGCAGAACGTGATCATGCTCGCCGCGGGGGACATCGAGCCGCCGCCCGCGTTCGGCGCCACGATCGATACGGCCTATCTCGCCGGCATGACGCGCCTCGGCGGCCGCTACACGCTGATCCTCGACCTCACGCGGATCCTCGCCCCCGACGAGCTCCTCGCTGCCCTCGAAGAAAGCAGCCATGATTAACAACCTCTCCGAGGCGGAGTTCGTCCGCTTCCAGCAGCTCATCGAGAACGAGATCGGCATCCATCTCTCCGACGCCAAGAAGCCGCTGCTCGTCGCACGGCTCTCGAAGCGTCTGCGCCAGCTCGGGCTCGATTCGTTCAGCGCGTACTACGACCACGTCGTCGGCGGTCACGACACGGACGAGCGCATCCGGATGTTCGACGCCATCTCCACGAACGAGACGCGCTTCTTCCGCGAGCCGAAGCACTTCGATTTTCTCGACCGCGAGCTCCTGCCGCGCCTGAAGGCCGAGGCGGCACGCGGCGAGCGGGCGAAGAAGGTGCGCATCTGGAGCGCCGGCTGTTCGTCAGGGGAGGAGCCGTACTCGCTGGCCATGGTCCTGCTGCAGCACTTCGACGGCGACGAGTGGGACCTGCGCATCGACGCCACCGATCTCTCGACGCGCGTCCTCGACACTGCCCGCCGCGGCACCTGGCCGATGCGCAAGTCCGCCGAGATCCCCGCGGACTGCCTCCGCCGCTTCATGCTGAAGGGCACCAAGTCGCAGGAAGGGTTCTTCAAGGCGGGGGACGAGCTGCGGCGCATCATCCGCTTCGGCCGCCTGAACCTGACGGACGAGTCGTATCCGGTCGACGGTCCGTACGACCTGGTGCTCTGCCGGAACGTCCTCATCTACTTCGGGCACGCGCAGCGCGTGCGCGTCGTGCACAACCTCCTGGCGCAGCTCGCGCCGGGCGGCCACTTTTTCCTCGGCCATGCCGAAACGCTCAGCGGTCTCGCCGAAGGTCCGCGCACCGTGATGCCCACCGTCTATGTCAAGTAACGTACACGTGCTCGTGGTGGACGACTCCGCCGTCGTGCGGCAGACGATCCAGGCCATCCTCAAGACGCAGCCCGACATCACCACGTCCGCGGCGGCCGACCCGGTCATCGCCATGGAGAAGATGAAGCGCGACCGTCCGGACGTGATCATTCTGGATCTCGAGATGCCACGCATGGACGGGCTGACGTTTCTGCGCAAGCTCATGGCGGAGGACCCGCTGCCGGTGATCGTCTGCTCGGGGCACGTGGGAGAGGCGAGCCGCGAAGCAGTACGCGCGCTCGAAGCGGGGGCGGTGGACCTCATCGCGAAGCCGAACCTCGGCGTGCAGTCGTTCCTCACGGAATCGGCGGTGGTGCTCGTCGACGCGGTGCGTGCGGCCTCGGTCTATCGCATGCCGCTGCGCCGCCAGCCGCGCCTCGGCGTGCAGCCGGCCGGTCCGGTGGCGGCGAGCCAGCGCGCCCGCCTGGTGGCCATCGGTGCGTCCACCGGCGGCACGGAAGCGATCCGCGAGGTGCTCGAGCCGCTGCCGGTGACGACGTGCGGCATCGTGATCGTCCAGCACATGCCGGCGCCATTCACCCGCTCGTTCGCCAACCGCCTCAACGAGCTGTGCGCGATCGAGGTGAAGGAAGCGGAGGACGGCGACGAGATCCGCCCCGGCCGCGCGCTCGTGGCCCCGGGCAACCGCCACATGACGGTGCGCTCGTTCGCCGGACGGCTGACCGTCGCGCTGCACGACGGCGCGTTCGTCTCCCGCCACCGGCCGAGCGTGGACGTGCTGTTCCGCTCCGTCGCCGAGACCCTCGGCAGCGATGCGATCGGCGTGCTCCTCACCGGCATGGGAGGCGACGGCGCCGACGGTCTGCTGGAGATGCGAAAGGTGCGGGCCACGACCTTCGCGCAGGATGAGGCGACCAGCGCGGTGTTCGGGATGCCGCGCGAAGCGATCCGGCGCGGGGCAGCAGAGCAGGTGCTGCCGCTGTCGCACATCGCACCGGCGCTCCTGCGCATGGCGTGAGTCCGAGTTTGGAGTGCGGCAGCGACGCCTCATCCGCTGCCGCTTTCCTACAGCCGCAGCGTCGAGCCGCGGCCCACGTGGTGCACTTGAAAGGGGCGGAAGCTCGACGCTTCCGCTATGGGAAAGCGGCAGATGATGAGGCGTCGCTGCCGCACTCCACACTGCGCGGACGAGCACTCGTCGATCACTCGGTGCCGTGTCGCTGCAGCAGGTCCTCTACGACTTGTGACACCTCGGACAGACGCTTGGGCTTCTGCAGCAACACGTCGGCGCCGGGGAGGTCGGCCTCGGCGGCGGAGCGGTAGGCGGTCAGCATCACGATGGCCATGCGCGGGCTGCGCTCGCGGGCGTGGCGGACGATCTCCATTCCTTCCACGCCGTCCGTTCCGGTGAGGCGGAGATCGGCGATCAGGACGTCGTAGTGGTTGCGATTCAGCAGGTCGATTGCTTCGTCGCGCGAGGAGGCAGCGTCGACCGCGTAGCCCTGCTCGCTGAAGTAGGTCTCGAACGCGAACGTGATCACTTTTTCATCGTCCACGACGAGCATCGTGCGGGCGGGTGCTGGACTTACGGCGGTCAAGGCGCTCGCATTATCAGTTTGCGGTTCCGACCCGTCAACGCACTTTGAGACATCAGTGCAACATCATCGCGTCAGACATTCCGCAAGTTTCGACGCCACTTCGGCCAGGCGCGCCGCGCAGGGGAGATGCTGCAGCGGCAGCACCTGCTCGCCGAGCGAAAGACCGATGCGCGTGATCCGCGTGGCGCGCGTCGTGGACGCGGACGCGAGTCCGAAACGGCGCTCGATCGTCTCCGCCGCGTCCGCGAGTACCGCCGTACCGCCGGCGTTCGGCGTCCGCACGAGGATCGAGATCGGCTCGTCATCGCACACGACGTCGAAGCGCAGGAGGAGCGTCGGCCCCGGCGATCCGTCGTCCGCTGCCTGGAGCCAGAACGTGGCCGGATGACGTGGCGCTTCGGAAGGAGCCGGGCGGACGGTTTCGTCGGAGCGGATCGACGGCAAGTGCACGTCTAGGAGAGCCCCGAGCAGCCCAAACCCACACCCCCGAATGGCGACTCTTCGCATAAACTTTACATCTCGTCCGAGGTTGCCGATTGCCAGCCAAATCGCCGCGTCCCGATGTACGTGCGCTCGACTACCGCCGTGTCTTCGACGGGTTGACGGAAGCGGTGCTGATTCTCGACCCGCTTGACGAGCTCCGGATCATCGCTGCCAACGCCGCCGCCTGCACGTTGTACGGTGTGCCGCACGAGCAACTCGCCGGTTCCGTGCTCGGAACGCTGGCGCACGGCGACGCGCTGGCCGGCCTGCAGATCCGCGACCTCGTCGCCACCGGCCGGCCGCGACGCTTTCAGGTCACGCACTACCGCGCCGACGGCAGCGAGCTGCCGGTCGACGTCGAAGCGTCGCTGATCGACTACGAGGGCGGAAAGCTCGTGTTCTGCATGCACCGCACGGCCGCGGAAGCGACGTCGGCCGCGCGGCACATCATGACCGCCGCGCTCGAGTGGCAGCTCACGGTTGATTCGATGGAAACGGTGGTGCTGCTGACCGACTTGCGTGGCCGCGTCATCCGCGCGAACCGGATGGCGCTCGAGCGCTCGGGCGCGGCGTCGTTCACCGAACTGGCCGGCCGCGACGTCGAGAGCATCGGCGACCGGCAGGAACCGTTTCTCCACGCCGGCCAACTGGTGCAGCTCGCGGTGGCTCAGCAGTCGCCGATCTCCAGCCAGGTGGAGGACCGCGGCACCGGACGTACGTGGCATCTCTCGACGATCCCGGCCGGCAGCGGCGATCAGGGACGCGTCGTCATCGTCGCCCGCGACGTCAGCGACATCATCCAGATGGAAAGCGTGATCCGCCGGAGCGAGAAGCTGGCCTCGATGGGGGAGCTGGTGGCGGGCGTCGCGCACGAGGTGCGCAATCCGCTCTTCAGCATCTCGGCGACGCTCGACGCGCTGGAGTCGCGTCTCGCGACGCGCGATCACGCCACCGAACAGCACCTGCTGAACCTGCACCGCGCGATTCAGCGCCTCAGCGCGCTGATGCAGGACCTGCTCGAGTACGGCCGCCTGCCGCAGCTCGATCTCGTCACCGTCACGCTGGACGACGTCGTCGCCGATGCCGTGGCCGCCGTGGCCGGACAGGCGGAAGCGCATGGCGTGACGATTGGCAATCGCGTGACGCCCGAAGCAGGCGCGCTGCTGGCTGACCGCCGCCGCCTCGCCCAGGCCTTCCAGAACATCCTCGGCAACGCGATCGAGCACTCGCCGTTCGGTGCGACGATCGACGTGTTCGCCGAGCATCGCGACAACGAGGACACGTCGTGGATCGCCTGCAGCATCGCCGACCAGGGCCCCGGCTTCGGCACGGATGACCTGGGCCGCGTCTTCGAGCCCTTCTTCACCCGACGCGCCGGCGGCACGGGCCTGGGGCTGGCGATCGTCGAGCGCATCGCGCAGATCCACGGGGGCCGCGTGACCGCCGCCAACCGCCCGGGCGGCGGGGCCGTGGTGACGGTGCTGCTGCCGTGCCTCGGCGGGTGAACGATCTCGGAGAGCGGTGGCGATCCTGCGCCACCGCTCTCCGAGATGCAGGCCGCTTACTTACGCGCGTCGCCTGTCACGCGCGCGATGGCTCCGATCAGTGACTCCAGGCGGTACGGCTTCAGCAGAAACGTCGTGTGCGGGCTTGCGAGCTGGGGGGCGAGCATGCGCTCGTCGCCGTGGCCGGTCGAGAAGATCACCGGCAGGCGGGGGTAGCGCATGCGAATGGCGTTGAAGAGCTGGATGCCGTTCATGTCCGGCAGGGCTACGTCGAGAATCGCGACGTCGGGCGTGTCGCTGGCCAGTTGCCCCAGCGCTCCGGCGCCGGAGACGGCGCTCATGACGCGCAGGTTCTGCGCTTCGAGCAGGTGCAGGATGCCGTAGGCTACGAGTGGGTCGTCCTCCACCATCAACACGCTGCGGACGTGCGGCGGAATGCAGGCGGTGGTCTCGAGCTCCACCGACTCCGCCGCGTTCCGTCCTGCCGCCTGCAGGAAGAAGTGGAACGTCGATCCCTTTCCACGCTCGCTCTCGACGAAGATGCGCCCTCCATGTTTGGTGACGATCTGGTGCACGATCGTCAACCCGAGCCCCGTGCCGTTGTTGCGTTTCGTGGTGAAGAGCGGCTCGAAAATGCGGTCGAGCAGGGCCTCCTCGATCCCGGCGCCGTCGTCGCTGACCGTGAAGTGCAGGAAGTTCTCGCTCGTGCCGTCCAGGCGCGGCATGCCGGTCTTCTCATGCCGTACGGTGATCCGCAGCGCGCCGCAGCCGTTCATCGCGTCGCGTCCGTTCGTGGCCAGGTTGACCAGCACCTGTTGCAACTGCAGCCGGTCGGCGAGCACCGGCGGCAGTCCTTCGGCCACGTCGATCGTCAGCTCCACACCGGCGCCGACGCGTGACTGCAGCTCGGGGGCTAATGCCTCCAGCCACGCCGGCACGCCGAACGGCCGCAGCACCGGCTCGGCGGAGCGGGTGAAGCGGAGGATTTCGTGCGTCACCCGTTTCCCGCGCTCCACGGCCGCCACGATCCGGGCGCCCGCGTCTTCCATGGACGCGTCGCCTCGGCGGCGAATCAGCTCGGCGAACGGCTGGATGCCCATCAGCACGTTGTTCATCTCGTGGGCGATCGTGGCGGCGAGGCGGCCGAGGCCGGAGACGCGCTTTTCGTCCTCGAGCTGCCGCTCCAGGCGCCGCAGATCCGTCAGGTCGAAGCAGGTGCCGATGTGGCCCATGAAACGGCCGGCGGCATCGAAGCGGGGAGCGGCCGTCGACAGAACCTGCCGCAGTTCGCCGCTCTTGCTCCGGATGCGGAACTCCAGCGAGAACGCTTCGCGGCGTGTCGCGGCGAGGCGGACCGTGTCGCTGACCCGGTCGAGATCCGCGGCTTCGACGACGCTGAGCCAGCCCATGCCCAGCGCATCCTCCTGGCTCTGGCCGGTCGTCGTCATCCAGAGCTGGTTGGTGAACTGGCAGGCGCCGGCCGCGGAGGTCGTCCAGATGATGACCGGCGCATTGTCGGCCATGGTGCGGAAGCGGGCCTCGCTCTCGCGCAGCAGCGCCTCGCTCCGTTTCCGTTCGTCGATGTCGATCAGGACGCCGCGCATCCCCGCGGCCTGCCCCTCTTCGTCCGTGATGACGCTGCAGTGCGCCTCGCACCAAACCGTGCCGCGCTGCGCCGTGACGATGCGCAACTCGATCCGGCAGCTTCGCCGTTCCGTGTAGGCCTCGTCGAGCTCGCGCAGCACGCGCTCCGCGTCGTCGCGATGGATGGCCTTGCGCCACGAGCCGGCGTGCTCCGCCGCCCCGGGTCCGGCGAGCTGCGTCAGGTAAGGACTGACGTAGGCGACGTGCGACCCGTCGCCCGCCGGATTGCCCAGCACCTCCCAGACCACGCCGGGGACGTTCTCGATGATGTCATTGAGGCGCGCCCGCTCCCGCTCCAGGTCGCGCATGAACTCGGCCCGTTCCAGCTCCGCGCGCCGCTCGATCGTCACGTCGCGGGCGAACCCGCCGGTGCCGATGATGCGTCCCGATTCGTCCGGAATCGGCGCCTTCACGGTCTCGACCCAGCGATCCTCGCCGTCGCTCGAGCGAAGCACTTCCAGGATTTTCCGCGGCGTTCCGGAGAGGAAGACCTCCTCGTCGAGCGCGCGGTAGGCCGTCCCGTGCTCGTGCGGAAAGAGATCGAAGTCGGTGCGGCCGATGATCTCTTCGGGTGGCCGCCCGATGAAGCTGGCGAGCGCCCGGTTGACGACCACGAAGCGCGACTGGCCGTCCTTGATCCAGGCGAGGTCCGGCAGGTTGTCGAGCAGTGCCTGCTGGAGTCTGAGCGTCGTCAGGAGCGCCGTTTCGACCTGTTGCCGAGGAGCAGCCGCCGGGCCACTCTGGTCGGTCGGTAACGCCGGA
The DNA here is from genome assembly GCA_036399695.1 of Thermoanaerobaculia bacterium. GTDB lineage: Bacteria > Acidobacteriota > Thermoanaerobaculia > Gp7-AA8 > Gp7-AA8 > DASVEE01. The sequence continues at coordinate 15,342 of DASWMP010000105.1, read as the reverse complement.
AAGTGGTGCAGCAGAGCTTCACGTGAAAGAGGCATCGAGAACTCCCGGGGATCGTGCGTCGTTTGTTTTCTGGTAAGGACCAGCTCACCTCAACCGCAACGGCAGTGCCACGTTGAGCGGAAGTTCGACGCCGTAGAATCAAGGACTTACGCGGACGGCTGTGACGCCAGTCTGAAGATCAGACGACACAGTCTGGTTTTTGAACGGTTTTCATCGAGCGCCCGCGGGAATTTCGACTCTGCAATAGGGGCGTGCTCGAGGGGGTTTTTCCGTACTTAACCCACCAACCTCTAGCCGGGAAACTCAAGCGGCACTGGTGCCCTCAACGGCACGTGTCTCCGGCCCTCATCCACCCACCCACAGGAGAAACACCCCCATGAAGTTGTCACAAGCAGCGGCGCGTATGCTCTGCGCAGCCGTCCTTCTGATCCTCGGCCTGACTCTGACTCCCGGCGAAGCGCAGGCGCAGTCCTGGAGCCTCACGACCACCCAGCGCCAGGCGTACCTGAACTACTACGCTCCGGTGCTCCTCAAGCGCGGCGACGAAAACGACGGCAAGCAGGGGCGCGACTGGCTCTCCAACTTCGATTTCGATCGCGACGGCGACTTTTCGAACAACCGTGTGAACTGGCTCAACATCGGCCAGTACCTCGCCGCCGCGCAGAGCGGGACCGGCTCGTACAGCCACTGGCGCATCCGCCCGACGATGTACACCTCCCTGATCGAGTACATGGAAGGCGGCAGCAAGTCGCTCGTGCTGCTCTATCACGTCTACAACGCGGCTGATAAAGACGGGAGCGAGATCCACGACTGGGAACGCATCGAGATTGTCGTGAAGGGCATCACCGGCACGCCCGGCGGCAGCAGCGAGTACGTCAACCACGTCACCGTGACGATGCACAAAGAGCAGATCATGCGCCGCTACTACGACAGCGGCATCACGTTCATGCAGACGGCGACGGGCAAGCACGTCATGCTCTGGCAGGCCGACGAAAGCAATCTCGATGGCCTGACCTATGGCTATCACGGCCACGCCCTGCATCACGTCAAGACGCCCTACAGCACGATCGCGAGCCAGATGAACTCCTCGACCGCGGACGCCAAGGTCGGGGTGACGCAGTCGGACAGCAAGAACGTGCACTACGTCTTCGTGCCCGAAGGTTCGCAGGCGGCGGTCGACACGTGGCGGGCCAAGCCTCTGGCTTACTGGAACGCGTCGAGCCTCGCCAGCCGTGTCGATAACGGCAACACCGTGCGCTGGACGACCGTCAAGCGTCTCACTTACGAGCTGCAGGACATCGCCGACATCATCCCGACGCACTGGGCTTCGAACCCCTGGTACATCCACTGGCTGTCGAGCGACATGGAAGACGTGCTGATGGAGAGCCCGGTCGTCAATGAGGCCGGCCAGGCCGAAGTCGGCACCGGCATGCAGCGCTTCTACACGCAATCCAAAGACATCGGCAAGTCCAGTCTGACGGACGGACGCGAGGGCGTGCTGTCGAAGAAGTGGTTCTACGGCGGCTATTCGGCCGAGTTGAACTTCGAGGCCCCGTACGACGGGGACGAATTCGGCGGCTTCGACGGCCTCGGCGTCGACAGCTACGGACGTACCCGCGGCGCCGCCAGCGGCTACTACGACTCGCACAACAATTACCTCTGGCAGCACGACTTCTTCGTCCATTCGGGCGTCATCACCAGCGACTCGACGAACTACGAAGCCGGTATGTGGCTCGTCGGCCCCTGGTACACGCCGGCGAACGGCGGCTTCGACGGCCGCTGGCTGCAGCTCTTCGACGACCGCGTCGCGTACGAGGCCACGGCGCCCCCGCCGGTGACCTGTTCGCAGACGGCCGAGCTGCAGTGCAGCATCAACGGCGGCACGTGGAACTCCACGACGTGCAGTTGCCGCGCACTCTGCTCCGGTTGCCAGATTCAATAAGGTCCGTGGGCCGCTCGGGCATGACGCCCGGGCGGCCCGTTTTGGTAACGGCCCTGTGGACCCCGGGCTCGTGCCCATGTGCGCGACTTACGCATCGCCGTATAACTTGTTGACGCGGTTAGATTAGCCGGGCAGTGAACGCCGCGACTTTGTGCACTCCTCCTGTTGCAACGCCACCCGCCCGGCGCACACGTGCGCACGCCCCGTGTTGCAGTGCAACGCACCCGCGTTGCAACGCCACCCGCCCTGCGTACACGTGCGCACGCCCCGTGTTGCAGTGCAACACACCCGCGTTGCAACGCCACACGCCCGGCGCACACGTGCGCACGCCCCGTGCGGTGCAGCGCACCCCCACGCCACCCGCCCGGCGTACACGCGCCCTGTGTTGCAACGACACGCGGGCAGCTTGCGCAGCACCAGTTGTACGAGGGGGTGGATCGACGATCTGGTGAACATCTGCCGCAGCCACCACTACGGATACGAAGAGCTGGTGCGCGACCGGTTCGACGCGAAGCTCGCCGCACCGGTCAATCCTCCGGAGATGATCCAGGCCCGGTTCCTCGCGGCGGTGCTGCGGATCGCGGACATCCTCGAGCTCGATCCGGAGCGGACGCCGGAGATCGTGCTGCAGCAGCGTGACGTATCGCAGGGCGTGCAGCCGGGGTCAGACCTTCGTTGTCGGTGAAAAACGAAGGTCTGACCCCGGTCGAACTCAAGGGAACCGACTGCGCCGTGTTGGCCGATGCCTTGGGTTGCACGCCGGAGGCGTGTCGGAAATTAGCCGGTGGCAAGTGCCGAAGGCACGCCGCCACGGATGAAATTGCCGTCCACCTCGACCCGGCAGGGGTCGCGTCGCAGCCACCACAACGGCACCCCGCCGGGGTGCAAATCTCTGTTGCAACCGAAACCGGTGGCGGCGCGCCTTCGGCGCTTGCGACCGGCTAATCTCCCGCACGCCTCCGGCGTGCAGCGGGGTCAGACCTTCGTTGTTCGTGAAGAACGAAGGTCTGACCCCGGTCGAAACTCTGTTGGCCGATGCCTTTGGTTTGCACGCCGGAGGCGTGTCGGAAATTAGCCGGTGGCAAGTGCCGAAGGCACGCCGCCACCGGATGAAATTCGCCCTCCACCTCGACCCCGGCAGGGGTCGCGTGGCAGCCACCACAACGGCACCCCGCCGGGGTGCCATCTCTGTTGCAACCAAAGCCGGTGGCAGCGCGCCTTCGGCGCTTGCGACCGGCTAATCTCCCGCACGCCTCCGGCGTGCAGCCGGGGTCAGACCTTCGTTGTCCGTGAAGAACGAAGGTCTGACCCCGGTCGAACGTAACCGGATTCCAGTCGATCGACACCGAATTCCGATTGATCGACACCAGATTCCAGTTGATCGACACCAGACTTCGGTTGATGGTGACCGGATTTCGGTTGATCGACACCGGATTTCGGTTGATCGACACCGGATTCCGGTTGATCGACACCACATTCCGGTTGATCGACACCAGATTTCGGTTGATCGTGACCGGATTTCGGTTGATCGTGATCGAATTCCGGTTGATCGTGACCGGATTTCGGTTGATCGTGACCGAATTCCGGTTGATGGTGACCGGATTTCGGTTGATCGTGACCGAATTTCGGTTGATCGCGACCGAATTTCGGTTGATCGCGACCGGACTTCGATCGATGTGACTGGATTCGGGATGATCGTGACCCGACTGCCGTCTCCGGAAACCGGAAACGGGAAACCGGAAATCGCCCTCCACACTGCCGCCGAAACAGACGGCCCCAATCTCCGTATTACCTCCCGTCATGAAGAAGCGAACCAAGATCATCCTTGCCCTGATCGTCGTGGTCCTCATCGCCGGAGTGGTTGGTGCCTCGGTCCGTTCCCGGAAGAGCAACGCCGGCACGCCCGTCACCTTCGGGAAAGTCGAGCGGACCGACCTGACGAGCAAAGTCACGGCGAACGGCCGCATCGATGCCCAGCGCAAGGTCGACCTCTCGGCCAACGTCATGGGGCAGATCGTCAACCTGGCCGTTCGCGAGGGCGACGTCGTCAAGAAGGGCACCTTCCTCCTTCAGATCGACCAGAAGCAGCTCGCCGCTTCGGCCGAAGGGGCCGCCGCTTCGATGCGCGCCCTCTTCTCGGATCGCGACGCCTCCCGCGCCCAGCTCCAGGAAGCGCAGCAGAACTACGAGCGCGCCTCCCGCAACTACGCCGAAAAGATCATCCCCCAGGCCGAGCTCGACCGGGCGCGCACCTCGCTCGACGCCGCCCGCGCGAACGTCAGCGCCATCGAGCAGCGCATCCAGCAGTCGCGGGCCAACCTCACGGCCGCGCGCGACACCCTCTCCAAGACCACCATGACGGCGCCGATGGAGGGCATTGTCACGGCGCTGCCGGTCGAGGAAGGGGAGGTGGCGGTCATCGGCACGATGAACAACCCCGGCACCAAGCTGATGACGATCGCCGACATGAGCGTCGTCGAAGCCGTCATGGAAGTGGACGAGACCGACATCCCGAACGTGAAGGTCGGCCAGCGCGCCACCGTCACGATCGACGCCTACCCGAACAAGACGTACAACGGCATCGTCACGGAAGTGGGCTCCAGCCCGATGAGCGCCGCCGGCATGCAGAGCAGCGCCGAGGCCGTGAACTTCGAGGTCAAGATCCAGCTCGAGAACCCGCCGGCCGGTGTCCGCCCCGGCTTCTCCGCCTCCGCCGACATCATCACCGGCTCCGCGCCCAAAGCGCTGGCCATTCCGATCCAGGCACTCGTCGTCCGCGAGAAGCCTGGCACCGGCGCCGGCAAATCGCAGGAAGAAGAAGGCGTCTACGTCCACGACAACGGCACCGTGAAGTTCGTCCCGGTCAAAACCGGCCTCGCCGGCGACACCAGCATCCAGATCCTCACCGGCCTCAAAGACGGCCAGCAGATCGTCACCGGCCCCTTCCGCGCGCTCCGCGACATCAAGGACGGAGCAAAGGTGAAGGAACAGCCCGCACCGAAGGCCGAGGATGGGGAGAAGAAGGGGTAGGGGCGGGAGACGGTTTTTGGTTGTCGGTTTTTGGTTGTTGGTGAGAACCAAAAACCAAAAACCGACAACCAAAAACATCGCCCAACGCCAGCACTGACCATCGCGCACGAACCGATCACCACCGACCGACCACCGACCACACGCACATGGAAACCCTCCGCATCGCCGCGACGGCGCTCAACGCCCACAAGCTCCGCAGCTTTCTCACGCTGCTCGGGGTGATCATCGGCGTCATGACGGTCGTGACGGTCGTTTCGATCATCTCGGGGCTCAACAACTACATCACCGAGAAGGTCTTTCAGCTCAATCCCGACGTCTACGTCATGACGCAGTTCGGGATCATCACCAGCCGCGAGCAGTTCCTCGAGGCAGTGAAGCGGAAGGAGCTGAACTGGGACGACTTCGAAGCGATCCGGGAGCGCTGCCGCTCCTGCTCGATGGTCGGCGCGAGCGTCAGCACCGGTGCGGCGGTGAAGCGGGGCGCGAAGCGGCTGACGGACGTGCGCGTGCAGGGGACGACCGCCAACATGGGGGAGATCAACAATCTCGACCTCGAGGCCGGCCGCTTCTTCACCGTCACTGAAGAGCGGCGCTCGGCGCTCGTCACGATCATCGGCTCCGACGTGCGGGATGAGCTGTTCGGGAAAATCGATCCGATCGGCCGGACGATCTGGGTGGCGAATCAGCCGCTGCGCGTCATCGGTCTCCTCACGAAGCAGGGCTCAGTCCTCGGCCAGAGCCAGGACAAGCAGCTCTTCATGCCCCTCGGCACGTTCAGCAAGCGCTTCGGCTCGCGCCGCAGCCTCGACCTCTTCGTCCGCGCGGCCGGCGGCGTCAGCGCCATGAGCGACTCGATGGACGAGACGCGCGTCATCCTGCGCGCCCGCCGCCACACCGACTTCCGGGCCGACGATCCCTTCGCCATCGTCACGGCCGAGGCGCTGCAGATGATCTGGAAAAGCGTGTCGGCGGGGTCGTTTGCCCTGATGACGTTCATCTCCGGCATCTCGCTCGTCGTCGGCGGCATCGTCATCACGAACATCATGCTGGTCTCGGTGATCGAGCGGACGCGCGAGATCGGCATCCGCCGCGCCCTCGGCGCCACGGCCCGCAACATCCAACTGCAATTCCTGACCGAAGCGATCCTGCTGGCACTCGGCGGTGGGCTCCTCGGTGTCCTCCTCGGGGCGATCATCAGCAAGATCGTCTCGACCGCCACGCCCTTGCCCACGTTGGTGACGCCGCAGCTCGTCTTCGCCGGCCTGGCCATCGCCGTCTTCACCGGTGTCGCCGCCGGCTTCTTCCCGGCGCGGCGCGCGGCCAAGCTCCCGCCCATCGACGCCTTACGTTACGAGTAGACGATGATCAAGAACCTGTTTGCCATGCGTGAGAACGTCCGCTTCGCCTCCACGGCGTTGCGCGCGCACAAGGTCCGCTCCGCCCTGACGGTCCTCGGCATCGTCATCGGCGTGACCACCGTCATCTCCATGGTCTCGATCATCGAGGGCTTCAACAACAACATCATCAAGAATTTTCAGGCCTTCGGGGCGACGCTGGTGCAGTTCCAGAAGTTCGATCCGCAGTTCGGCCCCGGCTCCCGCGACGAGACGCAGCGGCAGCGGAAGGAACTGACGATCGCCGACGCCGACGCGCTGCGCGAGCTCTGTCCGTCGATCCTGGCCGTTTCGCCGGAGCGCTACTGGTTCGCCGGCTCGGGCGCCAACGGCTCGCCCGAGCTGCTGTACAACGGCATCGAGGCGACGCCGGATACGCTCGGCGGCGTGGTCGGGGACTACACCATCGCGAACAATCACTACGTGGGCGAGGGGCGTTTCATCAACGACAACGACGTGCGCCGCGGCGCCTCGGTCGTCGTCCTCGGCTACAGCATTATGGAGACGCTCTTTCCGCGCACCGATCCGATCGGCAAGGAAGTGGTGCTCTCCGGACGGAAGTACATGGTCGTCGGCATCATGGAGAAGCAGGGCTCGACGATGTTCGAGTCGACGGACTCGCACGTCTACCTGCCGATCACCACCTTCGACAACCACTTCCCCTGGGTGAAGCGCACCCGCGGCGTGAACATCGCGACCGTGCCGAAGCGCCCGGAGCTGGTGAATCAGGTCGTCGAAGAGGGGACGGCGGTGCTGCGCGCCCGGCGCAAGGTGCCGTTCAACAAGCCGAACGACTTCGGGATCATGACCCCGGACAAACTGATCGGCAATTTCCGCGCGATCACCGGAGGCATCACGCTGGCGATGCTGTTCATCTCCTCGATCGCCCTGATCGTCGGCGGTGTGGGCGTCATGAACATCATGCTCGTGTCGGTGACGGAGCGGACCCGCGAGATCGGCATCCGCAAAGCCCTCGGCGCCGTGCGCCGCGACATCGTCACCCAGTTCCTGACGGAAGCGATGACGCTCTCCGGGATCGGCGGCGCCATCGGCGTAGGGGTGGGGCTGGGGATCGCCGCGATCGTCCGCACCGTGAGCCCGCTCCCGACCACGACGCCGCTCTGGTCGATCATGGTCGGCCTGCTGGTCTCGATCTCGATCGGCCTGTTCTTCGGGATCTACCCGGCGTACAAGGCCGCGCGACTGGATCCGGTGGAAGCGCTGCGGTACGAGTAGCGGGCGCTCCGCGCGAGGCGATTTCCGATATCCGATTTCCGGGCTCCGCCGCGCGAAGGCTCACGCCGGAGGCGTGTCGGAGATTAGCCGGGTGGCAAGCGCCGCAGGCGCGCCGCCCCCGGTTTCCGTTGCAGACGATGATTGCACCCCGGTAGGGGTGCCGGAGTACGGTACGCGACCCCTGCCGGGGTCGAGGCGGAGGACGGATGTTGTCCGGTGGCGGCGTGCCTTCGGCACTTGCCACCGGCTACCGTACGACACGCCTTCGGCGTGTAAAACCGAGACCGCACTCCGAGATTAAAAACAAAACGGCGCCGTTTCCGGCGCCGCTGGATACACACCACGACCGCACATCCTGAACGACCGGACGCACGGCAGGGTTGGATTCTTTTACAGGGAGCGTTTCTTGGAGCGGATGTTCCGGCGGCTGCCTTTGTTCTTGCCGCCACCGCCACCGAAGTCGCGAGGGTAATCGCCGCCGCCGCCGAAGTCGCCGCCGCCACCACCGCCGCCGCCGGCATAACCACCACCGCCGCCGCCGCCGTAGCCGCCGCCACCACCGCCACCGTAGCCACCGCCGTAGCCGCCGCCGGGACGCCCGCCGCCGCCGCCCATGGGACGGGGACCGCGATTCGTCCGCTCCTCGGCTGCATTCACGCGCAGCGTACGTCCGCCGAGCTGGTAGCCGTTGTACTTCTCGATGGCCTGAGCGGCCGCTTCGTCCGTTTCATATTCGACGAACGCAAACCCACGCGGCCGGCCCGTTTCACGGTCCATCGGCAGAAACACGTCGCGGACCGTACCGGCCTGAGTGAAGAGCGCTTCGACCTCCTCACGCGTCGTGTTGAAAGCGAGATTCCCTACAAAAACCTTGGAAGCCATGCATCTCCTTGTCCGCGGCGTATGGCCGCACGGCGACTAGTCTACCGTGCCGGTCGTGTGCCTGCCCGTGAATTTGCGCATTCACATCCACTTGCCGAGGGTGCCAAGGATACGCCAGCCGGCCGTTCCACATACAATCCTGGCCGACCTCATGCACTGGAGTTACCTCTGATGGCCTACCGCATTCTTGTGATCGACGACGAAACAGGCATCCGCGAGGCAATCCGGATGACCCTCGAGTACGAGGGCTACAAGGTCGAGGAAGCACGCTCGGGGCAGGAAGGGCTGGACAAGGCCCTCAAGGTCCCGTACGACGCGATCCTCCTCGACATCAAGATGCCGATCCTGGACGGCATCGAGGTGCTCGAAAACCTGAAGGTGCAGAAAGTCGACTCCCCGGTCGTCATGGTCTCGGGCCACGGCGACGTGCACACGGCCGTCGAATGCACCAAGCGCGGCGCTTTCGACTTCCTCGAGAAACCTCTGAATCGGGACAAGTTACTGCTGACGGTCCGCAACGCCGTCCGGCAGCGCTCCCTCGAGGAGGAGAACACCGAGCTCCGCACGAAAGCGGAGAAGGAGTACCAGCTCGTCGGCGAGTCGGCCGTGATGGTCGACCTCCGTTCGCAGGTCGAACGGGCCGCCCCGACGAAGGCCACGGTCCTGATCACCGGCGAGTCCGGCACCGGCAAGGAGCTGGTGGCCCGCGAGATCCATCGCCGCTCGTCGCGCGCCGCTCAGCCGTTCATCCAGGTGAACTGCGCCGCGATCCCGGAGGAACTGATCGAGTCCGAGCTATTCGGCCATGAGAAGGGCTCGTTCACCGGTGCGGTCCGCAAACAGACCGGTAAATTCGTCGCCGCCGACGGCGGGACGATTTTCCTCGATGAGATCGGCGACATGTCCCTCCGCACGCAGGCCAAGGTGCTGCGCGTGCTGCAGGAAGGGGAGGTCGAGCCGGTCGGTTCCGCGACCGTCGTAAAGGTGGACGTCCGCGTCATCGCCGCGACGAACAAGGACCTGGTGGAAGAGATCCGCAACGGCCGCTTCCGCGAGGACCTCTATTACCGCCTGAACGTCATCCCGATCCGCACGCCGCCGCTCCGCGAGCGCCGCGACGACATCGGCATCCTCGGCCAGCACTTCGCCACGCACTTTTCCGAGGAGTACAACCGCCATCCGAAGAAATTCACCCCGTCGGCGCTCAAGGCGCTGCAGGACGCGCCGTGGCGCGGCAACGTCCGCGAGTTGAAGAACATGATCGAGCGGCTCGTGATCATGGTGCCGTCCGACGGCATCGACATCACCGACCTGCCCTCCGAGTTCTTCCGCACCGGCACCGAGATCATCGCCGGCGCGATGAAGCTCAACACGCTGCAGGAGTTCAAGGACGAGGCGGAGAAAGCCTTCATCATCGCCAAGCTCCGCGAGTTCGGCTGGAACGTCTCGAAGACCGCCGAAGCCATCGATACGCCGCGCTCGAACCTCTACAAGAAGATCGAGCAGTACAACATCACCCGCGAAGCCGGAGGCCGCATCGCTCCGCCGCCGCCGGATGATTCCGCGAATTGAGGATTGAGGATTGAGGATTGAGAAAAGCGACGACTAAGCAGGGTGAGGAGTCTTCATCCTCAATCCTCAATCCTCAACCCTCAATCCCGTCCAACGGCCGCCGGCCGATCGGGGTGTTTGATTCGGGAGTCGGCGGCCTCACGGTCTTCCGCGAGATCGCCCGCGCGCTGCCGTACGAGTCGCTGATCTATCTCGGCGACTCCGCGCGCGTCCCCTACGGGACTAAGTCGCCGGAGACGATCGTCCGCTATTCGCTCGAAGCGGCGCAGCATCTCCTGGCGCGCGACATCAAGATGCTGGTCGTGGCCTGCAACACCGCCACGGCCGCCGCGCTGCCGGCGCTGATCGCGAAGCTGAACGTGCCGGTGATCGGCGTCGTCGAGCCGGGCGCCCGCGCCGCGGTGCAGGCGACGAAGGGACGCGTGGGCGTCATCGCCACCGAGGGGACGGTGAAATCGAAGGCGTACACGAACGCCATCAAGGCCATCGACCCGAGCATCCAAGTGATCGAATCCGCCGCCCCGCTCTTCGTCCCGCTGGCCGAAGAAGGCTGGGCCCACACGCACGTGGCCCGCGAGGTGGCGGAAATCTACCTCGCCCCGCTCGTCGACCAGGGCATCGACACCCTGGTCCTCGGCTGCACCCACTACCCGATCCTCCGCGGCACGATCGAGAAGGTCCTGGGCGAGAAGGTGGCGATCGTCGACAGCGCCGAAACGACCGCCAGAAGCGTAGCCGCTGCGCTTGACAGCGACGCTGTGAGCGCTAACGGAGAGGAGCGGCGCGAGCGTTTCTCTCACGCCTTCCTGGTCACCGATGCCGCCGACCGCTTCCGGCGAATCGCCGGAGATTTCCTCGAGCGGGAGATCGAGCACCTGGAGCTGGTGAGCCTGGGGTAGTTGGCAGTTGGCGGTGGGCAGGAGAACCGTCTCGCACCGGCGGGCTCCACTGCCAACCGCCCACTGCCAACTGCCAACTACCCCATATAATCCGCCCCGCAATGGCAGACCGTACCGAAAGAGCATTCGCGGGCGATCCGCGCGAACAGATGCGGCGGCGCTTCATGATCGCGGGGGAGCACATCATCCTCCGGGCGTTCGAGCGCGACGATGCCGAGCGTTGCTACCGCTGGATGAACGACCCGAACATCGTCCGCACGTTGAAGTCGCGTTATCCGATCGCCTTCCACGACGAGATCGAATGGCTGGACAAGGCCATGCACGGCGACGTCAACGAGCGCCACTTCGCCATCGAGCGGAAGGACGACCGGACGCACATCGGCAACGCGTCCATTCACGAGATCGACTGGGTCTCGCGCACCGCCTGGTTCGGCCTCTTCATCGGCGAGCCGAGCGCCTGGAACCGCGGCTACGGCGGCGACGCCATCCAGACCCTCGTCCGCTTCGCCTTCGACGAGATGAACCTGCACAAGCTGAAGATCAACGTGTTCGACTACAACGACCGTGCGAAGCACCTCCTCGAGACACACGGCTTCGCACAGGAAGCGCGTTTGCAGCGCGACTTCTACCGGGAGGGGACGTATCACGACATCGTCATCTTCTCGGTGTTCCGGGACGGGAGACCCACGACATGAGTGACAGGAAAATCCGCGTGCTGGTCGCAAAGCCGGGCCTCGACGGCCACGACCGCGGCGCGAAGATCATCGCCCGCGCGCTCCGCGATGCCGGCATGGAAGTGATTTACACGGGACTGCGGCAGACGCCGGAGCAGATCGTCGCCGCCGCGATCCAGGAAGACGTCGACGTCATCGGCCTGTCGATCCTCTCCGGCGCCCACAACGTCCTCTTCCCCGAGATCATGCGCCTCCTGAAAGAGGAAGGTGCCGAGGGCGAGATCATCGTCGTCGCCGGCGGCATCATCCCGGAGCAGGACGTGCCGAAGCTGAAGGCCATGGGCATCCGGGAGATCTTCCTGCCCGGTACGCCGACCGGCACGGCCGTCGACGCCATCCGCAACGCGGTGTCGGCCGGATGAGACGGGAGTACGTGTTCGACGACGGCGGGATGAACCTGCTGTCGTCGAGCGCGCTGCGCGCCATCCGCGACGCGCTTCCCAACGACGCCACCCTCTTCCTCTTCCGCTCCGGACGTCCCAACCTCTTTGCCGCAGGTGCCGACATGGCCGAGATGGCGAAATTCACCGCCTGGGACGCGTACGACTTTGCCACGCGGGGGCAGGAGCTGTTCGCCGCCATCGAGCGGCTGCCGTGCGTGACCGTGGCCGTGATCGACGGCGATTGCTTCGGCGGCGCGCTCGATCTCGCGCTGGCTTTCGATCTGCGGTTTGCCACGCCGCGCTCGCGGTTTTCGCATCCCGGCGCAAAGATCGGCATCGTGACCGGCTTCGGCGGCACGAGCCGCTGGCGCAACGTGCTCACCCGCGCCGCCGCGCATCAGTTGTTCCTGGCGAACCGCGTATTCACCGCCGAGGAGGCGCTGGCCATGGGTCTGGTGGATCGGGTGGGGGAGGATCACGCGCAGGAGCTCGCACGGCTGGAGACGCTGGATCCCGCGCTCACGGCGACGGTGAAAACGCTGGCGCGCGATGGGGCGCGGCTTACGCGCGCGGAGCTGCTGCACCTGGCGGGGAGCCGATGGGACCTATAGGACCTGTAGGACAGATGGGACCTATGGTCCGTCGAGCGAAGCCATCGGTCCCACATAGGTCCCATCTGTCCCATCGGTCCCATCGTCCCTCCGGAAATCGGAAATCCGAAATCGCATCAGATAGACTCCCGCGCGCATGGAACCCCTCGAGTCTCATCTCGACACCGCCTCGGATGATTTCAACGCCAATCGCGACCGGCTCCAGTCGCTCGTCGACGAGCTGAACGAGCGCCTCGGCACCGCGCGGCAGGGCGGCGGGCCGAAGTACCTCGCGCGCCATCAGGAGCAGGGCAAGATGCCTCCGCGCGAGCGCATCGCCTCGCTGCTCGATCCCGATACGCCGTTCCTCGAGCTGTCTCCGCTCGCCGCTAACGGCATGTACGACGACGAAGCGCCCGCCGCCGGCATCATCACCGGCATCGGCCGCATACGCGATCGCGAGTGCCTCATCATCGCCAACGACGCCACCGTCAAAGGGGGGACGTACTTCCCCATGACGGTCAAGAAGCACCTGCGCGCGCAGGAAGTGGCGCTGCAGAACCGGTTGCCGTGCGTCTATCTCGTCGACTCCGGCGGCGCTTTCCTGCCGCTGCAGGCGGAGGTCTTCCCGGATCGCGACCACTTCGGCCGCATCTTCTACAACCAGGCCGTCATGTCGGCGCAGGAGATCCCGCAGATCTCCGCCGTCATGGGCTCCTGCACCGCAGGCGGCGCGTACGTCCCGGCGATGTCGGACGAGGCCGTGATCGTCAAGAACACCGGCACGATCTTCCTCGGTGGCCCTCCGCTCGTGAAGGCGGCGACAGGGGAGGAAGTGACGGCCGAGGAGCTGGGCGGGGCCGATGTGCACACGCGCATCAGCGGCGTCGCCGATCACTTCGCCGAAGACGACGAGCACGCCATCAGCCTGGTACGCAACATCGTCGAGAACCTCCGCTTCGACAAGCAGGAGCCGCCCACGCGCATCGAGCCGGAAGCACCGCTGTACGATCCGAAGGAACTGTACGGCGTCATCCCGCGCGACCTGCGCCGCCCGTACGACGTGCACGAGATCATCGCCCGCATCGTCGACGGCTCGAAGTTCCAGGAGTTCAAGGAGCGCTACGCCACGACGCTCGTCACCGGCTTCGCCCGCATCTTCGGCTACAAGGTCGGCATCCTGGCGAACAACGGCGTGCTCTTCTCCGAATCAGCGCTCAAGGCGACGCACTTCATCGAGCTGTGCAACCAGCGGCGCATCCCGCTGATCTTCCTGCAGAACATCACGGGCTTCATGGTCGGCAAGCAATACGAGCGCGGCGGCATCGCCAAGGACGGCGCGAAGATGGTCCACGCCGTCGCCAACGCCAGCGTCCCGAAGTTCACGGTCATCATTGGCGGCTCGTTCGGCGCCGGCAACTACGGCATGTGCGGCCGCGCCTATTCGCCCCGCTTCCTCTGGATGTGGCCGAACGCCCGCATCTCCGTCATGGGCGGCGAGCAGGCCGCCGGCGTCCTGACGACCGTCAAACGCGACCAGCTCGCCCGCGCCGGGAAAGAGCTGTCTCCCGAGGAGGAGCGCTCCATCGCCGATCCCGTGCTCGCCAAATACGACACCGAAGGCAGCCCCTACTACTCGACCGCGCGCCTCTGGGACGACGGCGTCATCGACCCCGCCGACACCCGCACCTACCTCGGGCTCGGCCTGTCGATCGCGTACAACGCCCCCATGGCCGAGGCGAAGTTCGGGGTGTTCAGGATGTAGGTGAAGCAGGTTGTTGATTGTCGGTTTTTGGTTTTTGGTCGATTCACCCCGACTACTCCCAACAAGCGACGCCCCACCTGACACGAACCAAAAAACCAAAACCAACAACCAAAAACCAAATGATTACCTGGTTCCTCTTCGACCTCGGCAACACGCTCATCAAGCTCGCATACGAGCGCGTGTTGCAGAACATCTGTACCGATGCGTCGTGTACGCGGGACGAGCTCGTGGAGATCCTCGAGCAGCCGGGGAGTTACCGCGACATGGAGCGGGGGCTCGTCACGTTCTGGGAGTTCTACGAATTCCTGGCGGACAAGAGCGGCTATCGCGGTTCGATCCGCGATTTCCATCGCGTCTGGAGCGATTTCTTCGACGGACCGCTGCCGGGGGCGGAGGATCTGCTGGACCGGGTCAGGGCGAAGTATCGCGTGGCCTTCCTCTCGAACTCGAACGAGGTCCACGCCGAGCTGATCCCGCGTCAGTTCTCGACGCTGTTCCGCAAGGACGACCGCTTCATCTTCTCCCACCGCTTCCGCACCGCGAAGCCCGATCCCGACATCTTCCACCGGTCGCTGGAGATCATCGGCGCGCTCCCGCAGAACGTCGTCTTCATCGACGATCTGCTGGAGAACGTGCTGGCGGCGAGGGAGATCGGGATACGAGCGTTCCAGTTCCGGGACGCGATGGCGTTGACTAAGGAGCTGGAAGCGGAAGGACTGCTTTAGTCTCGGAGTGCGGTGGCGCACGCCACCGCTCTTGTACACGTGTAGCAGAGCGGTGGCGAACGGAGGGTGTCTCAAATCCATAGTCCGCCGAAAAACCATTTTTTTACGGACGTCGACAGCCACGCGGATCGCTTGGACGAGCTCTGGTGAAGGAGCGGAAGTTGGTTGACGAGCGAGCGAAGTCGCCCAG
>DASWMP010000104.1:0-10767 GCA_036399695.1 Thermoanaerobaculia bacterium | reverse complement strand
GGGTACGCGCCGAGCGCCGCGGCAGCCGCGAACCAGCCCACTGCCAGACCTGCCACCGCGGCATCCGCGGCGGCGGCAGCCGCGGTCAGCTCGGCCAGATTCGGAATGCCCGTCACCGGAGCCCAGCCGGCCACCCCCGCGACGGCGGCCGCGGCGGTTCCAGGTGCGCCGCCGACGGCGCCGAGGACCGGCAGGAGACGCGACGCACAGTCGGTCAAACGGCCGGCATCGTAGCCCGCGGCCGGCCAGGCCAGCGCCTGCAACACGTTGAGCCAGCCCACACCGCCGGGGTACGCCGTCACGGCAGCGTGCGCGCCGAGCGGCCCCAGTTCCGGCGCCAGCAGCAGGGCGGCCGGTTTGTATCGTTGCCACAGCACCGCCACTTCCGCTCCCCACATCGCTGCCGCGGCAGCCGTCGCCTTGCACACCGTTTCCGGCACCCCCGCGAACGGCGGGGCCATCGCATGGCTCACCGCTGCGCCGGCCGCCGCGGCCGGCGTGCCCGGCGCCCACGGGAGCCGCGCCTTGGCCGTCGCCCGTTCGTTCAGAGCGGCCGCCGTCACGGCGGTCTGCGTCCCGCCGAACACCGTGACCGCCCCATGATGCGCCGGGAGATAGCCGACCACGGCGGGAGCGTGAGGCGCGGCCCCCAATAAGTGAGGATGGCGTGTCGAAGGGGTGAAGTACGTCGATGCGTCGCCGGGAAGCATCACGTAGTGCTCCCCGGCGTGGAACGGGGCATCCGCCACCACGAGTGCGCCGCCGGCAATGGCGATCGACCCGCCCGGCGCCCCCGCGGCACCGCCGACGGCCAGGACGGCGGCCGGGATGGGTGCCGGCACGTACCGAAGGTGCACACCTGCGGCATCGCCCACCTCCCGCGCGGCTTCACGGCCTGCCGACGTCACCTGCGCCGCCGGCAATCCGGCTGCGGCGGCGACCGCGGCGTCAGCGACGGCGGCGGCCGCGGCCAGATCCTCGAGGCTGGGCGGATTCAGGACGAGAGCGTTGACGCTGCCGGCGAAGTTCTGCACGCGATCATCCACGGCCGCCCCAGCGCTCCCGGGCGGTCCCGGTGCGGCGGCGAGCAACCAGTTCAGCGGACCGGCGGCGGCGCTGATGAGGGCACACCCCGGCGCCGGCGCGGCGAGAGTCGCCAGAACGGCCGGCCAGCCGCCACCGCCGAGAGCCGTCCGCACGCCGGCGCCCGCGGCAGCGACACACTGCGCCGCCGGAATGACGGCCGCTACGACGGCCGCCGATGCGATCTCCGCCGCCGCTGCGGCTGTGGCGTTCGCGGCGAGGCGAATGGCCGTGCCGAGCAGCGTCGCACGCGCCGCCGCGGCCGTGCCGAGGAGCACCGCCGGACCAACGGGCGGCACCGGCATTATCACGACGAAGGCCGCCGCCATCGCCGCCGCGCTGCCGCGCGCGGTGTTCGTCAGCAGCGCCACCGTGGAGCCGCCCGGGCCCGCCGCCAGTTCGGCGGCCAGCGCGTCGGCGATGCCAGCCGCGGCGACGACATCCGGCACCGTGAAGGCGCCGGCCAAACCGGTGATCGAGCCTCCGACGGCCGCTTCGGCCGCGGTGATGGCCGCGCCGCAGTCCGGCTGCGCCGCCTGGCCGCCCAGTGCCCCCGCCAGCGCATTTGCTCCCGCCGTGATCGCTCCGGCGGCAATGGCCGGCGCGACCGGAGCGGCCCCGATGGCCATGAGAATGGCCAGCCAGCCGGCGCCGCCTCCGCCCGCGGCGTGGCGTACCGCCATCTCCGCCGCGTCCGCGACGTCGTTCGCCGCCGGTGCCGCCACACCGCCCGCCCACGCGAGCTCCCCTACCGCAACCGCGGCGGCCTCGGCGATCTTGGGCCACTGCACCTCAACCGGCGACATCAGCCCCTGTGTCACCATCGCCGCGGCACGCGCCGGCACCGCCGTCGGCACCGGCCCCCCTGCCCGGCCGTTGAACGGCGCCGCGATCGGCAGCACGCCGCCTGCCGCCGCCGCGCCCGGCGCATCGCCCACGCAGACGTAGTGCATGAGCCCTCCCTCGTTCAGCACGCTCGACCCGGGATCCGCCTGATTGTGGCGCGTGCCTCGCTCGAGGAATCCCCACGGCGTGGCCACATGCCGCACCGGCACCGGCGGCGCCCCCGTCGCCGGCCAGAGGTAGAGCAATCCGCCGCGTACGCTGGCGACCACGCGTGCGTAGATCTCCCGCGACGTCGCCGGGCCGAGGTGCTGCTGGGGCGCCACCCAGCGGCAGTCCAGCGCGTAGTGCTGGCGGCGGGCCATCGAGACGTGATCCCAGTCCCAGTGCGAGATCATGATCAGCGGATCGTCGTGGACGCAGGGAGGATGGAGTACCGGCGGAAAGGTGCCCAGCTTCATGTTCGACGGCAGGCCGAAATCGAAGTAGGCAAGCACGTGGCCGGTGTTGTCGTACAACGCACAACAGTTCCCCTGCCCGATGTTCAGGACGCCGACGAACGGCTGGTACGGGCCCCCGCCGGGGATCATCGGATTCGGCACCTGCACACCCATCGCCGTCGGGCCGCCTACGTACTGCAGCGGCGCATGCAGCTCGCGCTCCTCGCCGGCACGTGCGGGGTGCGTGCTCTCCTCCGGCAGCGGCATCGTGAAGCCCTCGGCCGTCACCCCCGGAGGGCCGCTCCAGGGAAAGGTGCCGAGCCACTCCGCCACCTTCGCCGCCGCCGTGCCGAGCCGCTGCTTCGCCGCCTGGAACAACCGTGCAAGCTCCGAGCGGACGCGCGCCGCGATCGGCGGACGCACCAAAGCCGCGGGCGCCGCGCCGGGCAGGTGCTCCTCACCTCCCTGCACCGGCATCCCGCCTCCGCGGCCGCCTGTACCCGACGGGACCGGCCCCGGCTTCAGCAGCCCGTCGTCTTCGAGCGACGGATTGCCCTGCGGCAGGTGCAGCGCCTTGAGCAGCGCCTCCACCGGAGGGCGGGGAGGGACGAGCGTGATCAGATCGCGGTCCACCGGCGGCGGATCCTTCTCGTACTCCCGCGCCAGTTCCGAGAAGACGGCCACCCGCTCCGCCACCTCGTCGTACGACGGCGCGGCGGCGAAGGCGCGCGGCGGCCCGAGCTCGATCTGGTACCAGCGGGCGATCATCAGCTCTTCGCGCTCGCGGTCCGTCGGCGCCAGCACCACCTGCAGCAGCGCCACCGGCGCAGGATCGGCCTCGTCGATCTCCCGGTAGAGGTAGGCCATATGGATGTCGAACATGGTCTGCCGGAGGTCGAACGGCATGTCCGGATAGAGCTCGTCGAAGTTGCCGCTGCCGAAGTAGGCGGCGATCCGGTCGCCGCCCGTTTTGGCCGAGAGCTCGCGCCAGACCCGGTCGAACCACCGCTTGTCCAGCAGTTCCATGTCGACGATCCAGCGTCCGGCGTCGTCGCACCCCTCCGTGATCTCGTAGACGAAGGCGTAGTACGCCGGCCGGCGGTCGAGGACGTTGAGCTCGTGACGTGCGGCGTTCAGCCGCCGAGGAGCCTGAGCCATCGTTCAGCAACCGTGAGCAGTCAACAGCGCCTGCCGCGTGGCGTCGTCGACGACGCCCGTCACTTCGAGCGCGGCGGCGCGCTGGAACGCACGCACCGCCGTCTGCAACTCCTCGGGCGACGGCTCGTCAATCGCGAGATACCCGAGGTTCGTCAGCCGCGCGATGACACCACCGTCGTCGACCGCGGGGGCCAGGCGGCCGAGCTGGAACGCGTACTCCTCGCCGTCAACCACGAGCGTCGCTTCCTGCGCGCCGGGCGGAATCCATTGCTCGATCTTTCCGTCGTCGTCCGTCTTACCGGCAAGCTCGTGGCCGTCGACGGCAAAGACGTACTCCACCCCGGCGCGTGGCGTTCCTTCGTCCAGCAGCCGCAGACGGAATTGCTCCGGCACCCCTTTGCGCCGGAAAACGTGCCGCTGGCCGGTCGCACAACCGACGGCTTTGGCGGTCTTGTCGGGGATCACGACCACGTCGCCGGGCAGCAGCACGTTGCCGCTCGGGCGGACAGCTCGCAGCTCGCTGTTCTCGTCCGCATTCCAGATCGTGTCGGGAAAGAAATCGTGCGCGAACGCGATGCTGGCGATGCAGTCGCCTTCCTGAACCGTGTAGTAAGTGGGCATTTATTGAATTATCGTCGGTAAGGGGGCGCGGCGGTCGGCAATCGTGTCGGCTACACTGCCGGGCTGCCGTGTCGATGAATCCGCATGACGAGGTGGCCGCCCGTCTCGCTGCCGCCGAGGAACGGATCCGGGTGCTCGAAGCGGCGCTCGCGGTGAAGGAGCGGGAGGTCGTCGAGATCCACCGCTCGCGGGCGTGGCGCTTCGCCGGCGCCTTCCGGACGCTGAAGCATCGCTACGTCGATCCGCTCCTCCGCGTGTTCGGCATTCGCTGGCCTCGCGTGGCGGCGTCGCCGATGGCTGACGTGCAACCGCGCATCTCCTCGGCGACGACGTACGACATCCTCTGTCTCTCGACCTGTGACTGGGACGCCCGCTTCCAGCGTCCGCAGCAACTGATGGCGCTCTACGCCGCAGCGGGGCATCGCGTCTTCTACGTCAGCCAGAGGCTCCGCCGGGAGGGACGACCGTGGGCGGCCGTGACGAAGCGTGATGGCGTCTATGAAGTCACGCTGAGCGGAGACGGTGCGCAGGCAGTCGACGCGCTGCGGCGCGACGTTGGTATCAGCGCGGCCGTGACGATCGTGCACTGGCCGTCGTGGTGGCCGCTCGCCCGCGAGGCGCGGAAGCGCTTCGGCTGGACGGTCGTCTATGACTGCATGGACCTGCACTCCGGCTTCGCCAGCGTTTCCCGCGACGTCGTGCGGCAGGAAGCTGAGCTGCTCGCCGGCGCCGATGCCGTCGTCGTCAGCTCGGCCGCCCTCGAACGGCACGCGCTGCAGCAGCGCCGCGAGGCGTTCGTGATCCGCAACGGGTGCGACGTTGCGCACTTCGCCAAGACGCCGCCCGCGAACAACGTCCGCCCGGTGGTCGGCTACTACGGCGCCATCGCCGAGTGGTTCGACGCCGCGCTGGTCGCGGAGCTGGCGGCGCGCCGGCCGGATTGGGATTTCGTGCTGGTCGGCTCGACGTACGGCGGAGCCGTCTCACGTCTGGCGAAGCTGCCGAATGTCTTCCTGCCCGGAGAACAGGCGTACGAGACGCTGCCGGAGTGGCTGGGCCGCTTCGACGTGGCCATCGTCCCGTTCCTGCGGAACCCCCTCACCGAAGCTACGAACCCTGTGAAAGTCTACGAGATGCTCGCCGGCGGCAAGCCGGTCGTCTCGGTGCCGATCCCTGAAGTCGCGGCGCTCGCGCCGCTGGTGCGGCTGGCGTCGACCGTGGAGGAGTTCTCGCGGGAGATCGAGGCAGCGCTCGCGGAGCCGGCGGAGCTCGCGGAGCAGCGGCGGGAGTTTGCGCGGGAGCAGAGCTGGGAGCGCCGCTTTGCGGAGCTGGCCGCGGTCACCGCGCGAGTCAGTAAGGAACGATAGGACGGATAGGACCGATAGGACACATGGGACACATGGTTCCCATAGGTCCCATCTGTCCTATCTGTCCCATCTGTCCTATCTGTCCCCTCTGTCCTATCTGTCCCATAGGTCCTATCGTTTCCCCCCGGCGCACACGCTCGAATGAACACGCGACACTCTGCCAGAGCCACGCGACACTCTGGCGGAGTCTCGCGGCACTCCGCCGGCGGCCGGCATCTTCCGCCGGACATTGAGGTCCTCGGTTCTGCGGATGGCACGGTCGACCGTGCCGGCGGCATGAGCCGTTCGTCGCGAGAAGTGGCGGAGGCAAAGCGCGCCCGCGCCTACCTTCGTGGGCGGGGGGCGCGGTTACAGCCCTGTCCCCGCCAGTGACGAGCTGATGGCGCGGAGCATCAGGCGCACGTCGAGCCAGATCGACCAGTCGCACATGTACATCAGGTCGTAGCGGAGCTTGACCTCGGGGCGGGTGTCGTATTCGGACGAGACCTGGGCGAGGCCGGCGATGCCGGGGCGGACGAGGGAGCGGAGGTCGAAGTCCGGGACTTCGCGGAGGATGGCGGCGGTGAGCTCGGGGCGTTCGGGGCGGGGGCCGACGAGGCTCATGTCGCCGGTGAGGACGTTGAGGAGTTGGGGGAGCTCGTCGATGTGGTACGGGCGGAGGAAGGCGCCGGTGCGGGTGATGCGGGCTTTGGCGGCCACGAGGTCCTCGCGCCGGGCTGACGGCTCGGGCTCGACAGGGCCGCGCATGGAGCGGAACTTCCACATGCCGTAGGGGACGCCGCCGAGGCCGACGCGCTGCTGGCGGATGAGGATGGGGCCGCGGTCGTCGAGCCAGATGGCGATGGCCACCAGGAGCCAGACCGGCATCGCGGCGACGATCAACAACCCACTGACGGCGATGTCGATGGATCGTTTGACCACGGCGCTGAAACCGTGGCCGCAGCTCACCGCCACCTCGACCAGCGGCTGGTCGCCGATCCAGCCAAACATGGTGGAGGCGAGCAGCGCATCGGCGTGCGAGGCGAGCATGAGGAAGCCGCGCGGGCCGCGGATGCGCAGCAGCTCGAGGCGGACGCGCGAGTTGGTGTCGGGGGAGACGCAGATGACTTCTTCCGCCTCCCGCAGGCGTACGCGCCGCGCCGGATCGGTCAGGTCGTCGAGACGGAGACTCATCTCCTCGATGACGGCGACGCGGGAGCCGCCGGCGAAACGGAGGCCGGCCATGGCCCGCTCGAGGTCGGCCGGCTCGCCTGCGAGGATGGTCTGCCGCGGGCGGATCGGGGCGATGGCGCGGAGGATCCGGCGCCAGAGCGGCAAGGCGAGCAGCTCGAACAGCGGCACGGCGAACATCACGGTCCGAGGAAGCGGGCGCACCAGCAGCGTCGCTCCGATGGCCACGAGGGCTGCCTGGATCACCAGAGCGGTGATGAGCGAAGGGCGCGTCCGCGGCGTGACGCGGTCATGATAGAAGCCGCTCAGCCCGAGCGCGCAGACGAGCGACAGCGCGAAGAGCAGCACGATCGGCGCATCGAGCTCGAACTTCGACACCGGCAGGAGCGACTTCGTAAAGGCCAGGTTGAAATTGCGGCGCAGCTCGACGATGGCGTAGAGCGCCCCCCAGCCGATCAGGAAGTCGCTGACGACGACGATGGCGGTGCGGAACCAGCGTTCTTTGGAGCGCGGACGGATCATGCCGCCACCTCCCGCCGCCGGACGAGCGCGGCGAGCCGTGCGAGCGTCGTGCGGCGCGCGTAATGCGTCTCCACGGCTTGCCGGACCGCGGCGGCCATGGCTGCACGGCGCGCCGCGTCGGAGATCAGAGACACGGCCGCGTGCACGAGTCCCGCGGCGTCGCCGGCGATGGCGGCATGCGCGGCCAGCGGCTCCAGGCCGCGCAGCGCCTGCGGCGTGCCGGCTATGGCGCACCCTGCTTCCGCCGCTTCGAGGGTCTTGTTCGCCTGGCCGGTGCCGTAGCGGACCGGCATCAACGCCACGCGCACCTGCCGCGCGAGCGCGGCCATGTCGTCGACCGGCGAGACGACGGAAATGCCGTCGCGTCCATGCAGCGCCCGCAATCCCGCGGGCGCGCCGGCACCGGCGATGACGAGCGTGGCCTCGGGCCGCCGCGCGCGGATGGCCGGCCACATCTCGCACGTGAGCCAGGCCACGGCATCGGCATTCGCAAAGTAGCCGAGCCGTCCCCAGAAGCCGAAGTCGTAGCGGCGCGGCGCTGCCGCAAGCGGCCGGATGACCACACCATTCGAGATGGCCACCGCCCGCAGTTCGTCGCAATCCTCGGGACTGACGACGATGACCCGTCCGTACGCCCGCGCCGCCTCCTGCTCCGCCCGCCCCAGCCGCCGCGACTCGGCACGCCAGAACCAGCGCGTCAGCGGCGACGCTTCGCGCGACCGCTCGGCCACATTGCGGCGCAGGGAGTCGATGGCGTCGAGCAGGTGAAAGCCTTCCGGCAGCAGCTCGCGCACCCAGGGATCGAGCCGCGACAGCAGGACGGTCGTGGCGTCGAAGTGCCCGAACTCCTCCCGCGCCTGCCCGATGGCTTCGGCCCAATCGTACGGCGCGGCGAGCAGCGAGCTCACCGGAGCGCCTCGCAGCACCCGCAACGCCCCGGCCGCCCCTCGCCGCATGGATCGCTCCGCGGTGTAAAAACGGAGGCGCGGCGCGGCGGCCGGAACCGTACCAGCCGGCGCAACGAGGGCGACGTTCGCCTCCTCCCCCAGCGCCTCGAGCCAGATCGCGGCACGCAGGCGATCGCCGGTGAAGGCGGGCCAGGGAAAGCGGGAGCTCAACAGCAGGACGTTCATAGACTGTACGGAGGGCGACTGGACGCGCCGGACCGGCAGGGTAGCAGACACGTGTTATTGTTTGCTCCCAAAATGTCCACGGTCCTGTTCGTCTTCGGTACCCGTCCGGAAGCCATCAAGCTCGCGCCCGTCATCGACGAGCTGCGCCGCAACGCTTCGTTCCGGGTCCGCGTCTGCGTCACCGGGCAGCACCGGGAGATGCTCGCGCAGGTGCTGCGGCTGTTCGACATCGTGCCGGATGCCGACCTCGACGTGATGAAACCGGACCAGGACCTCGCCACCGTCACGGCCGCGATCCTCGCCGGGATGAGCAAGGTGCTGCGGGAGATGCGCCCCGACGTGGTGGTGGTGCAGGGGGATACGACCAGCGCCTTCGCGGCCGGCCTGGCGGCCTTCTACGCCGGGATCGAGGTCGCGCACGTGGAGGCAGGCCTCCGCAGCGGCGACGACTACGCCCCCTGGCCGGAGGAAGTGAACCGGAAGCTGCTGAGTATCGTCACGCGGCTGCACTTCGCGCCGACGGAAGACGCCCGCGAGAACCTGCTGCGCGAGGGGACGGACCCGGCGCGCATTCACGTGACCGGCAACACAGTCATCGACACGCTGAAGCGGACGGTGTCACGCATCGACAGCGACGCGGCTCTCCGCGCCCGGCTCGACGACGACTTCTCGTTCCTCGACGACGACCGGCGGATGATCCTCGTGACCGGCCACCGGCGCGAGAATTTCGGCGCCGGGTTCGAGTCGATCTGTAATGCGCTGGCCGAGATCGCCGAAGAGCACCGGGAGGTGGAGATCGTCTACCCGGTCCACCTGAATCCGAATGTCCGCCTCCCGGTCCGCCGCATCCTCGGCGAGAGCAGCCGGGTGTACCTGATCGAGCCGGTCGACTACGTCTCGTTCGTCCACCTGATGCAGCGCAGCCACTTCATCCTCACGGATTCGGGCGGCGTGCAGGAGGAAGCCCCCACGCTCGGCAAACCGGTCCTGGTGATGCGCGATACGACGGAGCGCGAAGAGGCGGTCCGCGCTGGGAACGTGCGCCTGGTCGGGACGGTGCAGGAGTCGATCGTGGCAGCCGCGGGACGGCTGCTCTCGGACGACGTGCACCGCGAGGGGATGAGCCAGCCGACCGACGCCTTCGGCGACGGACGGGCATCGTCGAGGATCGCCACGATCCTCCGGGCGACGCTGCCGGTTTCGTAGGGGCGTGCGGCTCTTTTCGTGGCGCCCGTTGACGCGTGACGGACACCGCGACGCACCAGTGGAGGACGGACAATCCTGTCCGTCACGCGAGAAATGAGGCGAATACGCCCATCCACGAGGCTGTCGCCGCCGCGGCGGCTACTGTGTCGCGGTCCGGCGACGCCGGCCGATGAGCAGCGCGAAGTCGCTGGGCAGCAAGCCTGAATCGATCATGGCGTCTTCGATGTCGATGATGGCCTGGACGTAGTCGGTGGCGTCGCGGCGGTCCAGGGTGAAGTTGTGGACGATGCCGTTGTACAGAAGATGCTGCAACGTGCCGCCGAGGGGACGGATCTCGATGACGTGGAAGGTGCGCTTGAAGATCGGGACGATCTCGGCGGACCGGATGGACTCGAACGGTGACGCCGCGACGACGTCTTTTACGGTCGGACGTCCTTCGTAAGGCTTCACGGCTCCCCAGCGCAGCATGCGCAGGTCTTCGGGAATCAGCGCCATGAGGGTCTTGACGACTTCGATCTGCTGGTCGGTCCACTGGAACTGCGTCGGTCCGACGAACTCTTCGAGGATGAACAGTCCATCCTCGGTCAGGGCGTCGTGCACCTGGGCCATGACATGCTCGAGCGCGAGGAAGTGGTGCAAGCTGTGGCTGGAAAAGATCAGGTCGTAGGTGTTCGCCGGCAACGTGGCGGTATTGACGTCGGCGACCCGGAACTGGCCCGGTAGACCATGCGCCTGACGCATCCGCTCCGCCGCGGCAATGCGATCTTCGCTGATGTCGAGCCCATGGGTCTCGAGCGTGCTCCCAGCCTGGTGGACAGTCAGGCTCTTCTCCCCCGCTCCGCACCCGAGGTCGAGACTCCGCGCCGCGGGTCTCCCCAATCGATGCGCCGCCCACGCCTCCCAGGGCCGCCCGTCGAGCAACGCCCGCGCATGGTAGTGACGCGACACGAGCGGATGGTCGAGCCACGCATGCCACTCCCCCGAAGCCTCGACCTGGAGGTGCTCCCCCCACTTCCGACTCTCCGCCGCCAGTGCCGCCGCGTAATCAATGTCTGTCACTTTATCCATTCTACAGGGGGACGACGGGGGGCCTCCGGACATCTGAGCCTTCCTGTCAAGTCACGCGGCAGCGTTGGCCAGGGTTGAGCCTCGCCTAGCGAGCTGCTGCAGATAGCGAGCTTCGTCATAAGCGGTGCGGTTCTTCCAGCAGGCGTAAAGGAGGCG
>DASWMP010000103.1:0-15146 GCA_036399695.1 Thermoanaerobaculia bacterium | reverse complement strand
GTCCCACATTGAATGCCAGCGTGCCCGCGGGTGCCGATATTCGGCGGAATCTGAATGTGGGACAGACACTCCTGTCTGTCCGCGCCCGCAGGCGCCGGTTCATCGACGGCAGAACCAAGGGAGTAGATCGAGGCGCACCGTTTTGAGACACCCTCCGAACGCCACCCTACTCCGAGATCAGAGCAGTTCGCCGAGGGTGCGGCAGGCCGTGAGAAGCCGCCGTTCGCTGGTGCCGCCGAAGCCGAGAATCAAACCGCTCTTCGGGCGGCGGCCGAGGTAGCAGGTGGAGAGGGCGACCGGGTCGAGGCCGCGCTGCATCGCGGCGCGCACCAGCTCGCGGTCATCCATGCCGCGGGGCAGAAACGCCGTCACGTGCAGGCCGGCGTCGGTGTTGTACGGTTCTAGGTGGGCGTGCTCGCGGAGGCCGCGCACCAGCGCGTCGCGGCGCTGCTCGTACAGGAGGCGCATGCGGCGGACGTGGCGGGCGAGGTGGCCTTCGGCGAGGAAGTCCGTGAGCACGAGCTGTTCGAGGATCGGGGAGAAGAGGTCGATCGCTTCGCGCTCGCGGAGGAACGCCGTCATCAGTTCCGGCGGGACGACGACGTAGCCGACGCGCAGCGACGGGAACAGCACCTTGCTGAACGAGCCGAGATAGATCACGCGGGCGGCGGTGTCCATGCCCTGGAGTGCGCCGAGGGGCCGGCTGGCGTAGCGGTATTCGCTGTCGTAATCGTCTTCGATGATCCAGGCGTTGCGGCGGCGCGCCCATTCGAGCAGCGCGATGCGGCGGGAGGCCGTCATCGACATGCCCAGCGGGTACTGATGCGACGGGGTGACGTAGACGGCGCGGATGTTCTGGCGGGCATCGAGCGCATCGACGTCGAGACCTTCGCCGTCCACGGCGACCGGCACGAGCGTCGCGCCGGCGCGGGTGAGGGCGTCGCGGGCACCGGGGTAGCCCGGCTCCTCGACCGCAACGCTGCTGCCACGCGGCAGCAGCACCTGCGCGCAGATCTGCAGCGCCATCTGCGAGCCGGAGACGATGAGGACGTCGCCGGCCTCACAGTGCACGGCCCGTGCGGTGCGGAGGTAATCGGCGATGGCGGCGCGCAGCGGCGCGTGGCCGGCGGGGTCGCCGTAGGCCATCTGCTCCGGCGTCATGCTCTTCGCGTGACGGCCGACGAGGCGCGACCAGAGGCGGCGGGGGAACTGGTCGAGCGCCGGGAGGCTGACGCGGAAGGGACCGAGGCGCGGCGCTTCGGCGGGCCGCGTCTTCTTCTCCGCAACGGCAGGCTTGCGGGCGACGGTGGTGAGCTCGTCGGGGATCGAGGCCGCGACGTAGGTGCCGGAGCCGGTGCGTCCTTCGAGATAACCCTCGTGCAGCAACTGCTCGAACGCGACGACGACCGGCAGGCGCGAGATGCCGAGCTCCGTGGCCAGCGCGCGCGTCGACGGCAGCCGCTCGCCGGCGCGGAGGCGGCCGGCCACGATCGAGGCGCGGACGGCGTCGTAGATCTGGCGGTAGAACGGCACGCTGGAGCGCCGGTCGAACGTCAGGTAAGTGGTCATCGTCATGGCGCGCGGAGTGGTCATCGCGAGAGTACCACCCGCTTTCTACGATGGCGCCCATGAGCAATGCTGATTTCGATTTCCTTTTCGGTACGTGGCGCGTGCGGAACCGCCGTCTGCGCGAGCCGCTCGCCGGCAGCAGTGAATGGGTGGAGTTCGACGCCACGAGCGTGGCCCGGCGCGTCTGGGGCGGGCTGGCCAACCTCGACGAGTTCGAAGCGCTCGACACGCCGTGGGGTGAGATCCATGGGATGACGCTCCGCCTGTACGACCCGAAGTCGGAGCAGTGGGCGATCTACTGGGGCAACCGGAACAACGGCCGCCTCGACGTGCCGATGACGGGGCAGTGGGTGAACGGCGTCGGCGAGTTCTACGATCAGGAGCTGTTCCGCGGCCGGATGATCTACGTCCGTTTCCTCTGGACGACGGACGGCCCGGACGCCGCGCGCTGGGAGCAGTCCTTCTCAGGCGACGGCGGGAAGACCTGGGAGACGAACTGGATCATGGTGTTCGAGCGGACGGCTTCCTGAGCCGGGCCATGCGATAGCGGGGCTTGATGCGGCGGTTGAAGTAGGAGCCGATGGAATTTGCGGTCAGCAGTGCCTCGACGGCTTCGGGCGGCACGCCGGCGTAGCGGTAGATGCGCCTGGAGCGGAACTCGACTTCCAGCACCCGCGAGTCGAGGTCGTAGCCGATGGCGGCGATGGCCGAGGAACCGACGTGCACGCGCTCCATGTGCCGGCGCGAAGGCGAGCCGAAAGACTCATTATTTCTAAGGAGTGCATGAGTGTCTTATCACTGCGCGGTCAGACGCGCCACTGCCAGGGGCGGCAGGGGTCGCTCATCACCCGGAAAGCGTCGGGGAAGTGGGTGAGGACGAAGCGGCGGCCGGTCCATTCGAGGGAGAGGACGTCGAAGCGGAGTTGTGCGCCCGGATGCCTGGCCGCGTATTCGTCGGCCAGCCGCACGAGGCGCTCCCGCTTGCGTGTATCGACGGCCGCGTAACCCGGCCCGGCGATGAGGCTCTGCCGCGTCTTCACTTCGACGATGGCGATGATCCGGCCGCGCCGTGCGACGAGATCGATCTCGCCGGAGCGCAAGCGGACGTTGCGCCCGAGGATGCGGTAGCCGCGCAGCCGGTAGAACCAGGCCGCTCGCCGCTCGCCGCGCCGGCCGAGCTCCCGCGGAGCCATGCGCCGGGCGGGGAAGATCGTGGAGAGCCAGTTCACGGGGGAGGAGTGGTTGGGCGGGTGGGTTTCCCTACCCCGGGGTAGGCGATGGGACCGATCTCGGAGTGCGGTGGCGAATGCCACCGCTCTCTTACACGTGTAGCAGAGCGGTGGCGTTCGCCACCGCACTCCGAGATTGGTTCTCGCTTCACTTCCGATGAAAGTGGCGCTCGATGTCGATGTGCTTGATGTCCACCAGAATCGGCCGGCCGTGCGGGCAGGCAAAGGGGTTCGAAGAGCGCAGCAGCTCCGCGACCACGCGGGCCATCTCCTCGCCGGAAAGAGGCCGGTGCACTTTGATGGCGGCCTGGCAGGCCAGCGACGCGGCGATGCGCTCGCGGACGCGCGTCACGTGGGAGCTCTTCTCCTCCAGCGACGCGTCGATCAGCTTGCGGATGAAGCCGTCGACGTCGTTGCGGATCAGCTCCGGCGGGACGGCCGAGATGGCGAAGGCGTTGCCGGAGAAGCGTTCGACGTCGAAGCCGACGGCGCGCAGCTCCTCGGCGTGCGACTCCAGGACGGCACATTCGGCAGCGCCTCCTTCCCAGAGGATCGGCGTCAGGAGCTGCTGGGCGACGGCGGCGCGCTGCTCGACCCGCTCGAGGTAACGGTCGTACAGCACCCGCTCGTGCGCCACGTGCTGGTCGACGAGGCGCAGCCCGCCGGGCGTGTCCAGCAGGATATAGCTGAGGCGGTACTGGCCAATGATGCGGCCCTGCAGATCGCCGAGCTGCGGCGACGGGTCGTACGTCTCGGCGAGGCCGATCGGCGAGACGGGCGGCTGCACCATTGCTCCCGCTGTCGCCCCCTGCTGCTTCTGGAAGAGCGGCACGAACTCGGGACTCCACGGGGCGCCGGGGACACGGCCGTCGAGGCGCGGCGGAGAGAGGAGCGTCTGTCCCCCATTGGAGAAGCTGTTGCCGGCGGACGGTGAGTACGACGCCGACGCCGCCGGCACGTCGCCGCCGAGCAGGCCTCCACCTTCTTCCGGCCCGCCGATGGCGCGCTTGAGCGCCTGCTCGACCACCACGTGCACCTGCGACGAATCGCGGAAGCGCACTTCCGTCTTCGCCGGATGAACGTTCACGTCCACCAGCTCGGGCGCGATGTCGAGGAAGAGGACGATGGCCGGATGGCCGTCAAAGTCGAACGCGTCGCCGGCGCGATTGGCCGCGTGCGTGAGGACGCGGTCCTTCACGAGGCGGCCGTTGACGAAGAAGAACTGGTTGCGGCGGCTGCCGTAGCGGAGCCCGCGCGTGACGTAGCCGGCCGCACGCGCGGCGCCGATCTTTCGGTCGAAGGATTCGAGGTGCGGCGCGGCGTCGTTGCCGAGGATCTGCAGGACGCGCTCGCGTCCGTCGGTGGCGGGGGGGAGGTCGAGGACGACGCGGCCGTTGTGCTCGACGCGGAAGGCGCGCGTCGGGAGCGGCAGCGCGTAGGACGAGACGACGCTGATGATGGCCCGGAACTCGGCGTCGGCGCTGCGGAGGAACTTGCGCCGCGCCGGCACGTTCTCGAAAAGCTCGCGGACCGCGATGGTCGTGCCGCGGTCGCGCGCCGCCGGCCGGACGCTGCGCTGGCCGGTGAGGGGGTCGCAGACGATCTCGGTGGCGTGGGGGCTGGTGCCGTCCCACGTCGTGAGGGAGAAGCGGGAGACGGAAGCAATGGACGGGAGCGCTTCGCCGCGGAAGCCGAGGGTGCGGACGTGGGTGAGGTCGTTGAAGTCGCGAATTTTCGAGGTGGCGTGCCGTTCGAGCGCGAGCGTCGCATCGGCCTCGGACATGCCGGAGCCGTCGTCGCGGATCTCGATGGTCTTGCGGCCGCCGTTCTCGAGGAGGATGTCGATGGTGGAGGCGCCGGCGTCGATGGCGTTCTCGACCAGCTCCTTCACCACCGAGGCCGGCCGCTCCACGACTTCTCCGGCCGCGATCTGGTTCACCAGATCCGAGGGAAGGATTTGGACAGGGGACACGGGCGGATTATCCGTTGAATTGAGGATTGGCGGGATTGAGGATTGAGGATTGAGGATGGCTTCGCTGCACGGGGAGCCGTCGCAACTTCGTCCCCTGATCCTCAATCCACAATCCCGAGCCCCGGCGGCTGGCCTGGTGCAGCGGAGCCATCCTCAATCCTCAATCCACAATCCCGA
This sequence comes from Thermoanaerobaculia bacterium, assembly GCA_036399695.1. Lineage (GTDB taxonomy): Bacteria > Acidobacteriota > Thermoanaerobaculia > Gp7-AA8 > Gp7-AA8 > DASVEE01. The sequence continues at coordinate 10,199 of DASWMP010000103.1, read as the reverse complement.
GCCCCGGCGGCTGGCCCGGTGCAGCGGAGCCATCCTCAATCCTCAATCCCCAATCCTCAATCCTCCCGTCCCGCCGCTGGCCTCGCCATTGCTCCTTCTTTCTCTCATGCGACGACTTTTCGCGTTTTTCGGGATTGCCGCGATTTGCCTGCTCGTCTCCCTTCTTTTCTGGAAAGTATGGGAGCATCATGACAAATCATTGAAGTACCAGGAAGAACCGGCAGTGGTTGCCATCCCGGCGCAGAGCGGGGCTGTAATTTTTGCGGCTCATCCGTGGTAAGGTGTTGAAAACTAACAAATCGATTTTCTGGCACGACGGATGCTTTTATAGGCTGGCAGGAGGCGCAAATAAATTTCATGACGCGCACGACTCTCACAGCAGTCCTCACAGCAGCGATCCTGATCGGAACTTCAAATGTCGCTTCGGCCGCTACGCCGCAGGCGATCGACCTCACCTCTAAGTTCGTCGCAGCCGGCATCACCGATATCGACCGCCTCCAGGTCTTCGAAGTCGGCGGCATCGTCGTCATCCGTGGCCGTACAGCCGATCGCGCCCAGGCTGTTGAAGCTGCCCGTATCGCGCAGTCGCTCGGTTACGGCCGCGTCGCCAACCTCGTGCAGACCATCGAGGCGCCCGACGATCTCGCCATCGCCCGCCGCGCCGAGCGCGAGCTGACGATCCACCGCTCGCTCGACGGCTGCCGCTTCAGCGTCTCCTCCGAAGGTGGCGTCCTCAGCGTCGCCGGCCTCGTGAGCCACGAGCTGCAGAAGGATGTGGCGGTCCAGCTTCTCCGCAACATCGACGGTGTTCGCGAAGTACGCACCGACTTTCAGCGGAACTAGCGCGAGGTGGTTGGCAGTTGGCAGTTGGCAGTTGGCAGTAGAGAGACGAAAACGACGAAAACCTGCCCCGGAATCGGGGGATGAGACAAAGGCCGGCGGAAGCCGGCCTTTTCTCGTTTGCAGGATTCCACTGCCTACCGCCTACTGCCGACCGCCAACTCGCGGGGCGCTCAGCGCACCGTACGGATCGAGAAGCGCACCTTCGTGCCGCCCATGTCCTTCGGCGCTTCCAGCGTGTGAGCCACGATCACGCTGAGGTACACGTCGAAGTCGCGCAGCGTCAGGGCGGTCTCGGTGCCGAGGCCGGCGTCGACCGTGATGTTGCCGGTATCGGCGACGTCGTCGAAGTCGAACCCGACCGTGCCGGCGCCGACGTATGCGATCCCGTACATCGTGTTCCAGCGCAGCGCGCCGGTCCGGTAGCTCTTGTTGCGGAAGATCGGGACGAACAGCTCGTTGGTCAGGTGGAGCTCGTGGGTGCCGATCGCATCGTCGCCGCCGACCGACTTGAGCGCCTCGCGCCCGCCGAGACGGAACATCTCGTAGCGGGGGATGGTGTAGCGCATGATCTCCGGCAGCGTCTCCGGATCGTCAGGGGTGCCGTCGTTGTCGAGGTCGAGCTCGGCCTCTTTCCGGCCGAGGAACGCGCCGGCGTGGAGGCGGGAGAAGATGAAGGAAGTGGACGTGAGGTCGAACCGCCGCAGCCCTTCGCCTTCCAGTTTCGTGTAGTGGTAGTCGCCGGTCGCCACCTCGGAAGACTGCGTGATGGCGGCGGCGATGCCGGTGCGCTGCGTCCCGATGTCGCGGAAGGCGGTGAGGACCGGGGTGATGCGCCCGCGGCTCTCGCCGACGATGGCGTTCATCCGCTCGTCGAACGGCGTCCCGAATTGATAGCCGACTTTCGCGTAGATGTTGTTCTTGCGATTGTCCGGGTCGTCAGTGTCGCCGAACGTCAGGCGATCGTTCTGGAGGAGAAAAAAGTACCGGTTGTCGTAATCCTTCGGAACGCCGACGAGCAGCAGGCCGCCGCGGACGCGCTCGAACTCCTGTTCGCTGTCATCGCCGATGTCTGGAAACTCGATCGAATCGAACAGGCCGAGGCGGTACGTGTAATTGCGCGCGTAGTACTTGTAGCGGAGGAAGGTGGAGATGTCGCCGTTGACGAACTCGTAGTCGATCTGCGTCTCGAAGAGGACGTTGCGGATGAGACGGCGGAGGCGTACGGAAGCCTGTCCTTCCGGAAGGTAAACGTTGATGCTGGGGAAGTTGTCGCGCCGCTCGTAGGTGCCGCTGGCGGCATCCGAGAGGGTGGCCGTCGGGGCTTCTTCCTGGTCCGTAGGAGGCGTCGGCGGAGGGGGAGTAGTCGTCTGAGAGAGCGCCGGCAGCGAGGCAAGAATTGCCACGAGCGGGAGGACCAGACGGAGAGTACGCATCGTTAGAGGTTTCCTTTCGGGGTGAGGGTCACCTGACCATCTGCCACTCAACGTATGGTAAAGTCAAGAACTTGAAGTCTTTACGTGAAAGACGCTCGAGTGCTCTGGCACATGTTTTGTAGAACGCCCGGCATTGTATAGCTGCGGACGGTGACCGTGCGAAGCAGTTTTAGGAGGTGTTAACTTGTTGCGTCTCAAGCATCGGCTGATCCTTTCCCTTTTATGTTTCCTGATCGTTACTCCGGGGATCCTGCAGGCCCAGGAAGTAATGCTCAATCTCACGCGAGAAGATCAGATCAATCTGCTTGCCCCCAGCTCCAGCGGGCAGACGGGTCTGTTCGAGATCGTGACCGCCGATACCCTTCGGCAGGGCGACTGGTCGTTTGGTGTCTACTTCAACGACTACGACCTGCTGGCCGGCTCGGCGCAGGAATTCGCCCCGCCTTCGGCTCGCGATTATCAGGACATGAGTTATGACCTGTATCGCCTCAGCGCCTCGATCGGCGTTGGTCTGACCGACCGGTGGGAAGTCAGCGCGATGCTGCCCTGGGACCGGATCGTGTCCAATGGTGGCGATCGCGTGGGCTTCATCAACGGCTACTTCCATCAGGGTGACTTCACGGAGAGCGGTCTCGGCAACGTCCGTCTCGCCACCAAGTTCGGCCTGCTCCCGCGTGACGCCGCGTCGCGCTTCGCCGTTTCGGGCTTCGTCGATCTCCCGACTGGTGACAGCGACAGCGGCATCGCCACCGGCAGCATGGATCTGGGTCTCGGTGCCCACTGGACCCGCGGGATCTTCTCGCTGGCCGGTACCTACGTCGCTCGCGGCGATCGCGACGCCGACGACACGAACTTCCCCGGTGGCATCGCCGACGACGTCGAGCTGCCGAACGAGCTTCGTCTCGACGCCGGCTTCAACGTCCCGATCGGCTTCTGGCGGACGACCAACTGGATCAGTGAAGTCAATGCCCGCTTCTACACGGGTGGCGACCGCGAACCGGACGCTCCGCTGTTCCTGCTGACGGGTATCCGTCACTGGTTCGGCAACAGCGGCTGGGGCCTCTCGGCCGGCGCCCGCTGGAACGTGGCGAAGTTCGCCGAGAACAACGACGAGTGCCGTATCACGGAGCTCGACGACTGCGGTCTGTCGGGTCTCGTCGGTCTGCACTACGCGCCGTTCGCCATGGCCGCACTTGCTCCGGCTCCGGCCGCTCCGGCTCCGATTCCGCCGCCGCCTCCGGCTCCGGAACCCGCTCCGGTCCCGCCGCCGACGCCGGAAATCGTTCCGCCGCGTCAGCCGCAGGATCTGCGCACCGACGAGATTCACTTCGAGGCGGGCTCCGCTCGTCTCACCAACATCGCCAAGGCCATCCTGGATGAAGTTGCGCTCCGCATGAAGCAGGAGCCGTCCGCGACCGCCCTGGTGATCGGCTACACCGACGACCGTGAAAACACCGGCCCGAACCGCGACCTCGACCGTCGTCGCGCCGAGGCCGTCCGTGACTACCTCGTGAGCCGCCATGGGATCGACCCGACGCGGATCACGGTGGAAGGCCGCGGCACGAGCGATCCGGTGGGCGACAACACGACCGCGGAAGGCCGCCTGCGCAACCGCCGCGTCGTGATCCGTCTCATCCTGCCGTAATCCGTCTTTCCCGATTGACTTCAACGGCCCCCGCGGGAAACTGCGGGGGCCTTTTTTTAGGTGGTCAGTGGCCGGTGGTCAGTGGCTGGTTGGAGCGGTTTTTGGTTGTTGGTTTTCGGTTTTTGGTTTGACCAACAACCAAAAACCAAAAACAGCTCCTACGAAAACGACTGCTGACCACGACCCCCCGCCACGGAGAATCAATGCGTTCGATTGCCACGCTGTCCCTCTTGCTGTTTGCCGCCTGCGCCGCCACCGGGCCGGCTCCTTCGACCACACCGGCGCCCTCCACGACGCCTGTCGCGACCGCGCCTCCGGCCCGTTCCGGCAATGCGTTGACGCCGGTCGCGAGCGTCACGCGGACGATTGCCGAGCCGCGCATCCGCGTGGGGCTGCAGACCGACCAGACGTCGGTCTCCTTTCCCCGCGTCGCCGGCGGCTACTTTCTGGTCAGCGACGCCGGCGCTGCCTCGACGCTCCGCCGCGGCTTCACGGTGACGGCGCCGCTGGGCGACTCGCCGCTGCGCTATGCGGTTCAGGCGAGCTCGATCAGCGATTCCAACAGCGCCCGCGCCTTCGCGGAGAAGGTCGGCACGGAGACGAATCTGCCGGTGCAGCGCGTCTTCGATACCGCCGCCGGCTCGTACCGCATCCTCGTCGGCAGCTTCGCCACGGAAGACGAAGCGCGTCCCGTGCGCGACCGGCTGATCGCCGGCGGCTACGGGAAGGACATGATGATCGTGAAGCGTCCGGCGGGCGAACAGTTCGTCAAGCGCTTCCGCATTACGGACGACGAAAGGGACACGGCCACCATCGAAGGCGAGTGGATGCAGATCATCCCGGTCACGGCCGATACGCTCACGCTCGCCGGCGGCCCGTATCGCACGGCCGGACGTCTCTTCGTCAACGAGCGCGGCCTGCTCAACGTCATCAACGAGCTGAACATGGAGGACTACCTCCTCGGCGTGGTCCCGGCGGAGATGGGACCGACGATCTACGACGAGCTCGAAGCGCTCAAGGCGCAGGCCACGGCCGCGCGCACGTACGCCTTCCGTAACCTCAATCAGTACGGCCGCGAGGGCTACGACATCTGCCCCGGCCCTGCCTGCCAGGCCTACAAGGGCTTCGCCGGCGAGCATCCGCTCAGCAGCCAGGCCGTGACCGAAACCGCCGGCATGGTCATCTCGCACAACGGCGTCCTCATCGACTCGCTCTACACCTCCACCTGTGGCGGCGAGACGAGCGACGTCGGCACGATGTTTCCCGGCCGGAACGAGCCGTACCTCCGCCGCGCCCGCTGCGTGGAGCTGGAGACGATTCCGATCGCCGGCCGCGCCGACAGCGGCCTCCTGACGGAGACGCAGGTCAACGCCCGGCTCTTCGCCCTGCTGGCCGGCCTGCCGGAGAACGCGACGAGCTGGAGCGCGGCGGAAGTGCAGCGCGGCGTCGCCGCGGCGCTGCGGCTCGCCGGTGCTGCGCCGTCGGACGTGCGTCCGGCTTCGAGCCGCCGGGGTGACGTGCTGCGCTACCTGGCGACGGTCATGCGTCTCGATGAGAAGGGGCGCGCGCTCACGCTCCCCGAGGATCGCAAGTACTACTTCCCCCAGACGCAGAACACGGACGACGAGGTCTACACGTCGGCGGCGTTCCTCATCAAGTACGGCGTGCTTCCGGCGCAGTACCTCGACCGCGTCGACCTGACGCAGGCGATGCCGCGCGAGGAGCTGTACTCGCTCCTCGGCGCCTGGCTGCGCGAGCACGGCGTGCTGCAGGAAGCGAACGCCAAGATCCACCGCATCAACGGCCGGGCCGTGTCGCTGAAGGCTGAAGGGAAGGTCACGAACTTCACGCTGCCGGCCGGCATCCCGATGTTCCGCCGCGTCGCCGACCGGTACCAGGAGTACAAGACGCTGCAGGTGATGGTGGGCGACCGTGCGACGGTGTTGCAGAACGGGCAGAAGACGCCCGTGGCCGTCGTGGTGCAGGCGAACTATGACGGCGCGTCGTTCGACCGCACGTCGAACTTCGCGAACTGGACGCGCAGCTACCGCGCCGAGGAGCTCGTGCCGGTCATCAACCGCCGGAATGCGATCCAGGAACTGGTCGACATCCGTCCGGTGACGATCGACGCTTCCCAACGCATCGCCGAGCTGGAAGTCACGGCCGAAGGCGGCCGCAAGTTCATGCTGCGCGGCTTGCCGGTGCGCTGGTCACTCAACGTGCCGGACAACCTCTTTGCGTACGAGAAGACGAAAGACCCCGACGGCATGGACCGCTACACGTTCTTCGGCAAGGGCTGGGGCCACGGGACGGGCTTCTGCCAGGTGGGCTCGTACGGCATGGCCTTCCGCGGCTATACGTACGACCAGATCCTGCGGCATTACTACACCGGCGTGGAGGTCGTGCCGTTCGCCCAGGCGAGGAAGTGAGTTGGGAGCAGCCCGCCTCCGGCGGGCACCAGCGTCGTACACCCGGGCTTTCGCCCCAATGGCGTTAACTTTAGATGTGACAGACACTCTTGTCTGTCCGGTGCACCCGAACGGCCGCTTGTCTGGAGGACCTCGGGGATGGGCCGGACAGACAGGAGTGTCTGTCCCACATGAGGCAAACCTCTAAGTCAACGCCATCGGGGCTTGCGCCCGGGGCTACAACGCTGGCGCCCGCCGAGGCGGGCTGAAGACGCCGCCACGGACAAGATCCGCCTTCGGCTTCGACCCCGGTAGGACCGCGCTACGGCTCGCTGCCGAGGATCAGCGTCGCCAGAGCCACGGCGATGCGGCGGTCGAGCGTGTCGCCGTAGAGCTCGAGCACATCCGTCTTGCCGCCGTCGTCGGGCCGGCGGCGGATCAGGCCCATCTCGCCGTCGAACCCCAGCCGTACGTCTGCTTCGTAGCGGCGGCTGAATTTGCCGAGGAGCTTGGCGATCATGGCGCGGCCGAACGATTCCTCGACGGCGTACGCCAGCACACGGCCATCCTCGGCGAGGACCGTCCAGCGGTTGCGGCCCAGCCGTGAAAACAAGCCTTTGCGGAGCGTGGCGAGCTGCTTTCCGTCGGGCGTCGTCACGATGAACCGCGTCGCGCCGCGGGAGACCTGCTCGATCATCAGCGCGGGATTCGAGCCGTCGTAGATCGTGGCCCGGATGCGCGGGACGAGCAGGCCGATGACGGTCGTGAAGATGGCCGTCAGCGCGAGGGTGATGACGGCGCGCACCGGCGCTTTCTCGGAGATGAGGAAGAGCACCGAGGCGATGCCGGCCACCAGGACGATCCCGGAGACGAGCGCCGCGACGATGCCGACGACGCTGGCGAACGAGCGGTAGCCGAGGACCGGGGTGTTGGCGGCGTCGCGGATCGTTACTGCTTCGCCGGCACGCGCGCCCGTCGTGAACGAATAGCGGGCGTGGCTGAAAGGTCCGGCGTGCACGTCAACTACTACTGGTTTTTTTTTACGTCAGACTCGGCGAGCCTGGGCTGAGGGAGCGTCTCGAGGCTGATACTTTCGTGCGCGCTCGTCGGCATGTTGACCAGATCGCCGAGATCCTGCGTCGGCGGCAAGTCGGCGCCGTTGTAGGCGGCCGCATCGACGCCCCCCACGGCCGCCGGAGCAGTGGCCGGTGCCGGCAACGGCTGCTCGAACGGCTCGGCCATCGACGCGGCATCACTTTCGGTCGGCAACTCCTCGGAGAAGCGGCCATAGGTATTGCCGAGACGGAGCCGGGCGCCGTGCGTGAGCGGAGCAACGCGTACGCGCTTACTGTTGACGTACGTGCCGTTCGCGCTGGCGAGATCGTGCAGCACGAAAAAGCCGCGCTCGAAGACGATCTCGGCGTGATGCCGCGAGACCTTCGGGTCGCGAAGGATGATGTCGTTCCCGGGATCGCGGCCGACGGTGAAGGGGCGGTGCGTCTGCAGCCGGTAACTTTTCTCCGTACCGTCGAGGCCGACGAAGAAGATCTTGGCCATTCAGCCGGGGATGATAGCAGGGCGCTGTGCCCGTTGCGCGGCGGCATCCGTTTCCGTTGCTCGTTGCCCGTTGCTCGTTGTCCGTTGCTCGTTGCCCGTAGGTGCCGGATAGCCGAAGACGCCGCTATTCGCGAATACGAACGGAAAACGGAAAACGGACAACGGCTGCCGGCGCGCTACACCGTGACCGGCCGCTGGATCTCGTTCACGAGCTGTTCGATCGAGACGGGCTTGACCATCCAGCAGCGGATGCGGGGGTCGACGGAGGCGGGGGCGGGCTGGCCGCTGATGACGATCACCGGGATGTCGAGCTGGTGCATGCCCGCGATCTTGTTCAGCACCTCGCGGCCGTCCATGAGGGGCATGACCCAGTCGAGGAGGATCACGTCCGGTTTTTCCTGGCCGACGCGCTCGAGGGCCTCGGCTCCGTTCGCGGCGAGCTTCACTTCGAAACCGCGCTGGTTCAGACCGATGGCGTACAGACGACGCACTTCACCGTCATCTTCGACGATCAGGATCTTCGGTCTGCCACCCATCTCGGAAGCTGTTTTGTGCAGATTCCGTGCGCAGCAATTCAGTGGTACCCTTCGCGCCGCAAAATCACCCGGCCACAGCAGCTCACAGGTCACAATCATGAACGTTAAGAAGCGACTCCTGGACAGCGCCCGCATGAACCGGGCTATCCGCCGTATGGCCATCGAGATCGTGGAGCGGAACCGCGGTCTGGACGATCTGATGATCGTCGGCATCCGCAGCCGCGGCGTTCCGATCGGCGAGCGGATCGCGCGCGAGATCGAGCAGATGGAAGGACAGCCGGTCGCGTTCGGCATCCTCGACATCACGCTGTACCGTGACGACCTCACGACCATCGCCCCGCAGCCGGTCGTCAAACCGACCAAGCTGCCGGAGTCCATTGATTCGAAAGTCGTCGTGCTGGTCGACGACGTGCTCTACACCGGCCGCACGGTCCGCGCCGCGCTCGATGCCCTCATCGATTACGGCCGCCCGCGCCAGGTCATGCTCGCCGTCCTCGTCGACCGCGGCCACCGCGAGCTCCCGATCCACGCGGACGTCATCGGCAAGACCGTACCGACCGATGCGAATGAAGTGATCAAGGTGAAGCTCGCCGAGACCGACGGCGAGGATGAAGTGTTGATCATGGAGAGATAGGGTGAGGCAGGGCTCAGGGCCCAGGGCTCAGGGCCCCGGAAGAGGCAGTCCCCCGAACCCTGCGTCTGATTCCCTCTGAGCCCCGGGCCCAGGGCCCGGACCCCTGACTAACTATGCGCGAAGCCAACTCCGCACTCCGCAGCAAAGATCTCCTCGGTATCGAACCGCTGAACCCCGAAGAGATTCAGCTCATCCTCGACACCGCCGAAGGCTTCAAGGAAGTCAGCGAGCGGCCGGTCAAGAAGGTGCCGGCATTGCGCGGGCAGCTCGTGGTCAACCTCTTCATGGAGGCGTCGACGCGCACGCGTGTTTCGTTCGAGATCGCGGAGAAACGCCTCTCCGCCGATACGCTCAACTTTTCGGCCTCCGGATCGGCAGTGGAGAAAGGTGAGACCCTCATCGACACGGCCGAGAACCTGATGGCCATGCAGCCGCAGATGATGGTCATCCGCCACAAGCATCCGGGCTCGCCGAAGATGCTGGCCGACCGCCTGCCGGTGTCGATCATCAACGCAGGCGACGGCGCGCACGAACACCCCACGCAGGCTCTGCTCGACGCCTTCACGATCCGGGAACGGCTCGGCCGCCTGCAGGGCGTGAACGTCTCGATCATCGGCGACATCGCTCACTCGCGCGTCGTCCGCTCGAACATCCACCTGCTGACGAAGATGAAGGCCAACGTGACGCTCGCCGGCCCTCCGACGCTCATGCCGGTGGAAATCGAAAAGATGGGCGTGCGCGTCGTGCACTCCCTCGACGAAGCGATCGAGGGGGCGGACGTCGTGATGATGCTGCGCGTGCAGCTCGAGCGGCAGGGGAAGCTGCGCTTCCCGTCGCTCCGCGAGTACTACAACACGTTCGGCCTCACCCGCGAGCGGCTGGCACGCGCGAAGGAAGGCGTCATCGTGATGCACCCCGGGCCGATGAACCGCGGAGTGGAGATTGCGTCGGACGTGGCCGACGGACCGTGGTCCGTGATCCTCGATCAGGTGACGAACGGCGTGGCGGTGCGCATGGCCGTGTTGTATCTGCTCGGGGGAGCGCACCTTTCGGAGTGAAGAAGATGACCGCAGAACGCAGAACGCAGAATGACGAATTGAGAACGCTCTCTTTTCCTCGTTCTGCGTTCTGCGCTCTGCGTTC
>DASWMP010000102.1:0-4457 GCA_036399695.1 Thermoanaerobaculia bacterium | reverse complement strand
GCTACACGTGTAAAAGAGCGGTGGCTTTCGCCACCGCACTCCGAGATTGCTCTCGTTTATTTGGCGCCGGTCACACCACGCTTGATGAACATGCCGGTGCCGGGCTTGCCCACGTACTCACCTTCGTCGATGACCACGCGTCCGCGTGACAGCACGGTCTTGGTCACGCCCTTCACGCGCACTCCTTCGTAGCAGGAGTAGTCCACGTTCATGTGGTGCGTCTCGGCGCTGATGGTCATCTCCTCTTCCGTATCGAAGATGACGATGTCGGCATCGCTGCCGACGGCGATCGTGCCCTTGCGCGGAAAGAGGCCGAAGATCTTCGCGGCATTCGTCGACGTCAGCTCGACGAAGCGGTTGACGCTGATGCGTCCCTGCGCCACGCCGCCGTTGTAGATGAGGCTCATGCGGTGCTCGACGCCGGGGCCGCCGTTCGGGATTTTCGAGAAGTCGTCCTTGCCGAGCTGCTTCTGGTCCTTGAAGCAGAAGGGGCAGTGGTCGGTAGAGACGACCTGCAGGTCGTTCATCTTCAGCCCGCGCCAGAGCTTCTCCTGGTTTTCCTTCGGACGCAGCGCCGGGGTCATGACGTACTTGGCGCCTTCGAAGCCCGGCGCGTCGTACGCGGTCTGGTCGAGGAAAAGATATTGCGGGCAGGTCTCGGCGTACGCCGGAATGCCGTGATCGCGCGCCCGCACCACTTCCTGCAGCGCCTCGTCGCAGCTCAGGTGAACGATGTACACCGGCGCCTCGGCGATCTCGGCGATGGCAATGGCCCGGTGCACGCCCTCGGCCTCGGCTTTCGGCGGACGCGTCAACGCGTGGTACTTCGGCGCCGTGTGTCCGGCGGCGAGGGCGCGCTTGACGATGGCGTCGATGATCACGCCGTTCTCCGCGTGCATGCAGATCAGCCCACCGTTGCCGCCCGCTTCGACCATGGCCTTGTAGATCGTGGCGTCGTCGACGAGGAAGACGCCGGGGTAGGCCATGAAGAGCTTGAAGCTCGAGACCCCCTGGTCGATCATCGAGCGGATCTCAGGCAACCGCTCGTCCGGCAGGTCGGTGCAGATGAGATGGAAGCCGTAGTCGATCGACGTCTTCCCCTCGGCCTTGGCAAACCAGACGTCCAGGGCCTCGTTCAGCGACTGCCCCTTCGACTGCACGGCAAAGTCGACGATGGTCGTCGTCCCGCCATGCGCCGCCGCCTTCGTCCCGGTGTTGAAGTCGTCGGATGCGAACGTGCCGCCGAACGGCAGCTCCATGTGCGTGTGCGGATCGATCCCTCCAGGGATCACAAGCCGCCCCTTCGCGTCGATGACCCGGTCGGCCTCGACGGCTTTCAGGTCGAGCCCGATCAGCGCAATGGTCTCACCGTCAATGAGCAGATCGGCGCGGTAGTCGTCGACGGCGGTAACGATGCGGCCGTTGGTGATGAGTGTCTTCATGGTTGCGATTCGATTTCGGGCGTTTTCCGGTTTGGTTGTTGGTTGTTGGTTTTTGGTGCTGCGCTACCCGGAGAGCGTCGGTGCAGCGGAGCACCGAAAACCGAAAACCAACAACCAACAACCGCCTCTGCCTACGTTGTCACTTTCTCCGGCTGCATCGCGGCATAGCCTTCCGCGTCATGTCCGCCGTGGTATTCGAACTGGTCGGGGCGTTTGATGTTGGATTGTGGGACGACGCGGTCGCGGCGGATGCCGCGGAAGTCTTCGAGCGAGGAGTAGCCGTGGCGTTCCATGAACTCGCTCATGCCGCGGGTCAGTTCTTTGATGACGTTCGGGCCGACGGCGTGATCGAGCATGGCGGCGGTGCAGACCTGCACCGTGCCGCAGCCGAGGACGAAGTAGTTGAGGGCTTGCGAAAAGTCGGAGATGCCGCCGATGCCGGAGAACTGCCCCTGCGGGACGGCCTGCGTGAGCTGGGACATCTTCGCCAGGGACAGCGGCAGGATGGCCGGTCCGCCGAGACCGCCGCTGGAGGTGTAGCCCTCGACGTTCATCTCGAATTCGAGGGTCTCGGGATCGACGAGCGTCAGCGAGGGGAAGGTATTCGACGAGACGATCGCGTCGGCGCCCCCTTCAAACGCGCCCTTCGCTTCGATGACGATGTCGGTCGTCGACGGCGTCAGCTTCACCCAGACGGGGATGCTGGCCACGTCCTTGACGACCTGCGTCACCTGGCAGCAGAGCTGGCGGTTGCGGCCGATGTTGGCGCCCATGTCGTCACGGTCCATGTGCGGGCAGGAGAAGTTCATCTCGATGCCGTCCGCGCCGGCGTCCTGCACGGCGCGCGTGAGCGTCCGCCAGTGTTCGAGCTCCCGCTCGTCACCCGATCCCGCCATGATCGAGGCGATGAGGATCTTGCTCGGATGCGTTTTTTTGATCTGCTCGATCCGCGGGAGCCACCAGTCGAGGCCCTTGTCAGAGATCAGTTCCCAGTTCCAGGACGAATGCAGCGCCGCGTTCGGGCGCTTCTTCATCGAGAGGCGGGACGAATCGGCGTCGGCGCGCAGGAACTTCGTTTTCGGACCTTTGACGTTGACGACGGGATGCATGCCGATCGTCTTGGTGACGACCCCGCCCCAACCCGCATCGAACGCACGCATGATGTTGCTGTCCGACTCCGTCGGCGGTGCCGAGGCAAGAAGGAACGGGTTGTCGAACCTGATTCCGGTGAATGTGACCGACAGGTCTGGCGCCATGGGAAGCCCCCTTGTTGGAAGAATGGAAAGTGTAGCACTCGGAGTTGGGCGGTGTGGCTCCGTCAAGGCGGAGCGGTGGGTGGTTTTCGGTTGTTGGTTTTTGGTTTTCGGTGCTGCGCCCGGCGGCGATCGCCCCCCCGAGCGGAGCAACCCAAAACCAAAAACCAACAACCGAAAACCGGCCGGAGGACGGGGGTCCCCTAACTCATCCAGTTCGTTCCCGCTTCGCGGTTCCACTTCGTGGTGAACTTCTTCGGCTGCGTCCAGAGCTCGATCGACGGTTTGCCGGTGATGTCGCCGGTGCCGAATTTCGAGTCGTTCCAGCCGCCGAAGGAGAACGGTTCGCGGGGGACGGGGACGCCGACGTTCACGCCGACCATGCCGGCGCTGGCGTGCTCCATGACGTAGCGGGCCATGCCGCCGCTTTCCGTGAAGACGCTGGCGGCGTTGCCGTACGGCGAAGCGTTCTCCACGCGCAGTGCTTCATCCACGTCCTGCGCGCGGATGATGACCATCACGGGGCCGAAGATCTCTTCCTGGGCGATGCGCATCTCCGGGCGGACGTGGTCGATGAGCGTGGGCCCGACGTAGAAGCCGCCGTCCTTGCCCGGGACGCTGAAGTTGCGGCCGTCGACGAGGATCTTCGCGCCCTGCTCTTCCGCTTCCGTGATGTAGCGCTCGATGCGCTCCTTCGCTTCGCGCGAGATCACCGGGCCGACTCCCTGGCCCGGCACGAGGGCGCGCATCTGGGCGACCATCCGTTCGATGACCGGGTCGGTATTGCCGACGGCCATCATCACACTTGCGGCCATGCAGCGCTGGCCGGCGCAGCCTGACATCGAGGCCACGATGTTGCCGGAGGCCATGTCCGGATCGGCGTCGGGGAGGACGATCAGGTGATTCTTCGCGCCGCCGAGGGCGAGGCAGCGTTTCAGGTTTGCGGAGGCGCGGCGGTAGACGATCTTCGCCACCTTCGTCGAGCCGACGAAGCTGACAGCCTTGATGACTGGATGGTCGCAGATGGCTTCGACCGTTTCCTGACCGCCGTGGACGATGTTGAGGACGCCGTCGGGGAGGCCTGCTTCCTTCAGCAGCTCGGCGATGCGGCCGGCGCTGATCGGGACCTGCTCGGACGGCTTGAGGATCATCGTGTTGCCGAGGACGAGAGCGTTCGGGATCGTCCAGTTCGGCACCATGTTCGGGAAGTTGAAGGGGGTGATGGAGGCGACGACGCCGACGGGGTAGCGCTCGATGCGGCACTCGACGCCGCGGCTGACTTCCAGGACCTCTCCGGTGACGAGCTGAGGGAGGGAGCAGGCGAATTCGCACAGCTCGGCGGACTTCAGCACCTCCGCTTTCGCCTCACTGAGGATCTTCCCGTTCTCCTCGGAGACGAGCTGCGCCAGCGACTCGAGATCGCGCTCGAGCAGTGCCTTGTAGCGATAGAAGACCTGCGCCCGCTCCTTGATCGGCGTCGCCGACCAGCCGGGCAGCGCCGCTTCCGCGGCCTTTGCGGCGCGGTCGACGTCTTCGGCACCGGAGAGCGGAACCTTCGAGATTACCTGGCCGGTGCTGGGGTCATGAACGTCGAGGTGCTTCCGCGACGAGGGTTCGAAACGGCCGCCGATGTAGTTGGCGACAGCGGGATGGCGAAGCGTGATTTCCTCCGCGACGGACATAGGGCGCCTCCGTGTGTGTCGCGAAAGAAGATATAGGAGAGCGCCGGGGAAGTGCTACCTGATCTCGGAGTGGGGGGGGG
>DASWMP010000101.1:0-2852 GCA_036399695.1 Thermoanaerobaculia bacterium | reverse complement strand
AGCGCGGCGCCCTCTCTCGTACAGGCGCACAGCGTGCGCCGATACCCCCGTCGTCCCCATCCCCCAGCCCATCGCTCCCGCCCAACCGCCCAACCGCCAACCGCCCAACTGGCCTTCTCCTCGGGGAATAGGTAAACTGCGCCGCTTTTTCTGAGGCTTCGCACCAAAGTCACGCCCCCGAAAGGTTGTTCTTCATGCTCAAAGTAATGCGGGAGAGTTTCCAGCATCTGAAGTGGGTCCTAATCGCCGTCGTCGCGGCGTTCATCTTCGGCTTTGTCTTCATCGACATGGGCCTGGGTGGCAGCGGCGGCAACGACAACCCGAACCAGGCGCGCACCTACGCCGCGCGGGTGAACGGGGAGACGATCTCCGTCACCGACTACCAGCGCGCGATGCGCAACTACACGGAAATGTACCGCCAGATGTACGGCCAGCAGTTCACGCCGGAAATGGCCGAGGCGATGGGCCTGCCGCGTCAGGTGCTCGACTCGCTCATCGATCAGCGGCTCATGCTCCAGGAAGCGCGCCGCCTGAATCTCGACGCCGATCCGGCCGAGATCCGCAAGAAGCTCCTGGCCATGCCGACTTTCAGCCCGGACGGCAAGTTCGTCGGGATGGATCTCTACACCCGGTACGTCACCGGCTCCCTCGGCTATCCGAGCGCCGCGGCGTTCGAAGAAGACCTCGGCGAAGAGATCGCCCTCGAGAAGTTCGAGAGCGCCCTCTCCAACTCGATCGTCATCTCGCCGAAGGCCGCCGAGGCCGAGTACCGGCGCCTCAACGAGAGCGCCAAGATCCGCTTCGTCATGTATCCGGCGGCGCGCGAGCAGGCCAACGTCACGGTCACGCCGCAGGAAGTCGAGACGTACTACCGCAACAACCAGGCGAAGTACATGCACGGCGAGCAGCGCCAGGTGCGCTACCTCCTGGCGGACACGAACCTCCTCCGCTCGCGCATCACCGTCTCGGACGCCGACCTCCGTCAGCGCTACGAGGCCACCAAGGACCAGTACAAGTCGAACGAGTCCGCCCACGTCCTGCACATCCTCGTGAAGGTCGATCCGGGCGCCGCTCCCGACGTCGACGCGGCCGCGCGCGCCGAAGCGCTGCAGGTCGTCCAGCAGCTCCGCAACGGCGGTGACTTCGGCGCCCTCGCCCGCGCCCACTCCGACGATCCGTCGTCCTCCGGCAGCGGCGGCGACATGGGCTTCGTCGACCGTGGCCAGACGATTCCGGTATTCGAGCAGGCCATCTTCGCGATCCCGCTCAACGCCATCAGCGACCCGATTCGCTCGCAGGAGTTCGGCTACCACATCGTCAAGGTGCTCGAGCGCAAGCCGGCCGGCACCCGTCCGTTCGAGGAAGTGAAGAACGAGCTCGCCGCGACGATCTCCGACGAGCGGGCCAAGGAGCAGGCGCGCAACGAGGTCAATCGCATCGCCGCCGCCCTCAAGCAGAAGAAGCCGGCCTCGGTGAACGAGTTCACCGCCTACGCCAACGACATCGTCAGCTCCAATGACACCGGCTGGTTCGCCAAGGCCGATGCCATCCCGGGCCTCGGGTTCAACCAGCCGCTCTCGACCTGGGTCTTCGCCGCCAAGCAGGGCGACGTCGGTGAGGCCGTCGGTACGCAGCGCGGTATCGCCATCCCGTACGTCGCCCTCATCCGCCCGGCCGGCACCACGCCGCTGGCCGAGATCCGCCCGAAGGTCGAAGCCGACGCCCGTCTGGCCAAGGCTGCGGACGTAGCGAAGAACGCCCTCACGGCGGCCATGTCCGGCTCGCCGAACATCGACGCCGTCGCCACCAAGGTGGGCGTGCCGGCCACCGAAGCGACGCTGAACCGTCAGGGTCAGGCGCCCGGCTTCACCGGCGACACGACGCCGCTCGTCGACGCGGCCATGAAGGCCAGCGTCGGCCAGGTGGCCGGCCCCGTCGTCCTGCCGGATGGCGCCGTGGCGTTCCAGGTCGTCGAGCAGAAGAAGGTGACGCCGGCCGAGCTGACGCAGAACAGCGGCAGCCACCTCGACGCCCTTCGCCAGCAGCAGGCCCGCAGCCTCCGCGCTTCGCTCCTGCAGCGCCTCCGCAAGGGCGCCAAGGTGGAGATCAACGACACGCTCTTCAACAACGGTCAGCAGCCGAACCAGCAGGCGGGCCTGTAAAGCAGTGCCCGACGCAGTCTCAGAGAAGTGGCAGGAACCGGCAATCCGCGTCCTGATGATGCCGCGGGACACCAACGCCCACGGCACCATCTTCGGCGGTGTCATCCTGTCGTACATCGACCAGGCCGGCGCGATCGAAGCGCGCCGCCAGGGTCTGAACAACATGGTCACCGTCTCGATGGACAAAGTCGTCTTCCACGAACCGGTCTTCGTCGGTGACCTCGTCAGCTTCTGGACCGAAACCCAACGCATCGGAACGACCTCGATCACGACGAAAGTCGTGGTCGAGGCCATCCGCGGCAACGACCCGAACCAGAAGGTCGTCGTCACCGAAGCCAACGTCGTCTACGTAAACCTCGGCGCCGACCGCAAGCCCACCCCCATCAAGGCCCAGCTCCGCGAGACGATGAACCACGCGTAACGGGGTGGGGTCCCGTGGCGTGCTGGGCGTAGATACACGCTGCGTAGCGCGCAAAAACAAGAAGTCAGAACGCAGAACGCAGAACGATGAATTAAGAAGAGGGCCGGAGGTCCGTCCTTTCCCTTCATCGTTCCGCGTTCGGCGTTCTGCGTTCTGACTTCTTGTTTTCGCACACTTACTATTTGCCCCCGCCCCGCCTCAGCCCGCCCATCCTTTACACTGCGCGGCATGTCGTCCGAAACCCCGGCAAAAGTGCCTGGCTATTCGTG
>DASWMP010000100.1:0-2275 GCA_036399695.1 Thermoanaerobaculia bacterium | reverse complement strand
GCGGGCGCGGACAGACAGGAGTGTCTGTCCTACATTCAGTTCTCGCCGGATGTTTCAATGTAGGACAGACACTCTTGTCTGTCGGCGCCGCAGGCGCCCGGCTCCTCGAAGGGACTAACGTCTGTTTTTGAGACACCCTCCATTCGCCACCGCACTCCGAGATGGCAATCGGTGCGCGTCGCCCGCTGCTCCGTCGGCGTGGGCAGACATCGGCAAGCGCGATCCCGCACGCATGCCGTCCGTCACGGCCAGCGGCGCCCTATGTCCTCGATGGCGGTGGCGAGTCGAGCGGCGTCCGCTGGGGACAATGGCCAGCGCTCCGCGTTGTGATCGGCGACGAGGCCGAGGATCTGGGCGGGTTTGGTCGTGGGGGCGGAGAACTCGCGGCGGAAGAGGCGAATCCTTCCTTCGAGAGGGGCACGGCATTCGACGACGAGATCGAACATGGTTGGACTGTCGTCCCAGTTCAGGTCGGGCAGCAGCGATGGGACGCGCGCGGCGAGGGCCGTGAGTGCGTTCATGCGGGGCTCTGTGTCCTCGATCGCTTTAGCGATGACGATGGCATAAACGAGCATCTCCTCGGGGAGATCGGGTGCCGCAGCGGCGAGCGCCTTGCCGCGATCCTTCGGATAGCAGGTCTCCACGGTAGCCAGCAGCATCCGCTCCCAGCCGCCAGGCACGTGTGGCGCGGCGGCGATCAAGGCTCGCACACGGCAGTCACTCGGCTCGTTTTCCGCCACCGCCTCCGTTGCGGCCATGACGCGTGACCAGCCGTCGGGGAGGTAAGGTGCAACCACGACGAGACAGAGGGCGCGATCGCCCGGGTGGCGCATCCGCTCCGCGATCTCCTGCGCCGTCAGCAGGGCCTCAGGAACGTGCGGGATGATCTCGGCCAGCGTCCTCACGGCCGAGAGAGAGCCGCTGAGTGATCGCACCGCGTCGAGCGCTCGGGTCCAGCCCTGCGGGACATGCGGCGCGATCGCGATGAGCGTGCGGGTACGTTCATGCCGATTCTCGATCTTCTCCGCCGCGTTCCACGCCCGGTTCCAGCCGTCCGGCAGGTGCGGCGCGAGCGCGAACATCGCCGCGGCGTGAGAGGAGGCGTCGGTGAGGGCCTCGACGGCGCTCTGTGCGCGGTCCCAGCCGCCGGGCACGTGGGGCGCGACGTCCACGAGCGACCAGGCGCGATGGCCTGCGTCTTCGATCCTTTCAACGGCGGCCAACACGCGGCTCCAGCCGTCAGGTACGTGCGGCGCAACGACGAACAGTGCGGCGGCGCGCGACACGTCGTCTTCGATGGCTTCAGCGGCACGCAGCGCACGCATCCAGCCGTCCGGCACGTGCGGAGCGACGACGCTCGTAACGTGCGCCCGAGCGAGCGGTTGCGCGGTGCTTTCCGCGGCGATCATCGCCCGGCTCCAACCATCCGGTACGTTCGGCGCAAGAGCGACGAGCGCCAGGGCCCGGGTTCCGTCGTCTGCCGCGGTAGCGGCCGCGGTCGACAGGGCGGCGGGCAGTGCTTCCTCGGCGTGCAGTGCGACTTTCGCGAGCAGCTCCCGGCGCTTCGTGGGATCCCGCAGCGCGTCGACGGCCGCGTAAGCACGTGACCATCCTTCCGGCACGTGCGGCGCGACTTTGATGAGAGCTTCGGCACGTTTCACGGGATGGCGGACCGCCTCCGCGGCGGCGAGTGCGCGAGGCCAGCCGTCGGGCACGTGCGGGGCCACGGTGGCGAGCGCATACGCGCGAGACCGGTCGCTGGCGAACGCTTCCGCCGCTGCGAGCGCGCGCGCCCAGCCGTCCGGCAGGTGCGGTGCGATGACCGCCATCGCATCGGCACGGTCGCGGTCGTGCTCGATCGCCTCGGCGGCGGCGAGTGCACGCGCCCAGCCGTCAGGGAGATGCGGTGCTACCCGCGCCACCGCCGCGGCACGATCGTCCGGACGGCTGATTGCTTCGGCGGCCCTGAGCGCCACGTCCCAACTATCCGGCACGTGCGGTGCCGTAAGGAACAGTGCGCGCGCGCGATAAATGGCGGAGTCGACCAGGTCAGCCGCGGCATACGCGCGCATCCAGCCTTCGGGGACGTGGGGGGCGATGTGAATCAGCTCCCAGGCACGTTTGGCCGGCTCCTTGAGCGCCTCCGCTGCCTCCACCGCCTTCTCCCAACCGCCCGGCACGTGCGGAGCGACATCGGTGATGATTCGCGACCGCATATAGTCATAGTCTTCCAGCTCCGCCGCCTCCAGAACACGCGTCCAGCCGTCCGGCACGT
>DASWMP010000099.1:0-35319 GCA_036399695.1 Thermoanaerobaculia bacterium | reverse complement strand
GGGTGAGGTCGTCTGGCGCGAGCGCGACCGCCGCGTGCACGAGCTCATCGACGCCGCGCCGCTCCCCAACTGGGCGTACGTCGTGCCCAAGACGATGGCGCTGGCGCTCGTGCTCGTGTCGATGCTCGTCTGCAACGTCGTCGCGTCCATCGTCCTGCAGCTCTCGCTGAACTTCACGAACGTCGAGCTCGGGAAATACCTCCTCTGGTACGTGCTGCCGCAGAGTTTCGACATGCTGCTCGTGGCAGCGGTGGCCATCCTCGTCCAGTCGCTCAGTCCCCACAAGTTCATCGGCTGGGCAGTGATGGTGCTCCTCCTGGTCTGGCGGGAGTTGAACAACAGCCATCGCTGGGTCAATCACCATCTCCTCAATTTCGGCGAGACCTCGGGCGTGCCGCTCAGTGACCTCAATGGAGCGGCCGGGTTCTGGAAGGGCGCATGGACGTTCCGGCTCTACTGGGGCGCCTTCGCCATCCTGCTGCTCCTCGCCGCGCATCTTCTCTGGAGACGAGGCACCGAGATTCGCCTGAAGCCACGGCTCGCACTGGCGCGGCGCCGTCTCGCGGGCGCGCCCGGGCTGGTCGCCGTCGCCGCGCTTCTGATGTTCGCGGCAACGGGCGCCTATGCGTACTACAACACCAACATCCTCAATGAGTACCGGACGAGCGACGAGAAGGAAGCGGCGGCCGTCGACTATGAAAAGCGCTTCGCCAAATACATCGGCATGCCGCAGCCGTCGCTAGAGGAGTTGACGCTCGACGTCGCCATTTACACGGAAGAGCGGCGGGCCATGACGAAAGGCCGCTATCTGCTCCGCAACAGGACGGCACAGCCGATCGCGGACCTGCACGTCCGTCTCATCGAGGAAGGCGTCGAGCTGACCAGCGTCAACGTTGCGGGCGCGCGGCAGATCCTCGACGGCAAGCCATACCCCTATCGCATCTACCGCCTCGCGCGCCCGATGCAACCGGGTGACGCGGTGCTCCTCACGTTCGAGACGCGGCGCTGGCATCGCGGGTTTCGCAACGGCAAGCAGGCCACGACGATCGTCGAGAACGGCACGTTCCTCACCGAAGACGACCTCATGCCCGTTCTCGGCATGAACAACAGCGGCCTGATGCAGGACCCCGAGCTGCGGCGCAAGCACGGGTTACCCGAGCTCCCGGGACCGCCGAAGCTGGAAGATGTGTCGGCAACGACGCGGATGTCGTTCGGCAACGGATGGGTCAGGAAGTCGGACATCACCCTGTCGACCGACGCCGGCCAGACGCCGATCGCGCCCGGCAGGAAAATCTCGGACGTGACGCGCGACGGCCGGCGCACGGCCCGCTTCGTCTCCACCGCGCCCATTCGCCCCCGCTTCTCCGTGCAGTCCGCGCGCTATGCCGAGAAGCACCGGCAGTACGGCGGCGTCGACTTCGCCGTCTATTACCACCCGGAGCACGCGTGGAACGTCGATCGGATGCTCGACGCCATGGTGGCCTCGCTCGATTACTACCAGGCGAACTTCGGCCCCTATCAGTTCGATCATTTCCGCGTCGTCGAATTCCCCGCCTACAAGAACGCCGCGCAGGCATTCGCCGGCACGATTCCGTTCTCGGAGTCGGTCGGGTTCATCGGCGACTACACCGCGGAGGACTCCTTCGACTTCGTCACCGGCATGACCGCCCACGAATTCGCCCATCAGTGGTGGCCGTATCAGATGATGGGGGCGGAGACGGAGGGCTACACGTTCTTCGTCGAAACGCTCGCTCAATATTCAGCGGGGCGGGTGATTCAGCGGTTCCGCGGCGAGGATCAGCTCCGCCGCTATCTGCAGCACGAGCTCGATCGCTATCTCCAGGGCCGCGCCTGGAACCCGGAGGAACCGCCGCTCGCCCGCGTCCTCGGCCAGAACCACATCGCCTACCGCAAAGGCGCCATGGTCATGTACCTCCTGACGAAGCGCCTCGGCGAGGACGGCGTCAACCGCGCCCTGCGCAACATGCTGGCGCGCTACAAATTCAAAGGCGCGCCATACCCCCGGATGGTCGACATGATCGCCGCCTTCCGCGCCGAGGCCAAAACAGCCGAGGATCAGGCGCTGATCACCGATCTGTTCGAGCGCGTCACGCTCTACGACCTGAAAGTCACCCAGCCCACTGCCGTCCAGCGCCCCGACGGCAAGTGGGACGTGACCGTGCCGGTCGAGGCGAAGAAGCTCTACGCCGACAACAAAGGCAAGGAGACGGAGACGCCTCTGGCCGAGCGCATCGAGATCGGCCTCTTCACCGCCGAACCAGGCCGCCACGCATTCGACAAGTCACACGTGCTCCTGATGGAACGGCACCCCATCCGCTCGGGCAAGCAGGTGCTGAAGTTCGTCAGCAACAAGAAGCCGCTGTTCGCCGGCGTGGACCCGTACAACTACTACATCGACCGAGATTCGGGAGATAACGTGATGGGGGTGCTGGCTCAGTAGGACCAATGGGAGCAATGCGACAAATCGGAGAGCGGAGAAGAAGACTTGCCGGTTCCGCTGCCGTGCGTGACGCAGCCGTCAGCAACGACCGGAAGGTCGCGACATCGCCACTGCGGTCGTGACGAATGCGGTCCCCGCGGCAATCGGCGGCAACCCACAGCTCATCGTGGTCGCCGTGGCCAACGCTGCGCTTGGCTCAGTGAACTCGACCGGATTGCGTCGAGTAACACACGGCCCACGGCGCAGTTTGGACTGCGGCAGCGACGCTTCACCAACTGCCGCTTTCCAACAGCCGCAGCGTCGAGCTGCGGCCCTCGTGGTGTGCCAGCAGAGTGGCAGCTCGACCGCTGCCACTGTGAGAAAGCGGCAGCTGATGAAGCGTCGCTGCCGCAGTCCAAACGCGTTCCGCGGGCCGCGCGAATCGCGGGGGATGTCGTTTTCGCCCGGCACTCTCGGCGGCACCTCTAGTACAGCGGAGAGAAGGGAGTGTTGCTTCCGGATCAGGTCACGTTCCTGTTGCGGAAGAAGCATTCGTTTACCGGATCGTGACGCTCACGCTGCCTCCACCCACTACGCTTACTCCACATTGCTACATGTGAGGGCGCGAAGCTCCGGCGCCGCGAGATTGGGGACGACCAAATGACTCGAGCACTTCTCGCCCTGCTTCTGATTCTCGGTCAGCTTCCTGTCGCCGCGGCGACGAAGAGGCGGGCCGCGCAGCATCCGGAGACGCCCGTCGCGCCGGTGGCCATCGTGACAGCGGCACGTCAGGCCGCGGAAACTGCCATGGCGGCCGGCGTGCCGGCGATGCAGATCGCGGTGTCACACCACGGTCGCGTCATCTACTCGGAAGCATTCGGCATGACCGATCGAGAGAGCGCAACTGCCGCAACACCGCGGTCAGTGCTGCGCATCGGCTCGATCACGAAGCAATTCACAGCAGCGGCGATTCTCCGCCTGGCCGAACGCGGGGCTTTGACACTCGACGATCGCATCGAAAAGTACGTGCCCGAGTTCGACACACGAGGAAGGACGATCACACTGCGGCACCTCCTCACCCACACCTCGGGCGTCGCTCGCGACCCGTACCCGGCGGTGCTGACTCCGGCTGTCGTCATGGCGCCGTTCCCGCGTGCGCAGGCCATCAAGACCCTCAACGGGAAACCGTTCGATTTCACGCCCGGCAGCAAGTGGAGCTACAGCAACTCCGGCTACCTGCTGCTCGGCTATGCGATCGAATCGATCACCGGCAGGCCGTACGCGGAGTTCATCCAGAATGAGCTCGCGTTGCCGCTCGGGCTCCTCGACACAGGCGTGTGCGGAACGTCCAACCTGCCGCTGCATGACGGCTACAGCCTGGTCAATGGGCAGTGGATCCGACTGAATTCATTCCACACGTCGGGGATGGTGTCGTCCGGTGCGCTTTGCTCCACCGCATCCGATCTCACTCGCTGGGCGCACCTCCTCGCCACCGGCCGCGCCATGCTGCCGGACTCGTACGCCACCATGACCACCGCCGCACGACTCGCAAACAACACCGTCGTGCCGAACAGTTACGCGCTCGGCGTGTCCGTGCAGAAAATGTTCGGCCATCCGGCCGTGTCGCACGGCGGCGCCGTCCCTGGGTTCCTGAGTTTTCTCCTCTATTTCCCCGACCAGGAGATCGCCGTTTCCGTCATCTCGAATGCCTTCCCCTTCCCAGCCGACGGCAACGCAGAGCTCATCGCCATCGCCCTCGGGAAAGTTGCGCTCGACGCTCTGTAACGATCATTCGCGCGATCCGTTGTCCGTCCGTTGTCCGTTTCCGGGCGGCACGGAGCGCCGAGCGCAGCACGGACAACGGGCAACGAGCAACGGACAACGGACAACTAGCGTCAGTTCTTCGGCTTCTCGATCCGCTTGTGCGTGTCGGTCACGACCATCATCCCGGCCGAGCCGTACCACGGCGTCAGCTCGTACACGAACACGCCAGACTTCACCGCCGGATCCAGCACGACGAGCTTCTCCGCCTCTTCGACCGTGGCGACGTTGAAGATGTACAGGCCGCGGTACGTCTTGTCATTCTTACCGAACGGCCCCGCTACGACGAGCTTCCCTTCGTCGGCCAGCCGTCCGATGTTCGCAAAGTGGCCGGCGAAGACCTCCTTACGCGCGTCCCCCTGGACCTCCGCGTCCTTCGGGCCGGTCTTGAGGATGCACATCACGTACATCTTCATCCCCCGCTCGTCGGCCCCGAGCTTCTTCGCCAGCTCGGCGTCATACGCCGCCGCCTTCGGCGCGGCCGCCTCTTCCGCTCCGGCGACGAGCGAAGCAATGCAGAGAACCATGACGAACAGCCCCAGGCGCGCGAGTTTCATTCGGTGTGAGCTCCGTGTCAGGAAATGGGTGTACGCGCAGTGTACCGCGCGCGATGGAAGCTAAACGACAGGTAGAACCCATGGGCCCCGATGACCGAACAGCGGAGTCCCATCGGTCCTTTGCTCTTCCACCCTTAAATACGCTACCCTTCCCCGTCCCCCAAACAATTCAGCGAGAGCGGAGGTCCCATGAGTGACTCCCCCAAATGGACGCGTCGTACGTTCCTGGAGGCCGTCGGCCGTGCCGGAGGTGCGGCGGCGGTGTACGAGACCATGGTTGCGATGGGGATGATTCGCGTCCCCACCTCGTACGTCGAGGCGCAGGTGGCGCCCGATTTCGGGGCCGGCAAGCACGTCGTGATCCTCGGCGCCGGCATTGCCGGGCTGACCGCCGCCTACCGATTCCACAACGCGGGCTACAGAGTCACGATCCTCGAAGCGAAAGACCGTGCCGGCGGCCGCAGCTACACCGTGCGCCACGGCTACACCATCGAGGAGAACACCGGCACGAAGCAGGTCTGCAAGTTCGACGACGACAAAGACTTTTATCTCAACGCCGGACCGGGACGCCTCCCCTACCATCACACCGCGATCCTGCACTACTGCACGCTCTTCCAGATCCCGCTCGAGGTCTACACGATGATGACCCGCGCGAACTTCTTTCAGCGTGACGGCTCGTGGAAGAACAAGGCGCAGATCAACCGCCGCATCGCCAACGACACGCGCGGCTACGTCTCCGAGCTGCTGGCCAAAGCGGTGCTGAAAAACGCCCTCGACAAGGAGCTGGAAGAGAAAGGCGTCGACCGCATCCAGTTCCTCAATCTCCTCAGCGTCTTCGGCGACGTCGATTCGACGGACGACTACGACTACCGCGGCTCCTCGCGCTCGGGCTACACGGTACAGCCGGGCGTCGACTCCTGTGGTGAGATCGTCGAGCCGCTCACCCTCGGCGATCTCGTGAGCTCCGGCTTCTGGAACGACCGCTTCTATCAGGCCGAGGAGTACGAGTGGCAGCCGACGCTCTTTCAGCCCGTCGGCGGCATGGACCAGATCTGGCGCGAAGGCTTCCTCAAATCGCCCGTCGGAAAGTTCATCACGACCAATCGCGAAGTGACGAGCGTGACGAACGTGACCGAGGATGGGAAGGCGAAGGTGCGCGTCGACCACCGGCGCGCCGGCAGCACCGCTAACGCCGACGAGCACGTCATCGCCGATTACTGCATCTCCACCATTCCCCTGCCGATCCTCTCCCGCATCGCCAACAACTTCTCGCAGCCGTACGTGGACGCCATCGAGACCGTGAACTTCGCCGACACGTGCAAAGTGGGCTGGCAGACGAACAGCCGCTTCTGGGAGACGAAGGACGAGATGTACGGCGGCATCTCGTACACCACCGATCCGATCACGCAGATGTGGTACCCGTCGTGGGCGTACTTCAAACAGAAAGGCATCCTCACCGGCGCGTACAACTACGACCTCAACGCCCGCCACTTCGGCACCATGACGCCGGAACAGCGCCTCCGCCACGCCATGAACGGCGCCAAGAAACTGCATCCCGATTTCGACAAGCACGTCCCCCTCGATCTCGGCCTCTCCATCGCCTGGCAGAACGTCCCCTACCAGCTCGGCGGCTGGGCCGACGACTGGGGCTGCGACAACAAGATCCCCGATGCGCTGCTGAAGGCCGAAGGCCGCTTCTGGGTCGCAGGCGATCAGGTCTCCTACCTCTCAGGCTGGCAGGAAGGCGCCGTTCGCTCCGCGAACCACGTCTTCGAGAGCATCGCCCAGGTGGCGAAGCCGAAGAAAGCCACCGTGCTGCAAGGCGTGGAACCAGGAGCCGCGATCCGCAAGGCCCCGAGCGTCCGGAGGAGAACGCGCGGCTTGCCGTAGGAGCACGGCGTTGCAATGGTCTTCGATGGGACGCCACGTCAGGTGGTGTCCCATCGGAGAGCGCGCCTCCTGGTCGTACGGGTGACGTCGTACAATCGCCGCATGAGCAGTGGCCTGGCAGCGGGTTTCCTCCTCGACCAACAGTGGCACTGGATGAGAGGCGAAATGGAGACGACGAAGAAGCCCGCGCTCGCGGCGTTGGTGCGTGTTCTGGATTCGGCGCACGTCCCCTACGCAATCATCGGTGGCGTGGCGGTGCAGGTTCATCATCCCGATCCTCGAACGACCCTCGACATCGACGTCGCCGTTCTGAGCGCGGACGCCATCCCCCGTGATGCGTTGACTGCAGCAGGATTCAAATCGACCGGCTCCTTCCAGCATTCGGAGAACTGGGAAGCGGAGAACGGCACCCCCGTGCTGTTCACCGACGATCCAGGCCTGGCCAGTGCCGTCCGTTCCGCGGAAGAAGTTCCACTCGAAAACGTCACGCTGCGAGTGATCCGCGTCGTCGATCTCGTCCGCCAGAAGATCCGTGCCGGAAGCGACCCGGCGCGACGTCGCTCCAAGCGCCTCTCCGATCTCGTGGACGCGCAAGGGCTGCTCGAGGCATATCCCAATCTTCGCGCGGAGCTCGCGCCAGAGGAGCTCGCGGTACTCGATCGGCTGCCTTTTTGAGCGTGCTTCGATCATCGGCGCGGCGAAGCGAAGAAAACCGAACCTCACTTCGGCACGAGCTTGCGTTCTACGCGGGCGGGCTCCAGTTCCCAGAGCGCACCGGTGATGGCGTCGATGCCAGAGCATGCCTGCTCGCGCCATTTCTCGCGTGACGGACAGGATTGTCCGTCCTCCACACGGCGCTGACGCGCTTCGTTCGGGTTCTACTGCCACCGGCGAAAACCGACAGCCTCACGTGGGCAGTTCGAACGTCACGGCCACGCCAGCGCGCGGGATCTCGCAGCAGCGGCTGGCGAGACTCGCCGGCGTGAGCCGCAGACACGTGGTGGTGGCGCTGTCGGGCGGGAACATCACGGTGTCGATCCTCAAGAAGCTGCTCGTGGCGCTGCGGGCGACGGAAGTTCAGCTCGGGCCGCTCACGACGGCGCATGGGACGCTGGTGCAGGGCGGCGACCGCTCGATGGTGCTCGCGGCTACGCAGCAGGTCGAGCAGGCCATCGCGGTGCTTGCGAACGCCGCCGTGACTCTGCGAGGAGCGTCGCAGCCCGCCCCTCCTGTGGCCGCGCTGGACGCCGAGGCAGCCGCACTCGTCGACCGCTTCATCACACGGGTGCAGGAGATGAAGGATCCGCAGGAACTTGCCTCGTTGCGCAAGGTCATGGACCAGACCTCCCGCACGGAAGACCCGGCGCTCCACCGGCCGCCAAACCTCCGCGCACCAGTCGCCGCGCAAAGCTGGCCTGAGTCGCTGCTGGAGGTCTCGTGTCTACCTACGATCCGGCAGCGCACGCGCTCGCCTTTCACACTTGGCTGCAGAACCCTTCCGAGGAGTTGGAGACGCAGGTCCGTGAGCTGGCGGAGATGCCGGAAGCCGGTTTTCAGGCGGTCCTGCGCGCCGATCCAAGGATCGTCTCCGTTGCCGCGACGCGCAAGCTGCTCGCTCTCGCGTACGACGCGCGTTTACGTACCTCTCCACGAGGCGTGTGGCTCGCAAAGCTGGCGGTGCGGATTGCACGGGACACCTGGGAGGGGGAATCGCAGGTCGATACGGCCATCGAAGTGGAGGGCGATGCCTGGCGCGAGTATGCCGCCTGTCTGCTGGGCACCGGCAACTTCCCGTTGGCTCGCATCGCCGCACAACGCGCGCGGGAGCTCTATGCCCTTACCTCGGCGGAGCATAACGCTGCCGTACTTTCGCTCTACGAAGGCCGGATCCTGCACGAGCTGCGGCAATCGGAACGGGGCCTGGTCCTCGTCGAACAGGGAACGAACCTGCTTCGCGAGCTCTTCAGGGACGAGAAGCGCTACGTTCAGGGCCGCACCATTCAGGCAAGCATCCTGATGGAGCTCAATAGGTTCGAAGAAGCGGCGCGGGTGCTGTACAGCGTCGTTCAACCGGCACGCGCCATGGGCGACACCGAAACCTACGCGCATATCACGTACTTCATCGGCCGCTGCATGGCGAAACTGGGACAGACGGAGGCAGCGAAGACGGTCCTGCACGAAGCGGCGAAGCTCTTCCACGATCTCGACATGCTGGCGGAGGCGCCTCGCGTGCGCGGTACGCTCGCGCAGATGCTCGTCGAAGAGGGCCGGTACAACGAGGCCATCAGCGAGTTCTATCTCGCGCGTGCGGAGTACCTGCGGCTCGGCCTTCCGGTCATCGCTGCCCTCGTCTCGCTCGATATCGTCGATCTGCTCGTGATTCTGAATCGCACGTCGGAAGTGGAGCATCTCTGCAACGACATGATCCGCGTCTTCACCTCGGCGAAGCTTCCCCACAACGCGCTTCAGGCACTCGCGCACCTTCAGTCACTTTCGATTCGGACGGCGGTGTCCGCCGAGGACGTACAGCACGTACGTACCTACCTGGAATTGCTTCCGTCTGATCCGGATCGGCCGTTCGCTGTCACGTGATGGGGGAAGGAAATCCGCTCCCCCATCACTCGAGGCGGTCAGGGTCTCGGCGTACCGATGTACCAGGACTGTACGGCCACGCCCAGATTTCTGATGGCGTGGACGAGACGTTCGACGCGTGTCTGCTCGCGCGAACGAACGTTTCCATCATCGCGATTACGGGCCGCGTGTACCGGCGAGGCAAGGGTGAGGCAGACGACTAGCAGGAGAAGCGGGGAGCTTTTCTTCATGAGACCCTCCATTCGGCTCTAGGCCGTTGAAATTGGAGGGCCGGCCCTACCGTCTAGTGGGAGTGACCGGGACAGTCGAATCCCTACCCGCAACCGCTGAAGAATCAGTGCGTTATCTGCGCATCCCACATGCGGACGAAGTGACGGTTCAGCCCTTGCGGGCTCTCAGTTCGCCGGGGGTCAGACCTTCGTTCTTCACCAGTTCGACCGGGGTCAGACCTTCGTCCTTCACGAACAACGAAGGTGTGACCCCGCTGCACGCCGGAGGCATGCGGGAGATTAGCCGGTCGCAAGCGCCGAACGCGCGCCGCCACCGGTTTCGGTTGCAACAGAGAGATTTGCACCCCGGCGGGGTGCCGTTGTGGTGGCTGCGACGCGACCCCTGCCGGGGTCGAGGTGGAGGGTGAATTTCATCCGGTGGCGGCGTGCCTTCGGCACTTGCCACCGGCTAATTTCCGACACGCCTCCGGCGTGCAACCCGCAGGCATTGGCGAACACGGCGCAGTCGATTCACTCGAGGATTCGTCTTGGCGACGAAGCCAAATTCACTTCCGCGAAGGATTTGCGCCCTTGGCGTCAAAGTCGCGTTACATCTGGTCGACGATCCCCTGGGCGTCGGCGATCAACGCGGCGCCTGTCGCGGCGTTGATCGTGCCGGCGGCCACCATTTCCTGCACCTTCTTGATGAACGACTCGAGCTGGTTGCGGGCCGGGCCGGTGTGGCCTTTCGCGAGCTGGTCCAGGGCGTTGTCGAGCTTCTTGCGGAGCTCGCTGTCCGTCACGTCGCCGCGAAGCAACTGGATCTGCTGGGCGATCGGGCGCTGGGACCAGAAGACGGCGGTCGTGCGGGCCGGGACGCTGAAGGTGCCGCCCGAGAACGTCGACGTCTTCACGACCGGGTCGTGCGAGGCGGCCTGCACCGGGTGGAGCGAGAGCGTTCGCGCGGCCAGCGACGGTGCCTGGTAGCTCTTCGGGACGCCGGTGGCGTTGAAGACGACCGCGACGAGGTCGTGACGGCGGTCGACGGCTCCGCCGTCATCGGCCAGCGTCATGACGATCACGCCGGGGTCGCCGTGGTAGGTCGTCACCCGCGCCTGCACGTCCGCGGCGGTGCGCAGGCGGAAGAGGCCCGTGCTCTTGCGGATGCGCATGACTTCGCGCAGGTGTGTGGCGGCATCGAGGATGTCGGAGCTGGCCGGCTTGAGCGAGGGGTTCGCCAGCAGCGGCTGCATGAGCGGCCAGTTCGCCCCGTTGTCCCCTTCCGGCGGGAGGCCGACGCCCCAGTTGTTCGTCGCGTACGTAAAGTCGAGGCGGTTGAACCAGTCGCCGGAGTTGTAGCT
The DNA here is from genome assembly GCA_036399695.1 of Thermoanaerobaculia bacterium. Lineage (GTDB taxonomy): Bacteria > Acidobacteriota > Thermoanaerobaculia > Gp7-AA8 > Gp7-AA8 > DASVEE01. Next base: position 24,449 of record DASWMP010000099.1, on the reverse strand, counting down.
GTTGCGGTCGAGCGACTTCGAGCGGAGCAGGTCGACGCCGGCGTGGAAGAACGGAATCCCCTGCGCCAGCCCGACGAGGCTCATGCCCATCATGTTGGCCCGGACGCGCTGCTGCATCGTCAGCATGACCGGGAGCTTGAGCTGGAAGGTATCGAACAGCGTCTCGTTGTCGTGCGCGTCGATGTAGTTGATGGTTTCCTGCGGATCGGCGGTGTAGCCGGCGGGCTGCCCCTTGTAGTCGAGCTGCGCGCCGGTCGTCGGGTTGCCGTTGCGGTCGATGAACGAGTAATTGGCCAGGTTCGCCGCCAGGCCGAGGCGGATCCAGTCGGTCTCGAGGAGGAGCAGGTTGAGCTGGTCCTGCGCGGAGCCCTGGCTGGTGCCGTTCGGGTCGTAGTAGAGGCCGGAGCCGAAGCCCTGCGCCTGCAGGCCGTCGAACGGTCCGCCGCCACGCACGCCGTCGCGCAGGCGGTCGCTGAACGTGCCGATGCCGGTGCCGGCCATGTTGCGCTGGATGGCATTGACGCCGCGGGCGTTGTCCGCCACCTCGCCGAAGTTCCAGCCCTCACCATAGAGATAGACCTTCGAGCCGTCGACGCCGTCCGCGGCAGTCGTCAGGCTGTCGAGCCGGGCGCGCAGCTTCGTGAGGTTGCGCTTCATGTGGTGGCCCATCAGGTCGAAACGGAAGCCGTCCACCTTGTACTGCTTCGCCCAGAGGACGACGGAGTCGACGAGCAGTTTCTCCATCATGTCGTGCTCGGAGGCGGTGTTCGGGCAGCAGCTCGACTGTTCGACGTTCCCGTCGCCGTTGAGGCGGTGGTAGTAGCCCGGGACGATCTTGTCGAGCACCGACTTGTCGTTCTGGCCGGCGGAGTTGGTGTGGTTGTAGACGACGTCCATGACCACGCGCAGGCCGGTGGCGTTGAGCGACTGGACCATCTCCCGGAACTCGACGATGCGCGTCGTCCCCTCCGGATTCGTCGAGTAGCTCCCCTCGGGTACGCTGTAGTGCCACGGGTCGTAGCCCCAGTTGAAGCCGTCCTGGTCGCGGATGGCGGTGATGGCGGCCTGCTGCTCGGTGCCGTCCGCCGCGTAGGTCGAGAGATCCCCCGGCGAGAGCCAGGTGGATTTGTCCTCGTTGATCGTGGCGATGTCGAACGCCGGCAGCAGATGGACATGCGTGAGGCCGGCCGCGGCGAGCGCGCCGAGGTGCTGCATGCCGTGCGAGCCGGTGCGGGTGAAAGCCTTGAAGGTACCGCGCTCCCCCTCCGGAACGCTCGCGTCGTTCGCGCTGAAGTCGCGCACGTGCAGCTCGTAGAGGGCGATGTCTTCCGGCGCGTCGAGCCGCGGCTTGGCCGTCGCGTCCCATCCGGCCGGCTTGAGCGCCGCCGACGCGAGATCGACGATCTGGCTGCGGGCGCTGTTGCGCGAGAGGCTGACGGAGTAGGGATCGGTGACGACGTTGTGCTCGACGTTGCCGGTGGCGCGGACGAAGACTTCCACGTCGTACAGGTAGTGACGGCCGTTCCAGGAGGCGTCGCCCGTGACGCTCCAGACGCCTTTGGCGTCGCGGGTCATCGCGTGCACGGTCATGGCCTCGCCAGCGAAGAGGCGGAGCTGGACGTTGCGGGCGGTCGGCGCCCAGAGGCGGAGCGTCGGGATGCCGCCCGAGAAGGTGACGCCGAGGGGTTGGTCGTTGGCGTAGAGGTCGTCGAGGACGCCCGGGAGCTGGAGCGACGTGGCATCGACGAGCGCGTTCGTCGCATCTTTGGCCGAGATCGCGAGCTGCGACTTCAGCGCCTCGGGCACTTCCCCGCTCCGCGCCGCGGGGATGCGGAAGGCCGGCAGGTTCGCGAGATGAGGGAACTTCGCTTTCGTGGCCGCGGAGAGGCCGGCCGGGTCGTACGTCAGCGGGATGTCGGTACCGCCTTCGACGCTGTCGCCGAGCTCGAGACCGCCGTTCGCCGCGTAGTGCAGCGTGACGGCAGAGGTGGCCGGGACGTTCCAGGCGATGGTGTCGGCCGTGACCCAGTGGGCCTGCGCTTTGGCCAGGTTGCCTTTCGGGGCGCCGCTCGTCGAGACCGTCAGCACTTTCGTATTCGCATTCCAGACGAAGAAGACTTCGGCGCAGCTTGCAGGCACGCTGAAGGCGATATTCGCGCCATTCTGCGCGCCGCCGGCGCCGTAGTTCACGTCCCACGATTCGTTGAGGGCGACTTTCGCCTCGTAGCTGCCGGCCGGGATGGCGCGCGTCGAGAAGCTGTAGACGCCGTCGCCGTCCGGGTCCTGCAGCCAGGAGCGGAGGCATGACGGGTCCCAGGTGCCGCCGCAGCCGAGGAACTCCTGATAGCTGCCCGGGACGGTGGCGATGAGCTTCGACTGGTTGTCGGCGATCCAGTGGGTGGCGTCGTCGTAGTAGAACTTGACCGTCGTGGCGGCGGCGAGGCTCAGCGCCAGGTTCGAGCCGTTCGGGGCGGCGTTGGCGCCGTAGTTCTCGTCCCAGCCGTTGTTGAGCGCGGCCTTGTACTCCCAGTTGCCGGCCGGGATGTTGATGCTCTTCTGCCAGACGCCGTCCTCGAGCGTCATGTGCGTGGCGGCGCAGTCGGGCTGCCAGTCGCCGGAGCAGCCGGCTTCGCTCTGGTAGCTGCCCGGCAGGCCGACGACGCCCGGCTGCGGCTCGGCCGGCGCGGGGCCGACCGTGAGGATGTGCGTGGCGGAGTCGTAGGTGAAGAGCGTCCTGGCGCACTGCGCCGGCACGGTGAAGGCGATGTTCGCGCCGTTCGGCGCACCGTTCACGCCGTAGTTCTCGGACCAGCTCTCGTTGACCGCCGCCTTGACCTCGTAATTGCCGGCCGGGATGTGCAGGGCCATGGTGAAGAGGCCGTCGCCGTCCGGGTCCTGCAGCCAGGAACGAAGGCAGCCCGGATCCCAGTCACCGCCGCAACCGGCTTCACTCTGGTAGCTGCCCGGCGCCGTGACGATGACAGACGTCCGGTTGTCGGTGATCCAGTGGGTTTTGTGGTCGTAGTAGAACTTGACGGCGGTCTGGCTGCCGAGGTTCAGCGGGATGTTGCCGCCGTCGCGCTGGGCGTGGCTGCCGTAGTTCTCCGCCCACCCGCCATCGAGCGCCGCTTTGTACTCGTATGAGCCGGCGGGCACGTCGAACAGGCGCTGCCAGATGTCGTCCTCCGGATCGAGCACGAGCTGCGTGGCGGCGCAGTCCGGCGCCCAGTCCCCAGGACACCCGAGCCCCGACTGCACGGAGCCCGCGATGGTGACGCTCGCGGGGTTGGCGCCATAGGCGATAGAGGCGATAACGAGCAGGAAGACAGTGACGGCGACACGGCGGATAAACATGCGGACCTCCCGAACGATGGACGTGCGGGAGGTTAGCACAGCGGGCCGCCCCGGCCCGCGGCGCGGGTTGTTATGACGCTGGCGCCCGCCCTTCGTTTCCGGGGAGATAGAAGCCCGCTTGCGGGCTGAAGACGCTGCCGCACCTTGCGCGAGCTTCGATCGCGGGGACTTTCAACTACATGATCGCGGCAATCCTCGGCACATCCGCGGCGGCCAGCCGCAGGAAGTGGTAGCCCGTGCCCGCCCAGCCGATGAAGAGTGATGGGTTGGGGCCGCGCATCGGGGCGCCGGTCGGGTATTCGGCGGCTTCGCCGTAGCGGGCGATCAGCTCCGTGGCCACGCCGCGCGAGAACTCGGTCAGCGTCGCGTCTTCGAGCAGCTCGCCGATGGTGAACAGCACCTCAGAGAGGCCGCCGAGGCCGTGGCACATCGAGGTGTCGTAGCGGGGCGCCTGAAGGTAGCGGTTGATCGTCTCGATCGTATTGCGGGCACCGGCCCGTGCGTACGCCTCGTAATGCGCGGCGCGCACGGGATCGAGGTGCCGCGCACGTGCGCGGGCCATGGCGATGCCGGGCGCGCCGTGACACCAGGCGCTCTGGTAGCTCTGGCCGCCGTTGCGCATGTCCGGCCAGTTGCCGTAGTGGGGATTGAAGAGCGCATCCTCATAGCCGAAGCCCGCGCGCGCCAGCTCCAGGTCGCGCACCTCCCCGGTCGCGCCGTACAACTCCAGCGCCGCGAGGGCGATGCCGGCGGCGCCGTGCGAGAAGCCGGTCATCGGCGGGCACTGATTGTCGAAGCCGGAGGCGATCTTCGGGTCCCACGCGGCCACGGTCTCGTCGCGCCGCGCCTTCAAGGCGATCTCGTCGACGAGCAGGCGCGCGATGGCGAGGCATTCCGCGCGCCACTCCGGCTCGCGCGCCAGCACCACCAGGCCCGGTACCGCGCCGGCGTTGCCGCCGATGATGTCGAGCACGTGCTCCTCGCGCAACGAGTCGCGCACTTTGGCCAGCAGCCGCGGCACTTCGCCGCGCGCGCCGGGCTCGAGGCCGATGTCGGCGAAGCGCTTCATCGCCCAGGCCGCGCCGGTGTGGCCGGCCCAGAACGAGATCGCCGAGACCGGGATGTCGATGGTCTTGTCGAGCGTCGTGAGCGAGCGGCGCACGGCCGCGCGTGCGGTGCGTCCGACTTCGGCGTCGCCGGTGAGGCGCCACACTTCGCCGAGGAAGAGGGCCACGCCGAGTGTGCCGGAGTAGAGGTGCGCGCCGAGGGCGATGTTGACGGGGGACTGCATCGCTTCGCTGGTGCCGTCTTCATCGCCGCGCCCGAGCCAACTGCATTGCGTGCCGTCGTTGCTCCAGTAGGCGGAGGCACAGATGCGGCGGGCGATGCGGAGCGCCGCTTCGAGGAGCTCTCCGTCCGTGATGCGCGTGTCGTACGTCTGCGGCATCGTCGTCATCGGGCTTTCCTTTCCTTCTTCTCGCGGCGGCGCAGCTCGAGCTCGGCGGCGCGCCGTTCCTCACGCGAGGCAGCTTCGAGGAGGTACATGTCGGAGGACCCTTTCTCCAGCCAGGGGCGATCGACGTCCACCTTCGCGGCGACGAGCGCCTGCTGCACCGTCTCCAGCTTGTCGGCGCCGGAGGCGAAGGCGTCCCAGAGCCCGTGCGCGAGCGCGCGGCAGCGTGACTGGCCGAAGCTCATGCCGCCGCCCGGATCCTCGGCGAGGCCGAGACCCGGCGCCAGCGCCTTGGTGAACATCGGCACTTCCGGCCGCAGGTACGAGGCGATGGCGTCGTGGATGCCGACGAGGGCGGAGCGGACACGGTGGAAGTGGCGGCGCTCGAGGTAGAGCACGCCGCCGTCCGCACGGATGTACGACGAGGGGTCGGTCAGCACCTTCGTCCGAAACGGGACGGCGATGGCGTTGAGCGTCTCCGTCGCGGCGGCGATGTACGGCGCGGCGCCCGCGGCCGTGAGGTTCCAGTAGAAGCGGACGAGCGGCTCCGGCTGGTCGCGCGTGTCGGCCTGATCGCCGTCGCCGATCGCGAAGTAGAAGCCGGGCATCAGGTTGCGCAGCTCCTTGGCCACGCGCACGCGGCAGTAGTCGCCGGGACTCGCGCGCCCGGTCGCGGTGCGTATTCCGGTGGCGGGATCGACCCAGAAGGTGATGGCGTCCTTGCTGACGGCGACGCGGCCGTCTTCTTCATCGATCTCGCCGACGCGCCAGCCCGGCTCCCAACTGCCATGCCCGTTATTCGCGGCGGAGAGCGCGGCCACGTGATCGCGCTGGCCGAGCATGTCCGCGGCCACGCCGCTGCCCGAGGAAGGGCGTGTGTACATCCGGACGTAGAGATCGTTCTCCATCGTCTGCAGCATGCGCGCGCGCGGCTCGCCCGGCATCGCGGAGAGGTCGCGCGGCTGCCCGAGGAGCGAGTAGCGCGCGGGGGACTCGATGGAGACGGCGTCGACGACTTCCAGAAGGTCTGCGTTCATGCCGGTACGTATCCCTGAATGAGTCCGTAGAGCTGGACCTGCCCGGCTTCCGGATCGCGCAGCAGGTTCGCGCTGACCTGGAGGAGCAGCACGGACGCGGGCGCCAGAGCGGGGGTGACGGCGCCCATTTCGTAAGCGGATTGAATGAGGCGCGCCGCGGAGTACGCCACGGCCCGGGTAATGAGCTGCGCTTCCTCCGCCGGCGTCTGTCCGGCCGCGGCACGGTAGCCCTTCCAGAACGCGCGGATGGCACGCTGCAGGTCGGCGAGCGGGAGGCGCGCGGAAGCGGCCAGCATGTCCGTCGTCGCGCCGGGCGTGACCGTCATCGACGTCACCCACAAAAGCACGAAGTCCTGCAACAGCCCGGCGACGTCCCACGCCGGATCGCCGAGCTGGACGAGCTCCCAATCGACGAGGGCGACGGAAGAGGGTCCAGGGCCCTGAGCCCCGGGCCCTGAGCCCCGCACGAGGATATTGTCGGATTTGACGTCGTTGTGAATGACCGTTTCGACGCGCCATTTCCGGCGCAGGGCGTCGAGATGGGTGCTGATCTGTTCCTGCGTCTGCAGGATGCGCAGCGTCTCGACGTTCGCGGGGCTGAGGCTGGCGAGGAGCTCCGGCGACGGCTTGTGCACGCGCATGACCCACGGCGTCTGGCGCTGGAGCCACCCGAGCTTCCGGTTCTGGGTGCCGCGGAAGGTGCGGTGGAAGGTGCCGAGGGCGTGGCCGACGAGGCGCGAGGCCTCCTCGCGGCTGCCGCTGTACTGCCAGAGCGGCACGGCGCCGTCGAGGAAATCGAAGACGACGAGGGAACGCTCCGGATCGAAGTAGCGGAGAGCCGGAAGGAACTCGCGAACGGGCTCCGCCTCCGCGTCCTCGAAGCAGAACGAATAGAACTGCGCCTCCGCACGGAGCGTCTGCCGCGCTCCGCTGGCCGGATCGTCCGGCTGCTTGATCAGATAGCTCGGATCGTCCTTCCGCTTGATGCGGAGATTGCGGTTGCGGCGCGCGGCGCTGCTGATGATCAGATCGCCGCTGAGGATCGAGTCGACGGACATCAGGCCGCGCTCGATCAGGTATTCGGCTGCATTGTCGACGTTGAGCATGTTGGTTCCGTTAATTGTGCCCTTCTGCCGTAAAAAAGGGGAAGAGGACCTATGGGACGAATGGGACCGATGGGACGACGAAATGGGGGACGGGCGGACCCGTCCCCCATTTTGGGGACGGCGGACCCGTCCCCCGGACAACTCACCCACAACTCGTGGGCACAGCGGTATGGATCGCACGGCAGCCGCCGCATTGCGTCGGCATGGCGGTTTCGATCGGGAAGCACTGCGGGGGCTGCTGGGCCGCGAAACCTGCTCGCGGACCGCCACCTCCGCCGCCACCCACGCGTCCGCAATCAGTCGGGACTGCCGTCACGACCGTCAGACAGATCGGCTGCTCGCACATCGTGGGAACCGCGGTCTGGCGCGGCCTGCAACCTCCGCCACCACCTCCCCCACCGCAATCGGTGGGATTGGCTGTGACGACGGTCAGGCAGATCGGCTGCTCGCACATCGTCGGAACGCCGGTCTGGCGCGGCCTGCAACCTCCGCCACCGCCTCCTCCACCGCAATCGGTGGGATTGGCCGTGACGACGGTGAGGCAGACCTGACCTCCTGCCGCGGCGAGGGTGCCTCCGGTATCCGGACACCACGTCGGACAGGCAGTGTGACGCGTGATGCAGGCGACCGGCCGCGCGGCTGCTGCCGCCACGGTTCCGCCGCCTCCGGTGTCGGGACACCAGGTCGGACACGCCGTGACGACCGTCAGGCAGAGAACGTCGCAGTTCGTCGGGCGCGCCGTCTGGAACGGCTTGCACGCGGCTGCGGCCGCGGCCGCAAAGGCTCCGCCGCCGGTGTCGGGACACCAGGTCGGGCACGCCGTCTCGACAGTGATGCAGTTCACGTCACAGTTCGTCGGACGCGCCGTCTGGAACGGCTTGCACGCGGCCGCGGCCGCAAAGGCTCCGCCGCCGGTATCAGGACACCAGGTCGGACACGCCGTGTCGACGGTGATGCAGTTCACGTCACAGTTCGTCGGACGCGCCGTCTGGAACGGCTTGCACGCGGCTGCGGCCGCAAAGGCTCCGCCGCCGGTATCAGGACACCAGGTCGGACAGGCGGTGACGACGGTGAGACAGAGCACGTCGCAGTTCGTCGGCCGCGCCGTCTGGAATGGCTTGCATGCCGCGGCCGCTGCCGCGACACCACCACCACCACCGCCGCAATCGGTCGGATTCGCCGTGACTACGGTCAGGCAGATCGGCTGATCGCAGAACGTCGGCAGTACGGTCGGCACGAAGCCGCACGGACCCGGACAGTTGGAGGGATTGGCCGTGACGACCGTCAGATAGCACCCGCCGCCACCGCCTTCGCAGTCCGTCGGATTGGCCGTGACGACGGTCAGGCAAGGCTGCGGAGCGCAGTCCGTCGGAATCGCGGTGCGAATCCGCCGGCAGACGCACCCGGTCGGATTGGCCGTGATGAACGGTACGCAAGGCTGTTGATCGCAGAACGTCGGCGGCACGGTCGGCACGAAGCCGCACGGGCGCTGACAATCCGTCGGGTTCGCCGTGACGACGGTCAGGCAGATCACGTCGCACTCCGTCGGCAGTGCCGTGCGGATCGGATGGCATCCGCCACCACCACCGCCGCAACGCGTCGGCGGCACCGTCGGCACGAAGCCGCAAGGCGCGCAGTCGGTCGGATTGGCCGTGACGACGGTCAGGCAGATCGGCTGCTCGCATCCGGTGGGGATGGCCGTCCGCACCGGCCGGCACGCCGCGACGAACGCCGCATTCGCAGCGTTTCCGCCGCCGGTATCGGGACACCACGTCGGACAGGCTGTGTGCTGCGTGATGCACTGCACGTCGCAGTTCGTCGGCACCGCCGTCTGGAACGGCTTACATGCCGCCGCCGCAGCAGCACCGAGGCGGCCGCAGTCCGTGGGATTGGCCGTGACCACCGTCAGGCAGACCTGGCCACCGCAATCGGTTGGATTCGCCGTGACGACGGTCAGGCAGACCTGGCCGCAATCGGTCGGATTCGCCGTGACGACCGTCAGGCAGATCGGCTGATCGCACATCGTGGGAACGGCGGTCCGCGCCGGCCTGCAACCACCGCCACCACCGCCTCCTCCTCCACCGCCGCGCGGACCGCACGAGGTTGGACGGGCGGTGAGCACGGTCGGACAAATCACCGGCTCATTCCCTCCGCCGGCGCCGGTACAGGCCTGCGTCCAGAGAATGAAGCGGCAGGGGTTCGCACCGCCGATCGTGCAGTTGACCAGCGTGGCGGTAATGATCGTACAGCCCGGACCGGCCGCCCCGCGCGCGGCGAATGCGTCGCGTTGGAGCGTGCAACCGGCCGTCCAGACGAACTGCTGGCAACCGGCGTCCGCCGCTGCCGCGAGACCGGCCGTACAACCGGTGGTGTTGAGGACGTCGCGACAGCCGTCGTCGACCCGCGGACGCGGGAGCGTGCAGACGATGGTCGTGCGGACCGGCTTGCAATCCGGCTCGCCGCCGATCGTGCAGTGATATGTCGTCAGCACGGCACCGCACGGCGAAGCCTCGGCGGTCAGCGTGCAGACGGCGGTCATCAGGACATGGCCGCAGTTCTGCGCGGCGCCGAACGTACAGACCGCCGTGTGCGCGATCTGGATACACTTCGGCGGCGTGCCAGGCTCCGGCAGGAAAGTACACGCCACGGTGCGCAGGACCTCCGCACACCCCTTCGCCTCGACCCCCTCGGCCGCCAGCGTGTAGATGACGGTGTTGCCAGCATTGCCGCAGCCGGCCCCTTGGTCGTGCTGGATGTCGCCGCCGCCAGTGCACGTGAGCGTCAGGTAACGCACCCGGCATCCCGGATCGGCGAGGTTGGCCGCCGGGCCGACGTCCGTGCAGTACTGCGTGCCGAGGACGAGGAAGCAGGGCGTGGCAGGGGGCACGTTCGGTTGTTGCACCTGCTGGTCGAACGTGCAGGCCACGGACGTCATCACCATGATGCAGACCGTGGCGGCACCACCGCCGTTGGGCAGGGTGCAGGCCGCGGTACGCGCCACTTCGACGCAGACCGCCTCACCGCCGGCCTGATTCAGCGTGCAGACGGCCGTGTTCAGCACGTCGTCCGGATGGAAGGTGCAGTACTGCGTGGCCAGAATCTCGGCGCAGGCGTTCTCGCCCTGGCCGACTTTCGCCTGCAGCGTGCAGACCTCCGTGTGCAGGATCTCGACGCAGCGGGCGTCGCCGCCTTCGCCGCGACCGCCGCCACCATCGCCGCCGCCGCGGCACCATGTGGGATTGGCCGTGTAAAGCGTGATGCAGAGCGCGGGTGCCGCCGCCTGCATCGGATGTCCACCTTCATGCGTACAGGCCGCGGTGGCCGTCACGCTGCTCGCACTCTGGTTCTGGAGATAGCCGGCAGTGATGCTGCCGCCGAGCCAACCGGCCGCGGCAGACGTGTCGACGACGTCGAGCGGAGTGCCGCTGGCGACGTGCACGCGAGCCGGGCCCGCGTCATCCCCGGGGTCTTCCGATTCGACCCAGACGATGGCGCGCTGCGGGATCTCGTAGAACCTGGTGAAGCTACCGTCAGTGTAGAGCCGGTACATGTCGTCCCTGGCGGGTCCGAGGAACCCCCAGAGCGAGGTACCGACATCACTGTCGGGCGTGAACGTGCCGGCCACCGGATCGAGCCTCTGGTTCGATTGGGGTTTGGTCACATTCTCCATAACGATCCTCTGTTGTGATCAGTACAAGCGTGTACGTCGCGGCAAAGGTGTCACGGCGGGGCCCGGGATCTGGCAAGTGCAGACATCGCGCAAGCTTCCGTCTAAGGTGTGACGGCTGGCGGGAGATCCCTACCTGCGGAAATATCGCCTGTGCTTGCGGGGGACGATGGGACGAATGGGAACCTATAGGACGTATAGGACCTATGGGAATGGAGCTGTGCCGTCGGCCGGATACCGAGACGTACGGCTGCTAGTGTCGTGACACGCTCGAGCGCGATACGACACTAGGCATAAAATGCTGCGCATGTCCTACGAAGGCATCATCACAGTCGAGGCAGACAAGCGCGGCGGGCAACCCTGCGATGCAACACGGCTATCGCCGAAACGGATCTGGCTGCGCCTCGGCAACTGCACGACGGCTGACGTGGAAGCGCTCATCCGCGCGAAGTACCCGCTGATCGCGGAACTGCAGGGCTCCGCCGGTCGCGACATTCTGGCGCTGTTCAAGAGGTAACGCTCTGCCATAGGTCCCATCTGTCCCATAGGTCCTATACATCCCGGCGCGGGACGCCGCCTCACCCCGGAGGCGTCGTCTCCACCGCGTCATCGTCCACCAGGAACTCGTCCACCTTGATCTCCGAGGCCAGGGTCTTGGCCACGGGGCAGCGGGCGGCGATGGTCAGCAGGTGCTGTTTCTGCTCCCTCGTCAGCGGGCCGTGCATCTTGATGTCGACGCGGAAACGGTGGACGTAGCCGGCCGTCGAGAGACAGTCGGCGCAGTCTTTGGCGTGCTGGCGGTCGTGGGTGACGCTGACGTCGGAGCGTTCGAGGGGCAGCCCTTCGCGCTTCGCGTAAAAATGGAGCGTCATCGCCGTACAGCCGGCCAGCGCCGCCGCCATCAGCTCGTACGGTGTTGGCCCGAGGTCGCCGCCGCCGTCGTTCGACGGCTCGTCCATCACGAACTTGTGCGTCCGCGCCTCCACCTCGGTATGAAACGAACCGCTGTTGCGCGCGGTGACTACGGTCGGCATTGCCGCCTCCTTGAAGAACGATCAGACCTACAGGACGACGACCGCTACTGCACCACGACTTTGCCCTTCATCATCTGATCCATGCCGCAGCCGAACGGCAGTTCGCCGGCGCTGCCCTGGGCGGGGATGTCGATCACGGCCGGTTCGTTGACCGCGATCTTCCTGCGGATGTTCAGAGAGGTGAAGACCACCTCGTCGCCGCAGGTCGGCTGCTCGTCACGCGTGAAGGTGATGCGGACCGGCTCCCCCTTCGGGATCGTCAACGAAGCCGGGACGTACTCCGCGCCGCTGACCTTCACGGCAAATTCTTTCGGCGCCGCCGGAGCGGCAGGCGCGGGGGCCGGCGTCGTCGCGGTCGGATTCGTCGCCGTCGCCGATTGCTGCGGTGCTTCGCCGCCGCCGCAGGCTACGACCAGCACGGCGGCACATGTCATCATCGAAAGCTTCTTCATCATGTCCTCCATTATCCCTCTGCCCGCAAGCCGGACGGCTGCAGTTTCCCGCGGCGCAGCTCGCGCTGTTTCATCATCAGAAAAATGATCGGCGTCACGAGCAGCACGTGGATCGTCGACGTGACCATCCCGCCGATCAGCGGCACCGCGATGGGCTTCATCACGTCCGAGCCCGTTCCCGTCGCCCACAACAGCGGCAGCAGCCCGATCACGGTCGTCGCCACCGTCATGATCTTCGGCCGGACGCGCAGCAGCGCCCCTTCGACGGTGGCGTCGAAGATCGCCTGCGCCGTCACCTCGCCGGCCTGCAGCCGCTTGTCGAGCGCCTCGTGGAGATACAGCACCATCACCACGCCGGTCTGCACCGCCACCCCGTACAGGGCGATGAAGCCGACCCACACGGCGACCGACCAGTTGAAGCCGTAGATCCACATCAGGTACACGCCGCCGATGAGGGCGAACGGCACCGAGAGCATGACCAGCGACGCCTCGACGGCACTGTGAAAGGTGAAGTACAGAATGACGAAGATGATGACCAGGACGAGCGGCACCAGGAGCTGCAGCCGTTTCCTGGCGTGGATCTGATCCTCGTACTGCCCGGAGAACTGCATCGAGTATCCCTCGGGGAACTGCATGCCCGCGGCGAGCGCCTCGCGCGCTTCGTCGACGAATGACCCCATGTCCCGCCCGCGCACGTTCAACTGCACGAGCGCGCGGAGCTGGCCATTCTCGGAATTGATCATGGCCGGTCCGGCGGTCTGGGTAATCCTGGCGAGCTGGCCCAGGGGGATCTGCATCGTCGGCAGCGTGATGAGCATGTTCTGCAGCGAGCCGGGATCGTCGCGATAATCGGCGAGATAGCGCACCTGGACCGGATAGCGGGCGCGCCCTTCGACGGTCGTGGTGACGTTGGTCCCGCCGATGGCCGTCTCGATCGCGTCCAGTACCACGCCGACGGGGATGCCGTAGCGGGCGATGGCCTCGCGGTCGACGTGGATGTCGAGATACTGCCCGCCGGAGATGCGCTCGGTGTAGAGATCGGCCGCGCCGGGAATCTTGCGCAGCACCGTTTCGGCGTCGAGGGCGAGCTTTTCCAGCACCTTCAGATCGGGGCCGAAGATCTTCACGCCGAGCGTCGTGCGGACGCCGGTGTTGAGCATGTCGATACGGTTGATGATCGGCTGCGTCCAGGCGTTCGTCACGCCGGGGATGCGGAGCTGGTCGTTGAGCTCCTGGATGATGCGGTCCTTCGTCATGCCGGGCGGCCACTGGTCTTTCGGCTTCAGCTCGACGATGGTCTCGAACATCGAGACCGGCGCCGGATCGGTTGCCGTCTCGGCGCGTCCGACCTTGCCGAGGACGTACTTCACGGCCGGATGGCGGGCGATGATGCGGTCCTGCAACTGCACGATGCGGCGCGCTTCCGTGATGTTGATGGCCGGCAGTGTGACCGGCATGTAGAGGAGCGAGCCTTCGTCGAGCGGCGGCATGAACTCCCGCCCGAGCGAGAGCATCATCGGGATGGCGATCAGCAGCGCGACGACGTTCAGCCCGAGCATTACCTTGCCGTACTTCAACGACCAGCGGAGGAACGGCTCGTAAAGGCGGGTGAAGAAGCGGCTGACCGGGTTCCCCGACTCCGGCCGCATCCGCCCGCGCATGAAGAAGGTCATGAGCACCGGCACGAGCGTGATGGCCAGCAGCGTCGCCCCTGCCATGGCGAAAGTCTTGGTGTACGCCAGCGGATGAAAGAGCTTCCCTTCGCGTCCCGTCAGCAGGAACACCGGGAGGAACGAGGCGATCATCACGAGCAGCGAGCCGACGATGGCCGGCCCCACCTGCTGCGCCGAAGTGATGATGATGGAGACGCGATCGGGGCCCAGGGATCGGGGCCCGGGGCCCGGGTGGGGAGAATCCGGCCCGGGGTTCGGGGGGCCGCCTTGGACCTCGGCGTCTGAGACCCCGCCTGGGCCCCGGGCCCCGGCACCCGGGCGCTCCAACCCGCCCTCGGCGAGCTGGCGATACGCGTTTTCCACCATCACGATGGATGCGTCGACGATCTCGCCGATTGCCAGCGCCACACCGCCGAGGGACATGATGTTGGAGGTGATGCCGAACTGCTTCATCAGGATGAAGCTGATCAGCGCGGAGAGCGGCAGGCCCACCAGCACGGTGATGACCGAGCCGCCGTGCAACAGGAAGACGATGACGACGATGGAGACGATCACCGCCTCCTCGGTCAGCGCTTCGGTGAGCGTGGCGACGGCCCGCTCGATGAGGTCGGAACGGTCGTAGGCGACGCGCACCGTCACGCCGGCCGGCAGTCCTTTCTTCAGCTCCTCCAGCCGCGCTTTCACGCGGTCGATGACGTCCTTCGCGTTCTCGCCGTAGCGGGCCACGATGATCCCGCCGACGACTTCCCCCTTCCCGTTTTCCTCGACGAGGCCGCGGCGCAGCTCCGTCCCGAGCTGCACGCTGCCGAGCGAGGAGAGATAGATGGGCGTGCCGTTCGGCGCGTCGACGACGATGTTCTCGAGGTCCGCCACCTGCCGGATGTAGCCGATGCCGCGGACGATCATCTCGCTCTGGCCGACCTGGATGAGCCGCCCGCCGACGTCGTTGTTGGAACGGCGCACGGCTTCGATGACGGTATCGAGGGTGACGCCGCGCGCGGCCATCTTGATGGGATCGAGATTGACCTGGTACTGCTTCACGAACCCGCCGACCGAGGCCACCTCGGCCACGCCGTCCACTGACTGCAGGCCGAGCTTGAGGTACCAGTCCTGGATCGCACGCAACTGCCCGAGGTCGTGGGATTGTGATTGCAGCGTGTACCAGAAGACGTGGCCGACGCCCGTCCCCTCGGGCCCGAGCCGCGGCGTCACGCCGGCGGGCAAGAGGCCGCTGACGTAGTTGAGCCGTTCGAGCACCCGCGTACGCGCCCAGTAGATCTCGACGTCGTCATCGAAGATCACGTAGACGAGCGAGAAGCCGAACATCGACTGCGCCCGCACCGCCTTGAGGTTCGGCAGCCCCTGAAGGTTCGACGCCAGCGGATAGGTGACCTGATCCTCCACGAGCTGCGGCGACCGCCCCGGCCAGTCGACATAGACGATGACCTGGTTGTCGCTGATGTCCGGAATGGCATCGAGCGGCGTCCGCAACGTCGCCCACACACCAAGCCCGATCACGCCCGCGTACAGCAGCAGGACGATGAAGCGGTTGCGGGCGGAGAGGGAGATGATTTTTTTAACCATTGCGTTGTTCGTTGTCCGTTGTCCGTTGTCCGTTGTCCGTGCTGCGCTCGGGGGTCTCTGTTTGGTTGTTGGTTGTTGGTTGTTGGTGCTGTGCTATGCGGTGATCGTGGTGAGGCGCAGCACGAACAACCAACAACCAACAACCGCCCTCCTCCGTCGGCGGCCGGCTCTACGGCCGCGTTGCGGCCCTCAACTGCGCTTCCGAATCGAGCAGGAATCCTCCTTCGACGACGATCGACTCGCCGCCTTGCAGGCCGGAGACGATGACGACCTGTTCGCCGTGGCGGGGGCCGGTTTTGACTTCGCGCGGCTCGAAGGTGCCGGGGGCGGTCTCGACCCAGACGAACTGCCTTTGGCCGCGATCGACGACGGCGCTGGGCGGAACCATGATGTGCGCGGCCGCGGGGGAGCCGAAGAGGCGCACGTTGACGTACATGTCGGGCTTGAGCTGCAGGCCGGGGTTCGGGAGGTCGATGCGCACCTGGGCCGTGCGGGTCGGGCCGGCGAGCACGGGGACGATGAACGAGACGGTGCCGGGGAGCTCGAGGCCCGGGTTCGCGGCTGACGTGATGGTGACGCGCTGCCCGACGCGGATGTCCGGCAGTTGCTGCTCGTAGACGTCCGCCTCCACCCACACCTTCGAGAGGTCGGCCACTTCGAGCAGCGGCTGCCCCTGCGTGACGTACTGCTGCTCGACGACGAGCTTCTTCGTGACTGTGCCGTTGACCGTCGAGATGACGTTGGTCGAGAAGATCGGCTTCGACGTCCGTTCCAGTTGCCGGATCTGCCCCTCGGTCATGCCGAAGATCGAGAGCCGCCGGCGCGTCGAGTCGACGAGGTCTTCGGATGCGCTACGCGCACCGGCGAAACCGGCCTTGCGCATCCGCTCGCGGTTCGCCAGGGCGAGCAGGTACTCCTGCTGCGTCGCGTAAAGGTCGGGCGCGTAGATCGCGGCCACCGGCTCTCCCTTGCGTACGCTGTCGCCGGTGAAGTTGACGAACATCCGCTCGATGCGGCCGGCCGCGTAGGCCGTGACCTGCGCGACGCGGCGCTCATCGAACGTGACGCGGCCCGTGGCCACGAGGTCGCCGGTGTGCGTGTCGTGGGCGACACGGATCGTGCGCACGTTCGCGGTGACGCGCTGCTCCGGCGATAACGCAACCGAACGCAGCGATGCGTCGAGTGAGCCATCGACGGCTCCGGCCCGAGCGATCGCGGCGGCGCCGTGGTCGTGCTCGCGCACGACGAGCGACATGCCGCAGATCGGGCAACTGCCCGGCTTGTCCGAGGTCACGGTCGGGTGCATCGGGCAGTAGTAGACCGTCGCCTGCGCCGCCTCCTGCTTCGCCGTCGTCGTCCCTGTCGTGGCGGTCGCACCGGTACTCTTCTCGGTGCGTTTACATGCGGCGATGGCGATCGCCGCCATCAGGACCATCAATGTCTTTCTCATGCGCGCGCTCCCCTGCGCAGGGCCTCGTACTCGGCGACGGCCCGCGCGTGACGCAAAAGGAATTCGTAGTAGCGGAGTTGCAGGCGGAGGTAGTCGGACTCGGTGGCCAGCAGCGCATCGAAGGACGCGCTGCCGGTCTGGTACGCGGCGAGCGACGACTCGAACGCGAGCTTCGACTGCGGCACGAGCACGTCGCGATGGAAGCGCAACTGCTCCTCCGATTCGTCGTGCATGGCGACGGCGACACCGAGGGCGCGGGTGAGCTCGCGGCGCAACTCGTCGATGCGGGTGCGGGCCGCGTCGCGCAGGAGGATGGCTTCGCGCACGCGCGGCTCCGTCTGGTCGCGGCGGATCGGCAGCTCGATCCTCGCGACGACGCTGAAGACGTCCGTCTGCGTCTTGCGGATGCCGTACGACGCCTCGACATCCACATCCGGCGACTCGAGCAAGCGCGCCAGCCGCAGCTCCTCCTCCGCACGGGCGATGTCCGCCTCCAGCGCCGCGAACGCCGGATGCGCGTCCGGCACGACGGCCGGGCCGACCGTCTGCGCCGCCGTGGCCTCCGGGAACGCCAGCGACGGGACCGCCGTGTCGAGCGGCAGGCCGAGCAGCGGAAGCAGACGCGCCAGCGCGGCGCGGCGCTCCCCTTTCAACGCGAGGAGCTGCTGCTCGAGATCGCTCTGCTGCAACTGCGCGCGGACGACGTCCGCCTGCGCAGCGCCGCCCACCTCGTAGCGGATGCGCGCCGCGGCCACGACGGCCTCCAAAGCCTGGCGCACCTGCTCCGCCGCACGCGTCCGGCTGTCGGCAGCGGCGAGCTCGTACCACGCGAGCAGCGCGTCGCGCTCGATGCCGGCGCGGACGACGTCCAGCTCCCGCTCGAGCGCCGTCGCCTCCAGACTCGCGGACTCGCGCCGGGCGTCGCGCTTGGCCTTGCGGGTGAAGGTCTGCGACGCGCCGACCATCACCATCGTCATCATCTCGTCGTCGCGGAGGTCGACCTGCTTGTCCTGCACGCCGGCCATGACCATCGGATTCGGCAGCGCTCCGGCTGAGGCGGCCCGCTCACGCGCGGCCTCGGCTTGCGCCTGCAAGCGCACGAGCGCCGGCTGGTTCTGCGCGGCCGCGGCGACGACGGCACGCGGATCCTGCCAGTCGATGGCAAACGCGGAGGTGAAGGCAGGGGACGCCAGCGCCAGCGCCACCACAAAGTACCTGAACATGAATGCAGCTCCTTCTCGCACCTCGGTGCGAAACGTCGATCGAGACGAGGAGGAGTGCGGTCAGATCCGCAGGAGGGAGAGCTCGGCGAGACGCAGGCGCGCCGCCTTCGGATGCAGCGGCGGATCGCTCTGCTCGGCCGCGTGTACCGCTGCCGTCACCGTCGTCTCAACCTGAGCCTGGATGGCGACGAGCTGCACGATGCTGGGCGCCGTGGCCTGCTCGCTTTGCGGAGCCGGCGCGGCGCAGAGGATCGCTTCGCAACAGGCCGGCTTGGCGATGACGGTCGCCGCGGGGGCGCAGCAGGCGTGCGGCGCACAAACCATGGCCGCAGCCATCACCGGCAGCGCCCCGCTCAGCAGGAGCAGCGCTGCAAGGACGCCCATCGTTCGTGCCACACGCAACATCACGCAATCAAGAATACAGCGGATGACGGCAGCATTCCCTTCGGCCGCAAATGGGTGTTCATAGGTCCCATTGGTCCCCTTCGGAGCCCGCTAATCTACCGCGATCACGGTGCCGCCCTCTTTCGCATCGGCGAGCCAGTCTTTGGCATCGTCGATGTTGTCGAAGAGGACGAGCGCCTGGCGGGAGAACCAGGCCACGGCCTGGGCCAGCACCTTCTGGATGCCGGTGATGCCGACGACGGCCTGCTTCTTCACGTACCCCTTCGTGCGGACGGCGCTGTGTTTGAAGAGATCGACGACCTCGCTCGACGTGACGGTGCCGCGGAGATCGGCCAGGGCGAGGACGGTGTCCTTCGGCTCCTTGATGATGGCGGCGTCGGCGGCTTCGACTTCCGCCTTCAGGCTGGCCACGTCGCGGCCGAATTGCGAAAAGTCACAGTACAAGAACCGCTTCCCGCGGTGTATTTGCCATCCGGATTTCATGCGGGCGCGAAATGTATCACGCGCGCGACTCCAATCGGAGTCTACTGTGGGACTACTCCCCCCGCGTGGCTTTGATCAGCGCTTCCATGTGGCCGAGGTACTTTTCGAGCGCGCGGCGGCCGGCGGGGGTGAGGGCGTATTCGGTCTTCGGGACGCGGCCGACGAAGCTCTTGGTACACGTCAGGTAGCCGGCCTCTTCGAGCCTTCGGCTGTGGACGCTGACGTTGCCGTCGGTCGTCTTGAGGATTGCCTTCAGCTCGTTGAACGTGAGGGACTCGTTCACCGCCAGCGCACTGACGATGCCGAGGCGCATCTTCTCGTGGATGAGCCGGTCGAAATCCGGAAAAGCCGGTTCGACGATTTCGCGCGTTTCGAGTTTCGCGGCCTTAGCCACCGTAGCTCCTTGCGATGAGAGTTCCGAAGACCACGTGCAGAGCGCCGAAGCCGGCGCCCATCAGGAGATTGCCGATCGGCAGCGGCACGAAGATCGCGGCCGCGCCGAGGAGGATGAAGCAGACGCCGAGCAGCGGGACGATGCGGATCGAATGGATACCGCAGGAGACGATGGACGTGCCGTAGAGCACCAGCCAGATGGCCGGCAGCGTCTCGGCCGCCCCGGCGCGCCAGACCGCGATCGTCAGCAGCGCCCCGGCCAGCATCGGCGCCAGGTAGCTGATGAAGAAGCGCTTGACGGGTGCAGCCGTGAGCGACACCCCGGTCCGCCGTGCCTTGAACAGCATCGCCGTCCACCCGATCACCGCCGCGACCACCGCCTCGCCCAGCCAGACGGACAGCCAGACCCGCGGCGCCTCGACGAACCGCTGCGCCACGACCGTCGTCACTATCGCCGTCAACCCGACGATCGCCCCTCCCCATCCAGGGATGGAAGTAAACGCACTGGCCCGCTCCATCGCGTCCCGGATGAAGCGAAGGTTGTCGGCAGCATGCTCGTGGATCGGCTGGGGCACGGGGAGATGGTAGCGCGTTTGGGGGATGGGTGGTCAGTCGCCGGTGTCCGGTGCGTACCAGGTGCGCGGTTGTTGGTTTTCGGTTGTTGGTTGTTGGTAGAAGCTGTCCCCCGCCCCGTCTCCCACCAAAACCCAACAACAAACAACCAAAAACCGACCGCCCGCCGGCCGTCCCAAACCGACCACCGCCCACCCCCCAAATCCCCCCGCGTTGTAACGTTTCCCCCACTCAAATCACCATCCAGTGTCTCGGAGGGTGATTTCCCGCACATCTCTTGGCCGCTTGTTAGGTAAAATAACCCACCAGTCCGACCGGAGGGTCCGCTTAATGCCTGTTTCGATGCGCTCACTTTTGCGTGGTGTTGCCGTTGCCTTGTTCATCTTCTTCAACGTCGTGGGGGTGTTTGCCGCGACGCTGAAGCCTGTCACCGATGCCGAGTTGCTCGGCCGCTCCGAGGCGGTCGTCGTGGCCACGGTCGGTGATTCGGTCTCGCGCCTGCGCGGCGACCGGTCGATCGTCACCGATCACACACTCGTCGTCGAGCAGGTCGTCAAAGGCCGGCTCGATGGCTCGACCCTCACGGTCACGGAGCTTGGCGGCTTCGCGAACGGCAAGGGCATGCTCGTCCCCGGCACGCCGGCGTATGCGAAGGGAGAGCGCGTCGTCGCCTTCCTGAACCGTCGCGCCGACGGTTCCTGGTTCACCGCCGGGATGGCCCTCGGCAAGTTCCGCTTCGCCACGGCGCTCGACGGCACCTCCGTCGTCGTCCGCGACGGTGAGAACGTCGAAGTTGCCGATCCATCGGCCTTCGAAGCGCGTCCGGCCGCGGCCTTCGTCGACTACCTCCGCGGCGGCGCCACCGGCAATCAGCCGCAGGCCGTTGCCTCCAAGAAGTTCGTCCCGAAGACGGAGGCTGCCCCCGCGGCGTACGTCCTCTCCGGCGGCGTTCCGGCCAAGCCGATCCGCTGGGACGGCTGCGAAAGCAACTGCAACATCGGCTTCGTCGTGAACGGCGCACAGCCGGGCGCCGACGTGAACGCCGGCATCAGCGCCGCGATGGCCGCCTGGGTCAACGACCCGAACTCCTTCGTCGGCATGTCGAACAACGGCTCCACCGCCGTGACCGAGGCGGCGAATGACGGCGTCAGCGCCATCCTCCTCAACAGCAATACCGACACGCAGGGCTTCTGCGACGGCGCGCTCGGCTGCGGCATCGTCTACTTCGGCAGCACGCACACCTACCAGGGCGTGTCGTTCTACTCCGTCGAATCGGCCGACGTCGTCGTCCGTCCGGGCAACTTCGGCCAGACCGGCTTCGAGGCGATCGTCGCCCACGAGCTGGGGCACGCGCTCGCCTTCCGTCACTCCGATGGCGGCACGCCGTTCAGCACCGACGCGCTCATGAACTCCATCGTCAACACCAACAGCGGCGCCCAGCTCCGCTCGTGGGACGGCGAGGCCATGGCCATCGTCTACGGCAACGGCCTCCCCTGCCAGCCGGCCACGATCCTCTCGACGTCCGGCGGCGGCACCGTGCCGGCCAACGCGACCTCCACGCTGCAGGTCTTCCCCGGCGGCACCGATCCCTTCACCTACCAGTGGTACCGCGGCTCGACCGGCGATTTCTCGCAGCCGGTCGGCACCAACGCTGCCACCTTCCAGACGCCCCCCATCGCCGAGCCCATGACCTTCTGGGTCAAGGTGACGAACGCCTGCGGCAACGCCTCGAGCAATACCATCACGGTGCAGCCGCAGGAATGCTTCCCGGTCGTCATCAACGGCCAGCCGCAGAGCCAGCGCATCACCCCGAACAACAGGGCGAACCTCAGCGTCATCGTCGGCGGCAGCCAGCCGTACATCTTCCAGTGGTTCGAAGGCCCCGTGGGCACGACGACCAAGCCGGTCGGCACCAGCTCCCCGACGTTCCAGACGCCGGTGCTGACGCAGACGACGGCCTACTGGGTGCGCGTGAAGAACGACTGCGGTGAGGTCAACAGCCAGGCCGCCGTCATCACCGTCGGCACGAACTGCGTCCCGCCGACGATCGTCACCCAGCCGACCGGGGCCAACACCTCCACCGGCAAGAAGGTGACGCTCTCGGTCGTCGCCGCCGGCGACGGCCCCATCACCTACCAGTGGTACCGCGGCGAGCCGAACGACGTCTCCACGCCGCTCCCGAACAGCAACTCCGCGAGCGTGGAGATCGGTCCGCTCGACATCGCCGGCACCTTCAAGTTCTGGGTCCGCGTGACGAACCAGTGCGGCCAGATCAGCAGCACCGCCGCCACGCTGACGATCGTCTGCCTCGACGCACCGAAGCCGATCCTCTCCGCGCCGCCGATCGTGCCGTCCAGCCATGACTATGAACTGTCGTGGACCGGCAGCCTCGACGTGACGCAGCGCTTCGAGCTGCAGGAAGCGCGCACGCCCGACTTTGCGAACGCTTCGACGCTTCCAATCCTCTCCGCCCTCAAGCGCAAGCTGAGCGCGCACACGGAGCTGATCGCCGACGCCCGTTTCTACTACCGCATCCGCGCCTTCTCCCCCTGCAACAATCAGCCGGGTGAATGGTCGGACCCCGTCAGCACCGTCATCACCCGCCCGCAGCCGGCGAACAGCAGCGAGTTCTCGATGAGCATCGGCGCCGACGCGACGCAGACGCTCCGCCAGGACATCCTCATCCCCGGCTTCGGCGCCACGGCGACGACGGCGGACCGCTTCGCGGTGACGACCGACCAGCCCTGGCTGACGGTCTTCCCGGCGTCCGGCGCGCTCTCGGCCGGCGGCACGACGGTGCAGATGACGGTCAACCCGGCGCTGCTCGGCATCGGCACGACCACCGCCACGATCACCATCGCCCGCACGCAGGGCAGCGGCAAGGTCGGCGTCAACGCCGATCCTCCGCCGTCGAGCGTGCCGGTCTCGGTCAGCCGCGTCACCCCCGTGACCGCGCAGCCGCGCTCCGCCACGCCCCCCCCGGGCACGCTCATCATCCCGGCGCTGGCCCACGCGGACGGTTTCAACTCCCGCTTCCAGTCGGACGTCCGCATCACGAACACGTTCACCTCGGCCATGACGTACGAGCTGTCGTACACGCCGACGCAGACGAACGGCACGCAGGCCGGCAAGCGCACCGTCATGACCATTGACGCTAATGAGACCAAGGGCCTCAACGACGTGGTCAAGGCGTGGTACGGCTCCGGTCTCCTCGGCGAGTTCGGCGTCGGCACGCTGGAAATCCGCCCCATCTCCGTGGCCAGCACGCCCGGTGGCGGCGGCGGCACCCCGGCCATCCCGCTGACGACCGTGGCCTCGAGCCGCACGTACAACGTGACGCCGAACGGCACGCTCGGACAGTACATCCCGGCGCTCGCGCTCTCCTCGTTCATCGGCAAGCTCGCCGACAATTCGCTGGCGAAGATCAGCCTTCAGCAGGTGGCGCAGAGCACGGCCTTCCGGACGAACCTCGGCTTCGTCGAGGGCGCCGGCAGCGGGGCTGACCTCATCGTGAAGCTCTACAACGGCAGCAACGTGGAGATCGGCTCGAAGACGCTCAGCCTCTCGGCGTACGAGCATCGCCAGATCTCCTTCCCCGAGGTGTTTCCGGGCGTGCAGGTGGCCGACGGCCGCGTCGAAGTGCAGGTTGCGGGCGGCGATGGCCGTGTGACGGCTTACGCCTCGGTGCTCGACAACAAGACCTCCGACCCGCTGCTCGTCTTCCCCGTCCAGGCGGCCAAAGTGGCGGCCAAGCGCTTCGTCGTCCCCGGCGTCGCGGAGCTGAACAACGGCGCCGCGAACTTCCACACCGACATGCGCATCTTCAACGGCTCGGCCGCCCCGGTGGCGCTGACCGTCAACTACTTCCCGCAGTCCGGCGAAGCTCCGGCCCCGCTGCAGATGACGCTGCAGGCCGGTGAAGTGAAGGTCGTCGACGACGTCCTCCCCTCGCTCTTCAGCCTCACCAACAGCGGCGGCGCGGTCTCGGTGACGACGCCGAACGACGCCTCGGTCGTCGTCACGGCCCGCACCTACAGCCGCGACACCAACGGCGGCACCTTCGGCCAGTTCATCCCCGCGGTCTCGGCGCAGGACGCCGTCGGCCTCGGCGACCGCAACCTCGAAGTGCTGCAGCTCGAGGAATCGTCCCTCTTCCGCTCGAACCTCGGCCTCGTCGAGGTGACGGGTAACGACGTGCTCCTCGAGATCTCCGGCTACCCGCAGGGATCGCGCGTCGCCGCCGTGACCCAGCTCCTGCTGAAAGGCAACGAGTTCCGCCAGGTCAACCGCGTCATGGCGTCGCTCGGCTTCCCGACGACGTACAACGGACGCGTCAGCGTGAAGGTGCTGGCCGGCGAAGGGCGTGTGGCCTCGTACGGTTCGGTCGTCGACAACCGCACGCAGGACCCCACGTACGTGCCGGCGCAGTAAGCGCGTAACCGTTCATTGAAAAAGGGGCAGGCCGCAAGGCCTGCCCCTTTTGTTTTTGCGCAGCATCTCGGAGTGCGGTGGCGAACGCCACCGCTCTTTTATACGTGTACCAGAGCGGTGGCATTCGCCAC
>DASWMP010000098.1:0-10103 GCA_036399695.1 Thermoanaerobaculia bacterium | reverse complement strand
CGTTGCCCGTGTTGTCCGTGTTGTCGGTCGGGTCGGGATCAGGCTCCGTGGCCGCGACGGTCGTGGTGTTATCGAACGCGCCGGCGGCCGTGATCGTGGCCGTGACGTTGATCGTCACGTTCGCGCCGACCGCGAGGCTGGCGATGGTGCACGGGAGCGCCGCGCAGCCGCCGCCGCTCACGTTCGTGATGGTCATGTTCGATGGGGTGTCCGTCACCTGCACGTTGGTGGCGATCGAGGGACCGGCGTTGGCGACCAAGAGCGTGTAGCTGATGGACTGGCCGGCGGAGAACGGACCGGCCGTCACGAGCGTCTTCACGACCGAGACATCCGCGGACGCGTCGGCGGTGCCGCCGTTGCCCGTGTTGTCCGTGTTGTCGGTCGGGTCGGGATCAGGCTCCGTGGCCGCGACGGTCGTGGTGTTATCGAACGCGCCGGCGGCCGTGATCGTGGCCGTGACGTTGATCGTCACGTTCGCGCCGACCGCAAGGCTGGCGATCGTGCACGGCAGGGCCGCGCAGCCGCCACCACTCACGTTCGTGATGGTCATGTTCGACGGGGTGTCCGTCACCTGCACGTTGGTGGCGATGGACGGACCGGCGTTCGCGACGAACAACGTGTAGCTGATGGACTGGCCGATCGTGTACGGACCGGCCGTCACGAGCGTCTTCACGACCGAGACGTCCGCGGACGTGGAGCCGGTCAGCGTCACGGTGGCGGTATCGACGTTCGAGTTGACGCCTTCCACCGTCGCCGTGGCGGTGTTGGTGACGGAGGTATTGGTCACGTCCGTGGCCGTGATGATGTAGCTGGCGGTGCAGGTGAGCGACTCGGCCGGATCGAGGAAGTTGTCGAGATCGCCCACGGTCGTCACGGCCGGGCAGGTGACGGTGGCCTTGTCGTCCGTGACCGTGACGGGTCCCTCCAGCGGAGCGAAACCGCTGTTGGTCACGAGGTAGCTGTAGTTGATGACGTCGCCCGCGGCCGTGAACGTAATCGGCACTGCCGTCTTGTCGAGCGTCAGGCCGGTCGTCGCATAGGTGGCCGTCGACTCGTCCGAGGATACCGGGGTCACGCCGGCTGTCCCGGTCGTGTCGGCCGTGTTCAGGTGCGAGCCGGTGAGGGCCACGATCGGGCCGACCACGCACTGGAAGATGTGGTTCTCGTTCGCCGCCACCGGAACCGGCAGCGTCATGCCCGAGAGCGTGGCGTTGCAGCTCGAGACGTTCAACGTGTCGTCGTTCACCTGCAGGTTCGTCAGGGCGACGTCGCCGGTGTTCTCGATAGTGAAGCGGTAGTAGACCGGCGACCCGGCGGCGGTGGCCAGGAACGGCGTCCAGGGACCGGCGGCGGTCGGGCCGACCTGCTTGAGCATCGACATCGACGGCGACGGCGGCTCGACGACCAGCGTGTCAGTGGCCGCGTTGCCGTTCACCACCTGCGCGTTGACGATGTGCGAGACGTTGCCGGTGGTGTTGACGTACGAGCCGGTCGACGCGGCCGTGACGTCCACCGTCACGACGCAGGTGCCGCCGGCGGCGATGGTGCCGCCACTGAAGGAGACGGAGCCCGCTCCCGCCGACGGCGAGAACGTCGGCGCGCCGCAGCCGCTCGTCGTGGCGTTCGGCACCGGCGCCACGAGCAGGCCGGCCGGGAACGGATCGCTGAAGGCAACGCCGCTCTGCGGCAGATCGGTGTTCGGGTTCGTGATGATGAAGGTCAGCGTCGAGACACCGCCCGCCAGGATGGGGGAGGCGTCGAAGGTCTTGGCGATCGACGGCGGGGCGATGGCCGTCAGCACGTCAGTGGCGACGCTGCCGTTCGACGTGCCGGTCTCGGTGGTCGAGAGATAGCCGCTGACGTTCGGGTGCGCGCCGCCGGTCATCGCCGTCACGGCCACGCTCACGGTGCAGGAGCCGGCGGACGGAATGGTGCCGCCGGAGAAGGTGAGCGTCGTCGAGCCCGCGGCCGGGGCCCAGGTGCCGCCGCACGTCGTGGCGGCGGCGGGCGTCGCCGCAACCTGCACACCCGTGGGCAGCACGTCCGTGAAGGCAGCGCCGGTGAGGGCGAATAAGTTGGGGTTCGCGAGGGTGAACGTGAGCGTCGACGTACCGCCGACCGCGATCGGGTCGGGCGAGAACGCTTTCACCATCGACGGACGCACCGGCGTGATGCAACCGGTGAAGACGACGTTGTCGAGATTGAGGTCGGAGCCGGAATTCGAGTTGCCGGAGTTGAACGTGTAGATGCGGAAGTAGGTGGTCCCGGAGGGATTCAGGCCGGTCGTGAAGGTGAGGTTCGCACCGCCGAACGAGACCCAGGTGTTCTGCGCCGGCAGCGCGTTCGTGCCGGCTGCGTTGAACGCCGAAGCCGCCGTGCCGCTTTCCGGCCGCGTGTTGGACGAGCCGTAGTAGACCGCCAGGCCGGCCGGCCCGTTCGGCGTCTTCTTGAGGGCGTCGAAGGTCAGGCTGATGCTCGAGTAGCCGGTGGTGTTGATGGCGAACTCGAAGTACTCGTCGTTGGCCGTGACGAGCGTGGCGCCGGGAGTGACGTTGCCGTTCGTGCCCCAGGAGAGCGTGCCGTCGGCCGTGGTCGTGCTGTTCGTCGAGCTGATGGGAGTGAGGCCGGTGCCGATGGCCGCCGTGCCGCTGCCGGTCGACGGTGCCGGAGCGCTGGTGTTGAAGCCGCTGGGGAAGAGCCAGGCCGCGACGGGGATGCCGCAGACCGGCGCCGGGGGCGGCGGCTGGTTGTTGACGGTCAGCGTGTCCGTGGCGGTCTTGCCGGTGTCGAGCGTGCCGATGAACAGATTGTTCGTCGTGTTCGTCAGGAGTCCGGTGGCGGTGGGCGTCACGTTGACGGTAATGACACAGGTGCCGTTCGCCGCCACCGTGCCGTTCGAGAAGCTGATGGTGGACGAGCCGGCGACGGCGGTGAGCGTCGGCGTGCCGCAGCCGCTCGTGGTGGCGTTCGGCGTCGCGGCCACGACGAGGTTCGCCGGGAGGTTGTCGACGAAGTTGTAGCCGGAGACGGCGCCTGGGTTCGGGTTGCCGAGGGTGAAGGTCAGCGCCGTGACGCCGTTGAGCGTGGCCGGATCGGGATTGAAATTCTTGGCGATGGTGGCCAGCGACGGGTCGCTGACGGTGGCGACGCGCGCCGAGGTGTCGTAATCGGCGTTGTAGTGGAAGCTGCTGCCGGAGAAGTCGTAGAGCAGCGTGTTCAGCGTCTGCGAGGTGCCGCCCCCGCTGATGATCTTGATCGTGTAGGTGGTGACGACGTTCGTGCCGCCGGCCTTGAAGTCGCCGCCGACGCAGGCCCGGTAGTTCGGGCTGTTCGGGTCGTTCTCCCAGCCGCAGGCATCGGCGTAGAGCTTGTCGTTGGGGTTGGCGACGTAGGGCGAGTTATCGGCCGAGTAGGTCGTATCGACGTCGAGGATCTGGAAGACGGCGTTCGAGAAGTTGATGAACTCCTCGAACTGGTTGTAGCCCTGCGTGGCCGTCCCGCCGATGAGCTGGATGACGTAGGTATTGCCGACCACCAGGTCCATCGAGCCGCCCGGCGCGACGGAGGCCAGCGAGAGGATCGAGGTGCCGTAGCGCACGTCGCTGATGGAGTTGCGGCTCTGCGAGATGAGGTGCTCGACGTAAAGCTCGCGCGGCGTCGGTGTCGAGGCGCTGCCGCTCAGGTCAGTGGCGGTGATGTGGTAGCGGCGCGTCGTGTCGAAGGCGGCCGCGTTGCGCGTGACTTCCACCTCGAAGTAAGCGTCGGCGCACGAACCGGCCCCGATGCTCGGGAGGATGACGGTGCTGAGGGAGCCGGCCCGCAGGTTGATGAACGGGTTGGCCGAGTCCCAGAAGAACGACACGCTGACGTTCGTCGTGGCGACGTCGCTGCAGACGCGCGCACCGACCGGGAAGGAGTTCGGCCCGGTCGCCGGGCTGTTGCTGTCCAGCCCAATGACGTTCCAGGTGAGCGGCTGCACCGTCAGCGCCGCCTGGGCGGCGACGGGCAGAAGAAGGGCAGCAACGACGAGGATTCCCTGGGCGATGCGGTTCATGCGTGCATCCTTTCGC
Source organism: Thermoanaerobaculia bacterium (assembly GCA_036399695.1). Lineage (GTDB taxonomy): Bacteria > Acidobacteriota > Thermoanaerobaculia > Gp7-AA8 > Gp7-AA8 > DASVEE01. The sequence goes on along the minus strand of DASWMP010000098.1, from coordinate 6,033 downwards.
GAGACTGAGGTTTCTCCGCGCGAGGTGGCACCCGCGGAGGGAGGAGCAACTAATTAGGGAATGGACCCGGGGCGGAGTATGCGGGCATTCCGTGAAATGCGCGCGATTTTTTCGTGAGGATTGAGAGAAGAATCGGCCGCCGTAGGAGGAAGAGGACTCCGCGGAGGGCCGCGAAGCGTGAAGTGGAGGACGGACAATCCTGTCCGTCACGCGAGAAATGGCGCGACCGCTGGAAACCGACAGTTCTCTTCGTTCTACTTTTCTCGCGTGACGGACAAGATTGTCCGTCCTCCACTGCTGTCCCGCGGGGGTGCGACCACCCCAGCACCAAACCGTCACCATACCGTCAGGCGCGTCACCATCGGCAGGCGCATCTTGCCGTCATCCGAAGGAGGCAAGTGATGCGTTTCCCCATCCGTAGCTGGCTGTTCGTATTGTTTCTCTTACCGTTGTCCGTCTGGGCGAAGGACTACACCGCCACAGGCGTCACCCTCACGGCCGGCGATCCCGCCGGTCTGCGATTCAAGCCCCTCTCCGACCTGGAAGTCGGCGACTCACTCTCGGTCGAGCTGACCGGCGCCCGCCCCGGCGCGACTGTCGAGATGCTGCTCGAGGACGACGGCGGACGCGAATGGTCCTACTCGCGCGTCCATAGCGACCGTCGAGGCGACGTTGCCCGCACGCTCTTCTGGTACCAGTCGGGCGTGATCGGCACCACGGACCGGCGCGTCAGGTTCCGCCCCGAGCCGTCGTTCCTCACGTTCGACGACGCGGAGCGCTTCTTCGACGGCAACACGCTCCACCTGACGGTGCGCGAGCGCGACGGCCGCGTCCTGGCGACGCGCGACTTTCGCCCCCGTCCGCGGAAGACGCCGTTCGTCTATCCATCCAATAAAGAAGCGGTCCTCGAGAACGCCGTCAACGCGCAGAAGGAGAGCCTCTACGTCTCCGGCCGTAACTTCCCCGCCGGCGCGACGGTGCAGCTCTTCCTCGTGCCGAACCGGTTCGGCTGGGCGGCCAGCGATCCCTTCACCGCCACGATCGCCAAGACGATCACCCTCGGCGCGACCGAGACCGGCTTCACCACCGAGGTGCTGCCGAGCGGCACGCAGGCCCCCGGCACGTACGACATCATCGCCCGCGTCGGCACGAGCGCCGCGCAGACCGTGCAGCCGTCGGACGTCATCAGCTTCGGCGAAGACACCGGCGTCGTCCTCTACTTCATCATCATCAACGGTAACGTCTCGATCGAATCGGCCGGCCGCATGAAGGACTCGCCCGCCTACTTCGAGTTCTCGAACTTCTTCCAGAAGGGTGAGGACGTCTACGGCGCCGTCGATCCGACGGACGTGCCGGCCAACCACACGGGCGGCAACTACGCCGCGCATTGGACCGTCGTACATCAGCCGCAGGCCTACTGGGACGCGCCGAGCCCCGCGCTCAACGACGTCTCGGGCGACGGCCCGGAGATCCACCGCGTGAAGTCGTTCTGCATCAACGGCACGCGCATCCGGCTCTGGTCCGGGGCAACGCAGGCCGCACCGATCGCCGGCTACGACGTGATCGTCGACTTCGGCGCCACGCCGGCGAACGACATCGCCTCGTTCGTGGCCGACAACACCTATAACAAAGGGCTCGACTTCATCGACGGCTACGCGGACGTCGGCTTCTGGGTCGGCGAAGCGCCCGACGCCACCGGTTCCTACGGCGTCGGGACCGTCGAGTACCTCGATCAGAACGGCATCACCGGCATCACCGATCCGAACGGCGTCACCGGTCCGACGTATCCGGTCACGCTCGGCTGGGCCAGGATCATGTACCCGGCCACGGCCCCCGGCACCGGCACGCCCGTAGCGCCGGGCGGACCGTATCCGGTCGCCGTGTTTCTGCATGGGCGCCACTCGAATTGCGATACCGATGGCGCCGGCCCCGGTCTCATCCCCAGCAACACGTTCACCTGCGCGCAGAACCTGCGCATCCCCAGCCATGAAGGCTACAACTACCTCATGCAGCAGCTCGCCAGCCAGGGCGTCTTCTGCATCTCCATCAACGCTTACGACATCCAGGAGTTCGACGACTACTGGAATTACGACGCGCGCGGGCGCCTGGTGCTGAAGTTCCTGGACAAGCTGCGCGACTGGACGACGAACGGCAGCGATCCGTTCGGCGGCCTGTTCAACGGCAAGCTGGACATGTCGAAGGTCGCCCTCTCCGGCCACAGCCGCGGCGGCGAAGGCGTGGCAGCAGCGCAGGTGCTGAACGCCAACTGGCCGAACCCGCACTCCATCGTGGCGGTCAACGCCATCGCTCCGACCGACCAGAATGTCTCCGGTGACTACGTTCCCACCGTTCCCTACTTCCTCCTGATCGGCGCCCGCGACGGCGACGTCCAGACGATGCACGGCTTCCGCACCTACGACCACGCGTTCCCGCAGGGCATGGCCAACCGTCAGCCCAAGACGGTCGCCTGGCTCTACGGCGCAAACCACAATTACTTCAATACGATCTGGACTCCCACCGCGGATCTCGGTACGCCGAATCCGTGGGCCGGCTCGAAGGACGACTGCAATGCCGCGCCGAGTGCGACGCAGCCGGACCGCTGCCAGCTCAAGATGCCGGGGGCGGTGCAACGCCAGGCCGCGCTCTCGACGGTCACGGCCTTCTTCCGCCTCTACCTGCAGAACGCCACCGGCTATCGCGAGATCCTCACGGGCGCGCTCGAGCCGCCGGCGATGGACAACGCGAACGTCTTCTGGACCTACCAGGACGGCGACCGTAACGCCATCGACAATTTCGAGCAGCAGCCGCTCGACGTGACGACCAACACGGTCTTCGGTCTCTCCATCAACAGCGGCGCGACTCTCTTCGAAGAGCGCCTGCTCAACGGCGGCAACGGCAGCAGCTCCTATGCGCCGGGACTGCCGGCGGACGCTTCGTTCAAGCACGACACGCTCGGCCTGAAGCTCGCCTGGGCCGCGCCGATCGAGAACGAGATCAACATCCCGTCCGGACCGGCGCGTAACGTCAGCATGTACACCCACCTGACGTTCCGCGTCGCCAAGAAGTCGTCCACGCTGCCGACCGCCGCCGGCCCCGACGTGACGCTCTACGTGAACATCGAGGATTCGCAGGGCCACACCGGCATGTACACGGCCGACGCGAGCAATTACCAGCGCATCCCCCACCCGTTCCTCGGCAGCCGGACGGCCAACCTGGCGATGATGACCGGCATCCGTATCCCGCTGCAGAACTTCACGAAGAACAACTCCCTCGTCGACCTGACGGACATCGTCAAAATCAGAATCATGACGGACGGCTCCGCGGAAATCGGCGTCGACGACATCGAGTTCGGAAAGTGAGATCCACCATGCGCACATTCATCGCAACGCTTCTCTCGTTGATCCTCACCACCGCGGCGCTGGCCGCGGACACGATGCCCGACCCGTCGCGCGAGCTGCAGTTCAAGCTCGCCAGCGCGAAGGTGACGAAGTTCGACCGCCCGCTGCAGTCCCGCCAGGGCAAGTACGAGATGGCCCTCGTGCTGCGCCTCGAAGCATCGAAGGCCGCCTGGATGAGCCTTCCGCCCGCCAGCGCCACGTTCCTCTACGTCGGCAAGCACGAGCTGCGTCCATTCGAGACGCAGACCGACGGCGACCGCGTGATCCTGGTCTTCCACGACCCGCGGTGGCAGGAGCTCCAGGGCGGCGAACCGATGGTGCTGACGACCGACCACGGCGACCCGATCCTCTACCCGGAGAACTACGCCGGGTATCCGAGGTTCGACCCCCGCACGATCGAGTAGGCAGCGTACCCGTGCGAGGCGGCGGCGCATGCGCCGCCGCCTCTCGCGGTGTCCGGGCGGGCGCTCGCGGTGTCCGAGCGGGCGCTCGAGGATTCCGGTCGGACGCTCGAGGATTCCGGTCGGACGCTCGAGGATTCCAGTCGGACGCTCGAGGATTCCAGTCGGACGCTCGAGGGTTCCGGTCGGACGCTCGAGGATTCCGGTCGGGCGCTCGAGGATTCCGGTCGGACGCTCGAGGATTCCGGTCGGACGCTCGAGGATTCCGGTCGGACGCTCGAGGATTCCGGCCGGACGCTCGAGGATTCCGGCCGGGCTTGCGCGGAGGCCGTCTTTTGCCTCCGTAGCCGCCGCTCTGCTACAAGTCAAAAGAGCGGTGGCTTAACCGCCACCGCTCTCCTGGACTTCGCCATTGCCTGTTACGGCAGGAAGCTCTTGTACCAGGGCTGCTTGCCCACCGCGTTGCCGGCGATCGCCGGGACTCGGGCGAGCACCTCGCTGCCGTTCTGCACCACGATCGCGCCGACCGTCTGGCCGGCGTTCACCGGGGCCGCGACGGCGCCACCCTGGAACGACACCTTGATGTTCTTGTCCTCACCGCGCTTGACCAGCACCGAGACGTCCTGCGCGGCCACGGCCGGGACCGTGCCGGCGGCGCCCTTCGACACGGTCGCGGAGCCGATGGCCTGCCCCTTCTTCACCGGCGTGACGGTCCGGTAGTTCGCGAACGCTTCGCTGAAGAGGCGGGCGCTGATGCCGAAAGAGCTGAGCGGCCCCTTCGACGGCTTGGCGCCCATGACGACGGCCACGAGCTCCATGTCGCCCCGCTTGGCCGACGCCGTGATGCAGTAGCCGGCCGGACCGGAGTAACCGGTCTTCAGGCCCGTCGCGGCGTCGTAGTAGTTCTGCTTGCGGGGGTTGATGAGGTGATTCGGGTTGTAGATCTTCTCGAGCGTGCCGTTGCGGAACGGCATCTCCGCGATCACGGCGAGCTGCCGCATGAACGGGTACTTCATCAGCTCCATGCCGACGAGTGCCAGGTCGTGCGCCGACTGCATGTTGATCTGCTTCGGGTTCTGCGTGTTCGGCAGTCCGTGCGGGTCGTAGAACTGCGAGTTCTTGCAGCCCAGCTCCTGGCAGCGCTGGTTCATCATGTCGGCAAACGACTCGGTCGAGCCGGCGATCTTTTCCGCCAGCGCGGTCGCGCCGTCATTCGCCGACTGCACCATCGTGGCGATGACGAGATTCTTCACCGGCCACTGATCGCCGGCGCGCAGGTACACCTGCGAACCGCCCATCTGCGCGGCGCGCGGCGAGATCAGGACCTTGTCTTCCCACTTCAGGCGGCCGTCGCGGATCTCCTCGAGAGTAATGAGGAGCGTCATCATCTTGGCCATGGAGGCCGTCGGCAACATGACGTTCTCGTTCTCGGCGAAGAGGACGCGCTTCGACTTCGGCTCGATCACGTAGGCAGCGGTGTAGCCCTTGCCGGTCGTATCGACGGCCGAGCCTTTCGCTTCCGCACCACCAGCTTCATCTTCCTGCGCGACGACCGGCAGCGCCAGCGCCACGACGAACAGAAGGACCATCCAACGTTTCATTTCGACTCACTCCAATCGGTATTTCGGACGAGCGAGACTGCACGTCGGCTGCCAGATCAGATCGGCCCGGCCGTCAGGCCGCCGTGGCGGCATCAGGCCGTAGCGGCGCCCCGCTTCCGTTTTTTGCCAGCCCGCGACGTGCGCGGGATCGAGCTGATCACCGTCCAATCGTGCTTGTGCACGACGACAGGCTCGTTCGCCTTCGGCCACAGATCGATAGGGATGTAGTAGTACCCGTCGCCAAGCACGCGCGACTTGATTGCCAGATCGCGCATGCTCTTGCACAACCCCTTCTTGCCTCTGATTGCACTGCGCTCTACCACGATACCCGTAGATTCACCCACGCCATCGTAGACACTGATCTCCGCACAGAGAGAGTTCACTAACGTCATCGCTGCACTCCATAGCTCGAACAGATGTCGGACTCATCTGGACAGAGGTCTCCATCGAGTGCAGGGGATAGCAACGGGCGCGCCATGGCGGCCGGAGGCCGCTCGTTCTGGTTGTTGGTTGTTGGTTGTTGGTTGTTGGTGCTCCGCTACACGAGGCTCTTCGCCGCGCGGAGCACCGAAAACCAAAAACCGACAACCAAAAACCGGTGCGCGGTGCGCGTAGCGCGGCACGCGCGACGCG
>DASWMP010000097.1:0-17774 GCA_036399695.1 Thermoanaerobaculia bacterium | reverse complement strand
GGTGGCGAACGCCACCGCTCTTCTATACACGTACCAGAGCGGTGGCGTTCGCCACCGCACTCCGAGATCTGTTTACGAACGGTAGTCCGCGTTCAGGCTCACGTAGTCGTGTCCCAGGTCGCTCGAGAGGATCACGGCCCGGCCGGTGCCGTTGCCCAGATCCACCTTCAGCGGGACGCGCTCCCGGGCGAACACCTTGGCCGCGTCCTTCTCGCGGTAGGGGACCGGCTGGCCATCGCGCACCAGCGGGATGCTGCCGGCGGTCAGGGAGACGCGCTTCACGGAGAAGCGTGCGCCGCTCCGGCCGACGGCGGCCAGGATGCGGCCCCAGTTCGGATCGCCGCCGTGCAGAGCCGTCTTCACCAGCGGCGAGGTGGCGATCGCGTGCGCGGCCAGCTTCGCATCGCGCTCCGTGCGGGCGCCCGTCACTTCGAGCTCCATCACGCGCGTCGCCCCTTCGCCGTCGCGGACGATCATCCACGACAGCTCGCGGCAGAGCGTGTTGAGGGCGCGCTGGAAATCGGCCAGGTCGGCTTTCTCGCTGTTGCCGAGCTTCGACGACGCCAGCAGCACGACCGTGTCGTTCGTCGACGTATCGCCGTCGACGGAGATGGCGTTGAAGCTGTGGTCCACCGCCTCTTTCAGCGCGCGCTGCAGCGTTGCCGGCGCGAGATTGGCGTCGGTCATGAGGAAGCCGAGCATCGTGGCCATGTTCGGGTGGATCATGCCCGCGCCTTTGGCGACGCCGACGATCCGTCCGCGCTTGCCGCCGAGCGTGAACGTCACCTGCGCGACCTTGGGGCCGACGTCCGTCGTCAGGATCGCGTGCGACAGCGCTTCGATGCCGCCGGTCGAAAGGCGCGTCACCGCATCCGGCAGAAAGTCGCGGACCTTCTTGTCGGGCAGCACGACGCCGATGACGCCCGTCGACGCCAGGAGGATCTCGTCTTCGCCGCAGTTCAGCAGCTCGGCGGCGCGGGTGCGCACGCGCTTCGCGGCGTCCAGGCCTTCCTTGCCGGTGACGGCGTTCGCGCAGCCGGCGTTGACCACGATCGCGCGCGCTTTGCCGCCGGTCTTCTTGAGCGACGCTTTCGACAAAAGCACCGGCGCCGCCTGGAAGCGGTTGAGGGTGAAGACGGCCGCCGCGTTCGCGCCGTCGGGAGCGACGACGAGACCGAGGTCGGGGCGCTTCTTGCGAATGCCGGCACGTACGCCGGAGGCGACGAAGCCTTTCGGGAGTTTCATGGTCGTTGTCCGTTATCCGTTGTCAGTTGCCCGTGAGCGAGTGCAGTGCGGCCGTTGCTGCTTCGAGCACGCGTTGTGGGGATGTCCCGCCTTTGGCCGACTTTTTCGCGAGGATCTGGTCGACGTCGAGGGTGAGGCCGTGCCGCGCCGCCAGCTCGGGCATGGGCGTCCTGGCGCGCATGCCGTTGCCGACGATGTCGTGGGCTTCGCGGAAGGGGATGCCTTTCGCGGCCAGTGCGTCGGCGAGCTCCGTGGCCAGCAGGAGATCGTGCGACGCGGCTTCGCGCATGCGGGCGCGGTCGAGTTTCAGGCCGCCGACGAGCGCGGTCAGCGCCGGCAGCAGCACCGCGAGCGTGTTGCGCGTGCGGAAGAGCGGCTCCTTGTCGAGCTGCAGGTCCTTGTCGTAGGCGAGTGGCAGCCCTTTGAGCAGCGCCAGGAAGCCGGTCAGCTCGCCGATGGCGCGCGCGGCGTGGCCGCGGGCGAGCTCGAGGACGTCCGGATTCTTCTTCTGCGGCATGCGCGACGAGCCGGTGGCCAGCGCGTCCGGCAGTTCCGCGTACGCGCACTCGTCGCTGGTGAAGAAGATGAGGTCTTCGGCCATGCGCGAGAGATGCGAGAGCAGCAGCGAGACGGCGAAGAGGTACTCCGCGGCGAAGTCGCGGTCCGACACGCCGTCGAGCGAGTTCGCCGAGGCCCGGGCGAAGCCGAGCGACCGCGCGAGCGCATCGCGATCGATCGGCAGCGGCGTGCCCGAGAGCGCCCCCGAGCCGAGCGGGCATTCGTCGCCGCGGTCGAGCGTGTCCGAAAGACGGGAGATGTCGCGCCGCAGCATCTCCACATACGCGAGGCACCAGTGACCGAAGGTCACGGGCTCCGCGCGCTTCGAATGCGTGTAGCCGGGCATCGGCGTGGCCGCTTCGTCGACAGCGCGCTGCGCGAGTGCGACGGCCAGCGAGGTCGCGAGCGACTGCGCTTCCGCGCACGCTTTCTTCAACCAGAGCTTCAGGTCCGTGGCCACCTGGTCGTTGCGCGAGCGGCCCGTGTGGAGCTTGCCCGCCAGCGCGCCGACGGCTTCGCGGAGCTTCGCCTCGACGTACGAATGCACGTCTTCGTGAGCTTCACCCGGGACAGACAAGAGTGTCTGTCCTACATTTCCTTCACCACGCGAAGCGTGTAGGTCAGACACTCCTGTCTGACCCCGCACACCCGGAGTCTCGGCGAGGGCAGCGGTGATCTGCTGTACCTCGTCGGCGGACAACACACGCGCCGTGCCCAGCGCCTTTGCCCATGCGACCGAGCCCTCCACATCCTCGGCGAGCAATGCCTGATCGAACGCGAACGAATCGTTCAGCGCGCGCAGGAGCTCCGAGGGTGCGTCGGCGAAACGGCCGCCCCACATGTTCGTCACTGTCCGTTCCCCTCCACCGCGGTCAGCTCGCGCTCCACTCCGAGCGGCGAAAGGCGTTTCCGGCCGCGAAGCGGCAGGCCGAAGAGGCGGATGAAGCCCGCCGAGTCCTTGGCGTCGTAGCCCGTCATGTCGAAGGACGCCAGGTCCTGCGAATAGAGCGAGTACGGCGACTGCCGTCCGACGACCGTCGCGTTGCCCTTGTACAGCTTGATCGTGACCAGGCCGGTGACGTCCGCCGTGAGCGTGTTCACGAACGCGTCGAACGCCTCGCGCAGCGGCGCGAACCACTGGCCGTTGTAGACGAGCTCCGCGTAACGCGTGGCCAGCCGCTCCTTCTCGTGCACGCTGTCGCGATCGAGCGTGATCGACTCCAGCGCCTTGAGGGCCGTGACGAGCAGCGTGCCGCCGGGCGTCTCGTAGACGCCGCGCGACTTGATGCCGATGAGGCGGTTCTCGACGATGTCGGCGCGGCCGATGCCGTGCTTCCCGCCGATGGCGTTGAGCGTCTCGACGAGCTTCGCGGGCGAGAGCTGCACGCCGTTCACCGCCACCGGCACGCCGCCGTCGAACTCGATCGTCACCTTCTCCGGCGTCTCCGGCGCATGCATCGGATCGGTCGTGAGCTTGAACATCGAAGCCTCCGGCTCGAAGGCCGGGTTCTCCAGCGGACCGCCTTCATGCGAGAGGTGCCAGAGGTTGCGGTCGCGCGAGTACGGGTCCTTCTTCGTGACCGGCACCGGGATGCCGCGCGACGCGGCGTAATCGATGGCGTCTTCACGCGAGACGATGTCCCACTCGCGCCAGGGGGCGATGACGGCCAGCTCCGGCGCGAGCGCCTGGTAGGCGAGCTCGAAGCGGACCTGGTCGTTGCCCTTGCCGGTGCAGCCATGCGCGAGCGCGTCGCAGCCGGTCATGAGGGCGATCTCCACCTGCTTCCGCGCGATGAGCGGACGGGCGGTCGACGTACCGAGCAGGTAGTCGCGCTCGTAGATCGCGCCCGCCTTCAGCACGGGAAAGAGGTAATCGGCCGCGAACTCTTCCTTCGCGTCGATGAGATAGAAATCGCACGCGCCGGTGCGATAGGCCTTCTCCGCGAGCCCGGAGGTCTCTTCGGCCTGACCGACGTCGACGGCCACGGCCACGACTTCACAGCCGTAGTTCTCCTTCAGCCAGGGAATGATCACCGACGTATCGAGTCCGCCGGAGTAGGCGAGGGCGACTTTTTTGTACGTTTTCATTTGCGTTGTCCGTTGTCCGTTTTCCGTTGCTGGTTTTTGGTTTTTGGGTTTTGGTGGCTACGCGGCTTTGGCGGCGGCTGGGGCCAGCACCGATTCCAGGGCTCCGAGAAAGTCGCTGAGGGCCTTCTTGGGGGTGATGTAGGGCGGGAGCAGGCGGATGACTTTTTCGCGGGCGGTGCCGACGACGAAGCCTTTGGCCAGGAGCTCCTTTGCTACGGGTGCTGCGGGGCGATCGAGCTCGAGGCCCCACATCAGGCCGCTGCCGCGCACTTCTACGATCGACGGGACGCGGGCCTTGAGCGTGTTCGCTTCGGCGCCGAACCAGTCGCCGAGTTTCTGGACGTGCGGCAGGAGCTTCTTCGACTCGGCCAGCACTTCGATGCCGAGGCGGCAGGCTACCGGGTTGCCGCCGAAGGTGGTGCCGTGATGGCCCGGCTTGACGATGCCTTCCAGCGCGTCGCCGGTGAGCACGGCGCCGAGCGGGAGGCCGCCGCCGAGCGGTTTGGCCAGCGTGATGATGTCCGGGACGACGCCGCTCTTCTGGAACGCGAAGAGATGGCCGGTGCGGCCGAGACCGCACTGGATCTCGTCGAAGACCAGCAGCGCGCCGGTGCGGTCGGCGATGCGGCGCGCGGCGATGAGGTACTCGTCGGTGAGCGGGACTATGCCTCCTTCGCCCATGACCGGCTCCATGAAGATGGCGGCGGTGTTGGCCGTCACCGCGGCTTCGAGCGCGGCGACGTCGTTCGGTGCGACGAAGCTGACGCCGGAGACGAGCGGCGCGAACGGCGCGCGGTAGGCCTCGTGGCCGGTCATGGAAAGCGAGCCCATGGTGCGGCCGTGGAACGACTCCTCGAGCGCGACGATCTCCGTCCGCTTCGTGGCCAGCCGCGCGAACTTCAGCGCCGCCTCATTCGCTTCCGTGCCGCTGTTGCAGAAGAAGGCGCGCGTGAGCCCCGACTCGCGGACGAGCTGCTCGCCGAGGATGCCGGGCGCCGGGTGGTAGTAGAGGTTCGAGATGTGGAGCAGCGACGCCGACGCCTCGCGCAGCGCGCGCATGATGCGCGGGTGCTTGTGGCCGAGCGAGTTCACGGCGATGCCGCCGAGGAGATCCCAGTAGGCGCGGCCATCCGCATCGAACAGACGGGCGCCCTTTCCATCGCGGGGATGGAACTGAGTGCGCGCATACGTCGGCAGGATGAAGGCGCGCTCGCGCGCTTCGACTGCATCGGGGGATTCGTCATGCAGCAACATTGGCGTGCTCCTTTGCGACGGCGTTGTCCGTTGTCAGTTGTCCGTTGTCCGTGTGGTGGTCGGTCGTGGGTCTCTCGGCTTTTCCCCGAGCAATGTGCGTGGCGCCAATCACCACCTTGGCTACTCCGGCATTCATGGCTTCCAGGGCGGCGGTGATCTTGGGGCGCATGCCGCCGCTGATCACGTTCTGCGCGAGCAGGCTGTGCGCGTCGGCGGGGGTGACGACCGGCACCACGTTCTTTTCGGCGTCGAGCAGGCCGTCCACGTCGGTGATGAAGTTGAGCGTGTGGGCTTCCATCGCCGCGGCGATGGCGCAGGCGGCGGCGTCGGCGTTCACGTTGAGCAGCGTGCCGTTCGGGCCCTGGGCCACCGACGAGATGACCGGCAGGATGCCGTAGTTGAGCATGGCCCTGATGAGCGTCTTGTGCGACTTGGTCACGAGTCCGACGTGCCCCAGTTCCACGCCGTCGACCGGCGGGTGAGGCTCCGCCACGAGCGTCGAGGCGTCGGCGCCGGAGATGCCGGCCGCACGGATGCCGAGCGCGCTCAGTTCCGCGACCAGCATCTTGTTGACGGTGCCGCCGAGGACCGAGACCACGACGTCCAGCGTCGCGTCGTCGGTGATGCGCAGGCCGGCGTGCGTCTTCCTGGCGATGCCGAGCTTCGCCAGCGCGGCGTCGACATGCTTGCCGCCGCCGTGTACGAGCACGACCTCTTCCCCCGCGTTCCACCGCGCCACCACATTCGCCAACGCCTCGGCGCGGCGATTCACATCATCGAGGAGCGAGCCTCCGAGTTTGATGATCGTCGTCATGGTCGTTCCTCCGGAATCAATTGGCGGTTGGCAGTTGGCGGTTGGCAGTGGAGGCTGCGCGACCGATGCACAGCCTGTTGTTGTGTCGAGTTGAAGGATGGGAGTGGAGGCCCCGTGATTCATCCACTGCCCACCGCGAGCGTCCGCAGGACGCGTACCGCCTACTGCCAACTGCTTCAAAGGAGTCCCTCCGTTTCGGCGTAGCCGAGCATGCGGTTGAAGTTCTGCACTGCCTGCGAGGCAGCGCCTTTCAGCAGGTTGTCGATCACCGAGACGACGACCGCGCGGCGGCCGCCCTGGAGCAGCGTGAAGCCGATGTTGGCGAACGGCGTGTTGACGACGTCCTTCAGCTCCGGCAACTGGCCGGCCGGCAGGATGTTCACGAACGCGCTGTCGCCGTAGTGATCCGCGTAGATGGACGTCAGCTCCTCCGCCGTTACCGGATTCGTGAAGGCGATGTGCATCGTCGAGAGGATCCCGCGCGGGATCGGCAGCAGGTGCGGTACGAAGATGAACGGCGCGCGATCGCCGAGGTGCAACTGCTGGCGGATCTCCGGCTCGTGCCGGTGATGGCCGACGCCGTACGCCTTGAAGTTCGAGGCCAGCTCGGTGAACGAGAACGCCAGGTCGCTCTTCTTGCCCGCGCCCGAGACGCCGCTCTTCGCGTCGCAGATCACCGGCTGCGCGCGATCGAGCAGGAAGGTGATGGGGCGCAGCGCGAGGAGAATGGAGGTCGGGTAGCAGCCGGGATTCGCGACGAGGCGCGCCCGCGTGAGCTCACCGTTGCAGAACTCGGTCAGGCCGTATACCGCTTCGCCGAGCAGCTCGGGGCGGGCGTGGTTGAAGCCGTACCAGGACGGATAGAGCGAGGGCTCGCCGAGGCGGAACGCGCCGGAGAGATCGATCACGCGCATGCCGGCGTCGAGCAAACGGGGCGCGATCTCGGCCGAGGCTTCGTTCGGCGTGGCCAGGAAGACGACCTCCGCGGCCGAGCTCTCCAGCGCGGCGAAATCGAACGGACGGGTCGCCACCTTCGCGCCGGTGAACGGCGGAAGCTGGGAGTTGGCGCTGGAGGCGAACAGCGCCGCCAGCTCGACGTGCGGATGACGGGCGAGGATCTTCGTCAGCTCGATGCCGGCGTAGCCGGTCGCGCCGGCGATGGCGACGCGGGTCGTCATCGGCTGCGGAGCCATCAGCGAATCCTGCGCTGCGAGCTGCGTGGGGAGCGGTTGCTTGAATGCCAGTACCGTCATGCGTCACCTTCTTCCTGCATCACCCAGGGCACGAACTGTTCGCTGCGGTAGCGCGCCTGAGCCAACCGCCAGTTGCTGATCGCAAGGTCGTCCATCTCGTCGGCGACGACGACGTACGGGACACGCGTAGCGACTTCGAAATCATTCATGTGAGGCTCCTCGGCAAAAACGGCAGAAGACGATGGCCCGCGCGTTACGCGCGGCTACGTCGGCGCGCGGCCGTGAGGCCCGCGCCTTCCTGGACTCGCCTGGCGAAAGCCGCGGCGGTGGCGGAAGTGCGGAAAGCAACGAAGATCGTGTCGTCGCCGCCGACGGTGCCGAGCATGCCGTCGATGGCGGTGCTGTCGATGGCGCTGGCGAGCGGCTGGGCCGTGGCCGCCGGCGTCTTGAGGACGACCAGGTTTGCTGCTGCTTCGCAGAAGACGACCGAATCGCGAATGAGCTGCTCGAGCCGCGTCTCGCGGATGTCCTGCGGCACGAACGAAGCCGGCGCCGAGGTCACCTGACCCGGGACGACGTAGCCGTTCGGCGTCTTGGCCAGCCCCAGCTCCCGCAGGTCGCGGGAAAGCGTCGGCTGCGTGACGGTGTAGCCCCGCTTCGCCAGGGCGGCAATCAGCTCGTCCTGGGAGTGGACGGTCGTGCCCTGAACGATGTCCAGGATCTCCTCCCGTCTGCGTGCCGCTTCACCGGCTCCTGAATAAAAATTCATCGTCGTGGATATTTATGCAACCAGTCGCGCATGTCAACAAGGAACCGGGGGTGGTATTCCTTTGGGGCAGGGATCGGGGCCTGGGGCTCGGGGCCCGGGTGAGCGCGGCAGTGGCTGGTAGCTGAACCCGGTGGCCGGTCACCGGTTTCAGGGGCCGTCACCCGGAAGCGGAAATCGGAAATCGCCCATCCCATGAGGGACTTTCGCCCGGAACGACGCGATAGACATCAAAGAGGAGGCTTCACCATGTCGTCCCGTCGTCACATTGCTCTCATTGCTCTCGGTGTGTGTGTGGTGCTCGGCTTCGCCGAGGAGACCCAGGCGCAGGCCCGCCGCCGTCGCGCCGTCGCTCCCCCCAGCACCGCCGCCCCAACCAACTGCGTCGAGTACAAAGCGGTCCGTCCCGGGATGAAGGCGAGCTATGCCGCCACCGCCCCGGGTGGAAACAGCACCTACACCATCACTTACATCTCCGACAGCCCGACGGAGACGCGCACCACGCAGAAGGTGCAGACGCCGCAGGCCACCGCCGACGGCGAGACACGCCTGCAGTTCGACAAGGTGCCGGGCGCGACGTATGACCTGCGCGCTCTCCGTCACCTCTACACGAAGGTCACGACAGCCGTCCCGTTCCTCGGGTCGGTCTCGGTCGAGACGGACATCGATTTCGTCCCCTCGTTCGTCGTCGGCCCGTTCGAGGGCTACTGCGCGGGCGTCAAATGGACCGTCCCGCCGTCCACCGAGACCATCACGGTCCGCTCCCCCGCCGGCACGAACGTCATGACCCAGACGACCATCGCCGCGGAAGGGGAAGTGCTCTCGGTCGATGACGTCGTCAAGACGAGCATCGGCGACTTTACCTGCATCAAGCTGAAGACCTACACGATCGTCGACGGAAAGCCCCAGCTCACCATCGCCTGGAACTCGATCGAGCACGCCATCACGGTGAAGCAGGAAGCCTACGACGAGAACGGCAATATCGTCACGAGCGTGATCATCACGGCGCTGCAGTAGTAGCTTCTCAATCCTGAGCGGAGCGAAGGATCAATGGAGCCACAGCTATGCGCGTGGCCAACGTCGTAGCTGTGGCTCCATTGATCCTTCGCTGCCGCTCAGGATTGACCTTTGCATTCTCCCGAGGCGGAGGAACTCTCATGTCCCGAGTCGAACCGAACGAGAATCCCAGCGAGCGCCGCGGTTCCGAGCAGTTGCGCCAGGCCGAACGCGGCCGCGGCAGCGACGCCCCCCGCAATCAGGCCGATCCGGCCCACACGCCGAGCAAAGCCGAAGGCGACGAACAGGACGTAGAACAAGCCCTGCGCAACCAGAAGGAGTAGTCCCCCGTCAACCCTGAGTGAAGCGAAGGATCAATGGAGCCTCAGCTACGTCTTTGCCACCTGCGCAGCTGTGGCTCCATTGATCCTTCGCTGGCGCTCAGGATTGACTTCCGCCTACACCTCGATGCCGACGCTGCGCATGAGCGCCAGCGCGTTGCTCTTTGTGACGACCCCTTCGCGCATCTTGTAGTCGAAGACTACCCGGCCTTCCTCGATGTGGTCCTCGAAGTGGACATTCCGGGCGCTGGCGCCGACCGTGTCGACGATCTGCGCCAGGGCCAGGTCGTGCGTCGACATCAGGCCGGCGGCGCCGCGGGCGACCAGGCTGCGCACCACCGCTTCGGCGCCGATGCGGCGGTCGTGGGAGTTCGTACCGGCCAGGATCTCGTCCAGCAGGAACAGCAGCGGCACCGGCCCTTGCGACAGCTCGAGCACCTGGCGGATGCGCAGGATCTCGGCGTAGAAGCGGGAGGCACCTTCCTGCAGTGAATCATTGATGCGGATCGAGGCGCCGACGGCCATCGGTGCCAGGCGCAGCGAACGGGCGCAGACCGGGGCTCCGGCCAGACCGAGCACCGCGGCGATGCCGACGCTGCGCATCATCGTCGACTTGCCGGACATGTTCGAGCCGGAGACGACCAGCAGGCGCAGGTCGGGATCGAGCCGGATGTCGTTCGTCACCCGGCGGTTCGCCGGGATCAGCGGGTGGCCGAGGGCGACGGCGTCGAAGAGCGGACCGCTTGGTTCGAGGGCCGGCATCGCAAAGCCGGGGTGCTCGAAGGCGAACGAGGCCAGCGACGCCAGCGCTTCCAGCTCCGCGACCGCTTCGATCCAGCCGCCGATGTCGCCGCCGGACTCCACCCGCCAGCGCTCGATGGCCAGAGCCACGTTCGTCGTCCAGAGCAGCATCATCCCGATCGGGGAGAAGAACTGATTGCGTCGGGCGTCGAGCAGCGCCACGAGGCGGCGCAGCCGTTCGATCTGTTCCGAGGCCGGCTGGCCGTCGCGGTTCAGACGGGCGCGGAGGGCGACGAGGCGGGCAGAGGAGAACTGCTCCTTCTCCAGCCGTTCGAGGACGCCGGCGAAGAGCGCCAGCGCCGGCTCGGTCCGTTCGACCGCCGAGACCACGTGCTCGATCCGCGCGCCGAGGTCGCGGGCAAGCCACATCTCGGCGAGGAGGAGCGGGATCAGCGGCCAGGAGGGGAGATTGGCCAGCGCGCCGAGCTGCAGCGTCGCTCCTTCGTGCGTCAGACCGACCAGCATCGCGAAGAGCTTCGGCAGCAGGATGACGAGATAGGCGCCGGTGACGATCGGCAGGATGCGTGCGGCGAGCCGTTCGCCGCGGCCGATGGTCATCGGCGGCATGGCCGACCATTCATCGAGCTTCGCCGCTTCGACGTCGCGCGCGACCTCCGTGGCCACGATGGCCAAGTCATCGCGCAGCGGCACCGCGTCGCGCAGCTCGGCCACCGCTTCCTGCCGTGCGCGCACTTCCTCGAGCGACGTCGATGGCGCTTTCAGCCACGACGCCAGCCGCGCGCGTCCGGCGGTCGTCACGGCGAGGCAGATCAGCTCGAACAGCGAGCCGTTGCCGAACAGGTCGAGGTCGCCGGCATACGGATGGTGCTCCTCGACGAACTGCGCACCGCTCACGCCCCGGCCGCTCCAGGTGCCGTCGATGCGCGCCAGCCCCAGCTCGTAGAACCGGGCCGACGCCTGCGCCCGCCGCCGCGCGCGGATGGTCTGCTCGTGGCTGACGAGCAGCCAGACGAAGAGGGCGATGGGGATGAGCGTGAGCCAGCCGTTCAGGAAGGCCAGGCCGACGGCCGCCGCGATCAGCACGATGCGCACGATGGAGATCGTCCGCTCCCGTTTCAGCAGCGCGGCCGCCGCCGTCTGTCGTTCCTGCAGTCGCTGGGCGTAAAGTTCGCGTGGCAGCATCGGCGGCATACTATGACGAGAGTCCCTCCGCGCCTTCCTCCCGGCCCCCGAAACTGGATTCCCGGCCGCACGCTGCGGGCCATGCAGCGTGATGCGGTCGGCTTCCTCTCGGATGTGATCCGCGACTACGGCGACGCTGCCTACTGGCGTGAAGCGCGCCAGCGTCTCTTCCTCTTCAATCACCCGGACCTCATCCGCGAGGTGCTGGTCACGCAGCACAAGTCCTTTCACAAGGGCCTGGCCCTGCAGCGCACGAAGATCGTCCTCGGCGAGGGCCTGCTGACCTCCGACGGCGAGCACTGGAAGCGTCAGCGCCGCCTCGCGCAGCCGGCCTTCCATCGCGATCGCATCGCCGGCTACGGGGAGGTGATGATCGAGCACGCCCGCCGCACCCGCGAGCGCTGGCGCGACGGCGAGGAGCTCGACGTCGCCCAGGAGATGATGCGCCTGACGCTGGGTGTGGTGGCGAAGACGCTGTTCGACGCGGAGGTCGAACAGGAAGCGGACGAGATCGGCGGCGCGCTGACGCAGCTCCTCGAGCAGTTCCCGACGCTGCTCAATCCCTTCTTCGACATCATCCGCCGCCTCCCGCTCCCGCAGGTGCGCCGCTTCAACCGCGCCCTGGCACGCCTCGACCAGACGGTCTACCGCATCATCGAAGAGCGCCGGAGAACCGCCGGCGACCGCGGCGATCTTCTCTCGATGCTGCTCATGGCCCAGGACGAGGAAGGGGACGGCACCGGGATGTCGGACCAGCAGCTCCGCGACGAGGTGATCACGCTCTTCACGGCCGGCCACGAGACGACGGCCAACGCCCTCGCCTGGACGTTCTATCTGCTCTCGCAGAACCCGGAAGCCGAACGGGAGCTGCACCGCGAGCTGGACGCGGTCCTGGCCGGCCGCCTCCCCACCTCCGCTGATTTCGCCCGTCTCCCGTACACGGAGATGGTGGTCGCGGAATCGATGCGCCTCTATCCGCCAGCCTGGGGCGTCGGCCGCCTGGCCATCACAGATGTGACGATCGGCGAATGGGACGTCCCGAAAGGCTCGGTGGTGATCCTCGCGCAGTGGACGACGCACCGCGATCCCCGCTTCTGGCCCGACCCGGAACGCTTCGACCCGCTCCGCCATACGCCCGAAGCAAAAGCATCCCGCCCCCGCTACGCCTATTTCCCTTTCGGCGGCGGCCCCCGCACCTGCATCGGCGAAGGCTTCGCCTGGATGGAAGGCGTCCTGATCCTGGCCACGCTGGCCCAGCAGTGGCGCCTGGTCCGCGAACGAAGCGAGCCGGTAGCGACGCAACCGCTGATCACCCTGCGGCCACGCGGCGGCATCGCCATGCGTGCTGTCGCCCGATGACGAATTTAACATTCAACATTGCTCTCCGTGCGGGCCCAGAGGGTGGATGGCGAATGTTCAATGTTGAATGTTCAATGTGAATGGTGAAGCCGCCAAGACCCCTCGTCGTTCCCTGTCGCCCCAGCGAAGGCGTACACTTTCCCGATGCGCGACATCAACGAGCTGTTTGCTGACTACGCGAGCTATCACCGGACGGCGGGGAACAAGATGTTTCACCGGTTGGGGATCCCGGCGATCATGCTGACGGCAATCGGTATGCTCACGCGGGTCAGCCTCTTCGAGGTGAGCGGGGTCCGCATCGACGCCGCCATGCTGCTCATCGCGCTCAGCACCATCTACTACCTGATCGTCGAGTGGCGCCTGGCCATCGCCATGCTGGCCGTATCGGCCGGCATGTACTTCCTCGGGCGGGCCATGCCCATGTGGCTCAACGTGACGCTGTTCGTCCTCGGCTGGATCTTCCAGTTCGTCGGGCACAGCGTGTACGAGAAGAAGAACCCCGCGTTTTACCGGAACCTGTTGCACCTGCTCATCGGGCCGCTCTGGATTTTGAACGACCTCATCCCGGTCGTGAAGCCGGCGCCGGACCGCGCGTGAGGCGGCGGCTCGTCCTCGAACGGACGACGCAGATCTCTGCGTCCTTGTCGGAGGTCTTCGACTTCTTCTCCGCACCCGTGAACCTCGGCACGATCACGCCGCCGAGCATGCGGTTCCGGATTGTGGCGGCCCCGTCGCGAAGGCTGCGGGAGGACGACCGGATCGAGTACCGCATCCGCATCTTCGGCATCCTGCCCGCCGGCTGGACCACACGCATCTGCATGTGGCGCGAGAACGAAGCCTTCGCCGATCTGCAGGAGCGCGGCCCGTACCGCTTCTGGCTGCACACGCACACCTTCCGCGAAACGCCTGGCGGCGTGGAGATGCACGACCGCGTCGAGTACGAGCTGCCCTTCGGCTGGCTCGGACGCCTCTTCGGCGGCTGGCTCGTCAGCCGCGAGCTCCGGGCAATCTTCGACTACCGCGAAGAAGTAATCCGCCGCGTCTTCGCCTAGGTCTCGCGGAGCGGTGGCTCACCGCCACCACACTCCGAGATGCCTTACTTGCCGATCGCCCGATCGAGCTCACTCTCGGAGGGCACGGAGAGCAATTCGCTTCCGTTCTCGGAGGAGATCTCCACGAGCGGGATGCGGCGTTTGCCCTTGTTGAACTCGATCACCTTCTGCTCGCCAGCGGTGTCCTGATCGACGTCCACGAAGTTGTACTGAATGCCTTTGCTGTCGAGGTGGCGTTTCGCCCGGCGGGTATCGCCGCACCAGTCGGCGCCGTAAACAGTAATGTCAGCCATAGTGCTCTCGACAGTGCAGGCGGGCTGCCACGTTTTCTGCTGAGAACGCACGGATAACGGACAACGGACAACGGGCACGGTGCCACGCGTCTCCAATCCGGGAGTGGTTTTTGCTGTCGCACGAAACGGTAAAGAGAGTGAACAACAATAAGTCTCCGGCGGAATGCGGCGTTCTGATCGTAGAGGATGATGCTGCGATCCGAAGGCTCGTGAGGATGGTTCTCGAGCGCGAGGGCTATCGCGTCGACGTCGCTTCCGACGGTCTCGAAGCCGTGCTCAAGCTCGGCGTCACCGATTACGACGTCATCGTGCTCGACCTCATGATGCCGAACCTCGACGGCTTCTCCTTCATGAACACCCTCGCCGAGAACGACCCCGACCGTCTCCGCCGCATCATCGTCACCAGCGCCGCCTCCCCGACCACGATCCGCGAGCGCATGCAGGGCATGCCGTTCACCCTCCTGGCCAAGCCGTTCGACATCAAGGAACTGGCGACGCGCGTGCGGTCGTGCATCGACGCGCAACCATGATGGGGCGTTGCCCGTTGTCCGTTGCCCGTTGTCCGTGCTGCGCTCGGCCCAAAGCTCCCGCATAGCGCAGCACGGAAAAGGGACAACGGAAAACGGACAACGGAAAAAGGGGCAACGGGCAACGGCCCCCGCCTCTCCCACTACAATTGCCCCACGATGCTTCCCCACGGCGACGACACCCTCCGCGAAACAGCGCCGGAGCTCGTCATCACGTCGGCCATCGACAAAGGGTGGGCGGCGCGCATCCCGAAGCGGGGGACGTATGCGGAGTTTCCCGGGACGCCGGTGAACTGGGATGGGGAGTTCTTCGAGGTCACGGCCGTCGTCCCGCTCGCGAACGGGAAGATCGAGTACGTGCTCGAGCCGTGGCGTGACGAGCTGGTCATGCGCGGGCTCGTTCGTTACGACGAGGCGAGCGAAGCGCAGCGCATCGCCGAGCGGGCAGCGGCGAAGCAGCGGGAGCGGCGCAGCGTCGCCACGAGCCTGCTGGCCATCTTCACCGGCCACCTGCCCGGCGCCGTCCAGACGAGGCTCGCCAGCGAGCTCGGAGTCGTGGCCACGCGGCTGACGATCGTCTCGACGATTCCGCCGCTGCTCTTCTTCGTCGTCGTGATGCGCAGCGCCGTCAGTGCCATCGTCGACAAGCGTCCCGTGCCGTTCGGGTTCGGCGTCGGCCTGCTCGCGCTCTACCTCGCCTTCGACTCGGCCTTCCGTTTCTTCATTGCCTGGACGTACGGACGGCCCATCGGCTCCCCGTTCGGCTTCGCCGGTTACATCCTCTACTATCTCTGCGCGCGCGATCAGTCGCGGCTCGTGCCGCCGGTCGCGCGTCCGCCCGCGTTCAGCCGGGCCGCGGCAGCCGAACCATCCGACGACATCGCCCTCCAGGACCTGCTGAAGATGCGGAAGGCGTTCTTCACCCTTCTCACGCCCGCCGAGCAGAAGACGCTCGCGCGCCGCTACGGCTACGTCTATGGCGACGACGCCACCGTCGTCGCCTTCATCCTGCTGCTCTTCGCCGGCGCCGGCGCGGTCACGTCGTGGCTGAAGCTGACGGACGGCTTCTCCGTCACCGCGATCCTCTCCCTGCTCACCGCCGCCTTCATCGCCGGCGAGCAGTGCCTCCGTCTCAGCCGCTTCCGCCACGGCCCGGCCGGCAGCGTCCTCGCGCCGCTCGTCCGTCCCCTCGCGCGAAAGCTCCTGCAATGAAGTCGCGCGCGCTCCCGCTCGTCCTCCTCGCCGCGCTCGCCCTCGCCACCTGGGGCCGCATCGTCCTCGCCGACCGCCTCGCCGATCAGGGCTACTTTACGAAGTACTTCGCCATCGCCGACCGCATCCTCTCCGGCGACCCACCCCTCGACCGCATCGGCGACGTCAGCCCCGCCTACCTCTGGCTGACGGTCCTCTTCCGCACGCTGCACATGGGCCCTCACGCCATCCGCAACGCCCAGCTCATCGGCCTCTCGCTCGCCGCGCTCCTCTGCGCCCTCGCCGCCAGACGCCTCGCCGGCTGGCCCGCAGCCATCGCCACGGCAGTGCTCATCCTCGCCAACCGCGCCGCCTTCGTCGTGGCCACGGAGCTCGAGCCCGAGACGCTGATCTTCTTTTTAATCGCGCTGGCGCTCGCCGCCCTCATCGCCTGGAACAAGCCGTGGCTGGCCGGCCTGGCGCTCGGCACAGCCGTGGTAGCGCGGCCGGTGGCGCTGGCTACCGTGGTGCTCATCGCCCTCTGGCTAGCCCTGCGCCGCAAAGCAACAGAGCACGATGGGACCAATGGGACTGACAGGACAGATGGGACCAATGGAACACCGGCCGTTGCGGGACACGGACAACGGACAACGGAAAACGGACAACGCCACTCCAAAAACGGACAACGCCACTCTAACCGGAGAGCGCTTCCGGCGTTCCTGCTCGCGGCCATGGCACCCATACTGGCCATCATCGCCGTCAACCGCTCCCTCACCGCCCACGCCGTGATCATGGCCCCCGGCACGGTCTTCTACGAAGCGCAGAACCCGCTCTCCACGCCTGCGGCGGGCGTGATGCCGCGGATCATCGGGGACATGAATGCCGCCAGTCCCGAGCCCGACTTTCTGCATGTGGCCTACCGCATCGTCGCCGCCCGCGCGACGAACCAGCCGATCGACGCCCGCCTTTCCAACCGCTTCTGGAGCGGCAAAGCGATGGCGTACATGCGCAACTGGCCGGGCGACGCGATCGAGCAATTCGCCTGGAAAGCCATCCTGGCCGTCCACCACTACGACGCCTACGACCTCTACACCATGAAACGCAAAGCCGACGAGCTCGCGCGCTGGCCGGCCATCCCATTCGGCGTGGCCTTCGTGCTGGCCTGCACGGCGCTCTTGCTGCGGCAGGGGAGGGGTGCGCTCATCCCGGTGGCGCTCTTTGCTGCCGCCACACTCGTGGCGCTGATCGCCTTCAACGTGAGCGCCCGCCAGCGCATGGCCCTGCTGGCGCCGGTGGCGGTGCTCGGCGGTGTGGGCGTGGCCGAGCTCGCGCGTCTCGTCAGGAAAAGCAATGGGCGTCCCCCGGTCCGCCCGGCCATCGTCCTCACTGCCGCCATCGCCGCCACCGCGCTACTCGGCATCAAAGGCGCCCCCATGCGTGAGGATGACTACAACTGGTGGTCCTCCTTCCACGCCACCGCCCTCCACGAAGCGGCCATCGCCGCACGAAACGGCGGTGATGCACGCAGCGCCGCCACCTACGCCGCCACCTCCTCCATCTTCAACCCCGCCGAGCCCCCGCTCGTCGGCCCGCAAACCCTCCGCAGCGTCGCCCTCTCGCTCCTCCAGACCCTCGACCCCGACGACGAGCCCCGCCGCTTCGACATCGCCATCGCCCTCGAAAAAGCCGGCGCCTGGCATGAAGCCAACCAGCTCCTCCGCACCCTCGACCACTACCACCCCCGCCGCGAGAACCGCGCCGTCTCCTCCGTCTCCTACTACCGCGCCCGCGCCGCCCTCCACCTCAACACCCCACCACAAGTCGTCGACGCACTCCTCACCAACGCCAGCAACGAAGCCCCCGGCGACCCCCACATCCTCGCCCTCCGCACTCTCCGCGGCGACCCCGTCGCCCGCAACCAGCTCGACGCCACTCACGACCCCTTCACCCGCGACTGGGCCCTGGCCCACGCCCACACCGACCTGGGCGACGAACGCAGCGCCAAAGCCCTCCTCCACTCACTAACCACCCGCATCCCCGAATGGCACCGCCCACGCCGCGAGCTGTAGCCGACGAGGGGACGACGAGAGCGCCTCCGGCGGGCGGCCACGGGCCGCAGCGCTTGTTGCCTCAGGCTCAGCGCACGGCGTCGC
>DASWMP010000096.1:0-5947 GCA_036399695.1 Thermoanaerobaculia bacterium | reverse complement strand
AATCGCCATCGCAGTGCGAGGGTCGGACTCGAGCTCCGGGAACCTCAATCCAGCTTCGAGGCCCTCAAATTGACGTCCGACAACATCAAAGTTCAGGTTCGGCGACCTCAAATTGAGGTCCGGCAACCTCAAATTCAGGGTCCGGCGTCCCCAAATTGACGTCCGGCAACCTCAAAGTTCAGGTTCGGCGTCCTCAAATTGAGGTCCGGCAACCTCAAAGTTCAGGTTCGGCGACCTCAAATTGACGTCCGGCAACCTCGAAGTTCAGGTTCGGCAACCTCAAATGTCAGGTTCGGCGACCTCAAATCGAGGTTCGGCGACCTCGAATTGACGTCCGGCAACCTCAAACCGACTTCAGCGCGACACGACACGAGTCGCCCGGATCCTCGATCGCTTTCGCGAATCCCACGTGTCAGCGGCGGTTTTCGGTCACGATGAGCCGGAGCGTGCCGCCAGTCGCTTCTTGCGCGGGCGCGGTCGGGAACGACTTTCGCACGTTCCGGAAATGCTGACGCTCTCCGCGGCTGTTTGCATCCGGCGCAAGCGCTCCGAGCGCAAAACTTCGAGGCGGTGTTGCATAGGGTGCAACGGACGCCAAAGGCCGATCATGAGGGACCAACAGCGTGGCTGGAGCCGCTCCGAGGGTGGCGATCGACAGGGACGGCGAGCCGAACCGCGCAGGCGGCAAGCCGCCAAGTCCGGGACGGCGATGATGGAACGCCCGCAACTCACGGAGAACATCGGCGCGAATCTCCGCGCCGCCCGGCTTCAGAGCGCGACTTCGCTCGCAGGCGTTGCCGCCGATGCCGGGATCAGCATCGCCACCTTGTCGAGGATCGAGAACGGGAAGCAGGCGCTCGACACTTCGCTGCTCGTCGTGCTTGCCGCGATCATCGGCATCTCACCGGCGTCCATCCTGGACGTCCCGGACACCCCACGCCCTTCCAACGCGGAAATGTTGGTCGCGGCTCTGCGGGCCTTACCGGTGAAGGAACGCCGTCGGGTTGTTCGTGCGGTCGAACGCGACGCCTCCCCTCCCGGAGCTGCTTCTGCCGCCGCCCTCATCGAGGAAATCGCTGAGGATGTGGCCGCCGTTACGAATAAGCTCCAGGCCGCCCATCGCCAGATCAGGAAAGAGCGGCGCCGGCCGTAGCGCTGAAGCCGCGCGGAACTGAGCAGCGCTGCGTCAATCAGTCACGTGGACTGCGATCGGGCGACGTAAAAAAGCGTCCGCAAGGGCGCGCCCGCGTTTTTGCCGGCGCTCGGTGTGTTCATGAGGGTCATCGACCGCGAGCGACAACCTCGGCGTGTCCGGATGACTTAGAGGTTTGCCTCATGTGGGACAGACACTCCTGTCTGTCCGGCCCACCCCCGAGGTCCATTCCTCCAGACAACCGGCCGTTCGGGTGCACGGGACAGACAAGAGTGTCTGTCCCACATCTAAAGTTTAACGCCGTTGGGGCTTTCGCCTACGCTGATCGCTCACATCGAGGTAGGGATGTGCGTCGCCACGGACACTCCTGTGGCAGGAGAGCCGATGAGCTATCTCGATCCCATTCGTCTCCACTTCAGCGGCCGCTTTCAGGCCGATCCGTCCACCGTCAACAACGACCCGGACAACTTCGACAGCGCGCACTTCGACCCGGCGAACGGCAGTTGGAATCCTACGGGCAGCGGTGCGTGGCGCCTGGTCGGCTGCAGCGTCACCCGGGTCTGCTACAGCGACGGCACGAGCACGACGTCGGCGGCCGACGATGCCGCGGTCGGCCTTACGGTCATCGGGGCGAACGAGCGCGTGGCCGGCAAGCTGGTCGACCTCGACCCGCAACAGCAGATGGTCTCGCAGATCTGGGGTCTCATCGTACGGCTGACCAACGGCGCCACCGATCTGGCCGCCGGTCCTTTCCAGGTCGCGGCGTTCTCCGATCTCTGGGGGCGCGCCGCCTCGCCGGGCACCGAAGGGAAGATGGGAGTCGGCGCGTTCTACCAGTCCGTCATCGGGCCGGTGGAGTGGGGCGACACCAGCGGCTCCCGCTTCCTTCAGGAGCTGCGCGCGGCGACGAAGAACGGGATGCTGTCGATCAAATTCAACGTCGACGGTTATCAAATGCTGCAAACGCCCGACTTCACGTACGGGCGCATCAGCGGCACGATCGGCCCCGCGTATCCCGATGAGCCGCGTCACTTCGTCCTGGGACGCCAGCTCGGCCGGCAGGGCGGGCCGTTCATGCCCTGCGTCCTCGGCCCGAACCGCAAACGCCTGCTGGCCGACTTCGGCAACGCGCTCGTTACCACCGTCCCCGGCGGCCCGCTCAGCGACGCCGGCGACCTCTCCCTCGGCTACCTGGACCCCAGCGGGACCTTTCACTCACTCGGCGCGCTCGCGTACCGCGATCCCGGCTTTTACGAATCGACCGCCGGCGTGCAGCTCTTCCCTCCCGATCGCGACCTCACCGACGACGAGCTGAAGGCGCTGGCCTCCTCGCAGATGGCGGTCTCCAACGCCGGCACGATTCGATGGCGCGAGAACCTCGACGGCCTCCACCTGCGGGCCGACGCCTTCGTGTTTCGCCTCGCTCCCGGCGACAGCGCCGAGGTCGAGCTGTACGCGACGCAATACGGAGAGCCTCTGGCGAACGGCGAGATCTTCCTCTTCTTCGATCCGCGCGGATTGCAAGGCAGCCAGACCGACCCTCCGGTCGTCGGACTGCCGACCAGCGCTCTCAGCGGATTCGATCCGGCCAAACCGATCATCGCCAGGAAAGGGCGCGCCACCGTGACCATCACCGCGTCCGATCCCGGCAAACCGCGCGCTTTCATCGACGGTCAGGTGTACGGCGTGCGGTACCTGTTACGCCAGATCCGCGAGGCCGGCAGCGCCGCGTTCGTCGATCGCTGGGACTTCCTCAGTTTCCTGGTCTGGCCGGAGTACGAGCTCGATCACGCGCCGGCCTGGTTCGACGACATGCAGCCGATCTTCGCGCAGTACGCGAACCTCTACCCGGTCATGGACAGCATCATCGACCTCTCCGATTACGACGACGTGGCCAGGCACGCCGGGCTGCTCGCGTTCGCGTTCGGGCTGCCCGACGCCGATCCCAATCAGATGCCGGTCACACGCGATCTTTCGCCCGGAAAACGGAAGGCCATCCTGCAATGGCTCACCACCAGGGGCGCCGACGGACTGCCGCTCAAAGGGACGCCGGCGTCATCCGCGCTGAAGGCGGTCATGCCCGCCGTCGGCGGCGAGGACGACAACCTGTTCCAGATCAAGAGCGGCCGCATGCTGCCGAAGGAGCGCTGACCCATGCTCTACGTTCAACGCCAGCAACTCGACTCGCTCGATGACCTGAAGGAAGCGCTGAAGAACGCGATCCAGCTCGAGTTCAGCACGATCCCGCCGTACCTGACCGCGCTTTACTCGATCGTCCCGGGGAAGAACGACGCCATCGCCGCGATCCTGCGCAGCATCGTTTTCCAGGAGATGCTCCACTTCGGCCTCGTCTGCAACATCCTCAATGGGGTCGGCGGCTGCCCCGACATCCCGGCCGTGGTGCCGGTGTATCCCGGTCCCCTGCCGATGGGCATCGGCGACGCGCCCGGCAAGCAGTTCATCGTGCCGCTGAAGAAGCTTTCGGTCGACACCGTGCGGGATGTGTTCATGGTCATCGAGGAGCCGGAGAGCCCGATCCATTTTCCGGTCGACAAGGTGGTGCTCGAGGCGGTGCCGGAATACCACACGATCGGGGAGTTCTACGAGGCCGTCTCGCGCCTCATCGCGGACCTCGGCGAGAAGGTCTTCACGGGCAAAAAGGAGCGCCAGGTGACGGGCTACGTCGGTCCGGACGAGCTGTTCGCCGTCACGAACGTCGCCTCGGCGCAGCGCGCCATCGAGATCATCGTCCGCCAGGGCGAAGGGACGCCCACGAGTCCCGTCGGCGGCCCGGACGGGCTGGCGCATTACTACCGTTTCGAGGAGATCGCGAAGGGGAAGACGCTGCACCCCAATCCGGACGTGCCGGAGAAATACTCGTTCGGCAATCCGCCGATCCCGCTCGACGAAACGGTGGATGTCTACCCGATGGCCGACAATCCGCCGACGGTGCCGCTCGATCCCCAGTCGCAGCTCGGCCGGATGTCGCAGCGCTGCGACGAGACATTCAGCGCGCTCGTCGATGGCCTGCAGGAGACCTTCGACGGCACACCCGACCATCTCGGCGCGGCGATCGGTCTGATGTACTCGCTGCGCGTACAGGCGCAGTCGCTGATGGCCGAGGCGCTTCCAGACGGCAACGGCAACGCCGGTCCGCGCTTCCTCTACAACCGCGCTACGGCCGCGGGCTAGCGATCGAGCTGTCGGCGGCTCACCTGCGGTGGTCGGCGGCATGGAACCCCATCCAGGAGCGCGGTGGCGATGCGCCTTCAGCCGGCTCCGCGGGCGCCAGCTCGTAGCCCCGGGCGAATGCCTCAACGACGTTAACTTTAGATGTGGGACAGACACTCTTGTCTGTCCCGTGCACCCGAACGGCCGCTTGTCTGCAGGAATGGACCTCGGGGGTGGGCCGGACAGACAGGAGTGTCTGTCCCACATGAGGCAAGCCTCTAAGTCAACGTCTTGGGGCGAAAGCCGCCACGACTGCAGATGAACAGGGCCGCGAGTCGGGTTTTCGATCGCCGGCCGCGGCTCACGGCGGCATACTGAGCCATGCGCCACCTCTTCGCGCTGTTCCTCCCTCTCCTGTCACTCCGCGCCAGGCGGCCGTGAACCTGCACGCCTCCGGATGCCAGCGTCTATGCTCGCAGACGGACGGTTTTCGCGTCGCCACCCCGGAGGCTGGGCCTCTCCGCCGGCTTCTTCATGGCGAGATGGAGCGGGCCCCCCACAGGCGCTTTCCCTGTGCGGTGAGGGCCGGCGCATCGGCGTGCCAGGGCTCCGGCTGGCATCCACACATGCAATAATTCCGCGGAGATGCGGGCACTTCGCCACAGGCTGAATTACACCTACGCCGAGTATCTTGGATTCGAGGCGTCGAGCAACGTCAAGCACGAGTTCCTCGACGGCCAGATCTACGCCATGGCCGGCGGCACGCCCGAACACGCGGCCCTCGCCGCCGCTACCATCACATTGCTCGGTCCTCAACTCCGAGGCGGCCCATGCCGGCCGTACAACTCCGATCTACGTGTGCGCACGCCTACAGGGCTGACCACGTACCCGGACGTGACAGTCATCTGCGGCCCTCGTGAGCTCGACGCCATCGATCCGCTGGCGATCACGAACCCCACGCTCATCGTCGAGGTGCTGAGCCGAAGCACCGAGGAGTACGACTCAGGCGACAAGTTCGAGCACTACAAGACTTTGCCGTCTCTGCGCGAGTACGTGCTCGTCTCTCACCGCGCGCGCTCCGTGGAGGTCAGGACGCGCAGCGAAGATGGCTGGCGAACGACTGTGCTCCATGAAGATGAAGTCGCAGCACTGTCCATCGGCGCCCGGCTCGACGTCCGCGAGCTGTACGACGCCGCAGCAGAGCCGTCCGCGTAGTTCGCAGCTTGTCCAGTCGAGACAGCAGCCGTCCCGGGCGTTCGTCTCCATCTACTGGCCGGAGGTACGCACATCGGCAGCCCGACGAAGCGCGCGCGGTGAGGACGAAGAGGACGCGGACGGGCTGGAGCTGCAGGTTTCGTGATGACGTTGTGAAGCGCCGGGCACAAGCCCGGCGCTTCAGCGCTGTCCGGAGCCGTCCGCGTAGAACGTACGGTGATCGAGACTGAATTCTGGCCGATCGCCTCCAGAGTCTGGCCGAGTGCGGCGCGTCCGAGAGGGCGCGCATGCTTTTTTTCGGAGTGGAGGACGGACAATCTTGTCCGTCACGCGAGAACTCCGGCGAGCACGCCGGTTCGCGACGCGCTTCGTGGAGAGGTTGTCGCGTGACGGACAGGATTGTCCGTC
>DASWMP010000095.1:0-24828 GCA_036399695.1 Thermoanaerobaculia bacterium | reverse complement strand
AGCCCTCGAACCACCGCCGATAGCGCATCATGAGCCCTGATAGCTGCCAGCTGAGAGCTGAGCGCTGAGAGCTCATCCATGAACTTCCTCATCAAGAACTTCCTCCGAGGCCTGGTCATCGTCGTCCCCGTGGCGGCGACGATCTACCTGCTCTACCAGAGCTTCATCGCCATCGACCGGCTTGTCGGCCTGCCGCAGCGTGGTCTCGGCGCGCTCGTCCTGCTCGTCGGCATCACCGTCGTCGGCATCCTTGCCTCCAACTTCGTCGGCCGGAGCCTCATCGGTCTCATGGAGCGCATCTTCAACCGCGCCCCGATCGTCCGCCTCGTCTACTCCTCCATCCGCGACCTCCTCGAAGCCTTCGTCGGCAACAAACGGCGCTTCGACCGTCCCGTCACGTTCCCGATGGGCCCCGGCGTCAAAGCCATCGGCTTCATCACCCGCGACGACCTCGACTTCCTCGGCCTTCCCGGTGACGTCGCCGTCTACGTCCCCTTCTCCTACACCTGGGACGGCTGCATGATGCTCGTCGCCCGCGAAAACCTCACCCCCATCACCGCCGACAGCGCCAGCGTCATGGCCCTGGTCGTTTCGGGCGGCGTATCGCGCGCAGGGGCTTCGGACTAACACGGAGTTCGGAGCTATCTCCCGGTCTCCGAGTGCGGTGGCGAACGAACGCCACCGCTCTGCTACACGTGTAAAAGAGCGGTGGCCTGCGCCACCGCAGTGCGCGATCTCCCTACCGCGGCGCCTGCACCAGCTTCTCGAACAGCTTCCGCAGCGCCGCATCCAGATCGTGCTCGACCCCTGAGTGCACCGGCGACGTCTGAATGATCGTGCTCCGCGGCGCCACCAGCCAGTGAAAGCGCGCCCGCTGTGGAAGCTGTCCGATGGGCCCGGCCTCCACGCCTCCCGCACAGACTCTCGGGATCACATCCAGGTAACGCGCGATCAGGTCGCAATCGATGCCCGGCGACAGCGCCAGCAGCCGCGCACGATCGAGCTCGATGAGCGACTTCAGGTACGCGTGCGTCGACCCGAACAGGATCACCCCCGCGTTGACGAACTCTCCGCGGTCGACGCGGGGGACGACGCGCAAAATGGCGTAATCAAACGAGAAGCGTTCGCGCACGAACTGCCTCCTCGGCCCACACACGCGGCCCTTCCAGCCGGCGCCGCAGATAGTCGCGATACGCGGCGCGATGCTCGTCCACG
Organism: Thermoanaerobaculia bacterium; assembly: GCA_036399695.1. GTDB lineage: Bacteria > Acidobacteriota > Thermoanaerobaculia > Gp7-AA8 > Gp7-AA8 > DASVEE01. The sequence continues at coordinate 23,613 of DASWMP010000095.1, read as the reverse complement.
GATGCGAAGCGCGGCTCGTCCCCCAGCCACACGGCCGGGATCAGGTCGATGACGCGCGCGATCGTCTCCGGCGTCAATTGCGAGGCCAGTTCCTCGTCCACCTCGGCGAGCTCCGAAGCCCAGCGCAGCAGCACGTGATCGCGGATGCCGGCGAACGGCGCGCGGCTCCGCTCCAGATAGCCGTCCCAGTTGTGATGGAAGATCAGCGACGCGCCATGGTCGATGAGCCAGAGGTCGCGGTGCCACACCAGCAGGTTCGTGTTCTTCGCCGTCCGGTCCACGTTCGTCACGAACGCGTCGAACCAGACGATCGACGACGCCAGCCGCGCCTTGTCCTCGATCGGCTTCGCCACAAGCGGATCAAACGTGATCGATCCCGGCAGGTAATCGAGGGCCAGGTTCAGCCCCTCGCTGCGCCGCAGCAGGTCCTGAATCTCCGGATCGGGCTCCGTCTTCGCCATCCGCGGATCGAGGTCCACGAAGACGATCTCCGGCACCGGCAATCCGATCGCCCGTGCCAGCTCGCCGGACACCAACTCCGCGACGAGCGCCCGCGGCCCCTGCCCCGCGCCGTGGAACTTGAGGACGTACGTGCCGTCATCGTCTGCCTCGACGATGGCTGGCAGCGAGCCCCCCTCGCGCAGCGGCGTTACATATTGTGTCGCGTGCACCGTCCGGATCATCCCGGGCAAAATAGCAGGTCCGAAACGTGAAACCATCCCGGCCATGAGATTCACGGCCGTCCTCGCTACGCTCGCTCTCCTCTCGCTGCCGGTCTGCGGACAGAACCCGCGTTCTCCCGGCGGTGAACCGGCTGCCCCGAAGTCGCCGACGCCGCGCTCGACGGCGTTCCCGGGGCGGGTGGTCGACTTTGCGAAGGGGCTGGAGCATCCGTGGGGGCTGGCGTTCCTGCCGGACGGACGGCTGCTCGTCACCGAACGTCCCGGGCGTCTGCGCATCGTCGACAAGAGCGGGAAGCTGTCGGCGCCGCTGACGGGCGTTCCGCGTGTGCTCGCGCAGGGGCAGGGAGGACTGCTCGACGTGGCTGTCGATCCGAACTTCGGCACGACGAACCTGATCTATCTCTCGTTCTCCGAGCCGGGGGAAGGTGGCGTCGCCGGTACCGCCGTGGCGCGCGGCCGTCTGGCCGGCAACGGACTGACGAACGTGCAGGTGATCTATCGCCAGCAGCCGAAGGTGGCGGGCTCGGGGCACTTCGGCTCGCGCATCGTCTTCCGGCGCGACGGCACGCTCTTCATCACGCAGGGCGAGCGGATGCGCTACAGCGAGCAGGCGCAGGATCTCTCGTCCGGCCTCGGCAAGGTCGTCCGCATCAACAGCGACGGCACGATCCCGCGCGACAACCCGTTCGTCGGACGTGCGGGCGCCCGTCCCGAAATCTGGTCTTATGGCCACCGGAACGTGCAGTCCGCGACGCTCCACCCCGACACCGGCGCGCTCTGGACCGTCGAGCATGGTGCCCGCGGCGGCGACGAGCTGAATCACCCTGAGGCGGGCAAGAACTATGGCTGGCCGATCATCTCGTATGGCCGCGAGTACTCCGGGATGAAGATCGGCGCAGGCATCACCCACAAAGCGGGGATGGAGCAGCCGGTCTACTACTGGGATCCGGTCATCGCCCCGTCCGGCATGCTGGTCTACACCGGCAACGCCTATCCCGGCTGGAAAGGCAGCATCTTTGTCGGTTCTCTGCAGCCGGGCGCGCTCGTGCGGCTGGTCCTGCAGAACGGGAAGGTGACGCGTGAAGAGCGCTATCTGGGCGAGCTGGGCGAGCGCATCCGCGATGTGGCGCAGGGGCCGGACGGTCTGCTGTACCTGGTCACCGACAGCGACGACGGCCGGGTGCTGCGCCTTGATCCGAAACGGTGAGCGGGCGCGGGCGAGGATGCCTGCTGCCCCTGAACGCGTTATCGTCGGCCTCCGATGAACCGCCGCGCCCAGATCGCCGCCGCTGTTGCTGTTGCCCTCGTCCTCGCGTGGCTGCTCTGGCCGTCGCGATACCGCCGTGTGGCGAATCTCGATTCGCGCGGCACGACCGTCATCGCGTTCGGTGATTCGCTGACCTCAGGTTACGGGGCCGGAGCAGGGGAGGACTACCCGTCCCGACTCTCGGCGCTCCTCGGCACCACGGTCGAGAATGCCGGCGTCAGCGGCGACACGACGGAGGCGGCGCTGGCGCGTATCGACGAGGACGTGCTCGCCAGGCAACCACGCCTCGTCATCGTCGGCCTCGGCGGCAACGACTTCCTGCGGCGGATGCCGATGGCCGGGACGGAGGCGAACCTGCGCACGATCGTGCGAAAGATCCAGGCATCCGGCGCCATGGTGGTCCTGCTCGGGTTCGACTTTCCCAGCTTCGGCCCCGACTACGCGGAGATGTACGAGGACATTGCCGCCGACGAAGGCTGCCTCCTCATCCCCGACATGCTCGATGGCATCCTCAATACGCCCAGCCTGAAGAGCGACGAGGTTCACCCCAACGCCGCCGGCTACCAGGTGATGGCGGAACGGGTGGCCGGACCGCTAGCGAAGCTGCTGGTGAAGGCGAACGCGACACGCGATTGACGGTCCGTTTCTCCTGCGCGTAGAGGCGCGGCCAAGAGGGGATTCGGCTGCGCAGAGAGCTGTGGTCCTGCTGGCCGCCGGCTGTTTCTACACCGGGAAGAACGCCGCCGCTGCCGAGGTACTATGAATTCGTGATTGACGAAGAACTCAGAGCGTGGCTGGAAGCCAACGCCGCGGAGAACCGGCGGCAGTTCGAGCAGGTCGAGAAGAGGCTGACGGAGCGCATAAGTGGCGTAGAGACGTCGCTGACGGAGCGCATAGGTGGCGTAGAGACGTCGCTGAACCGGCGCATAGACGGCGTGGAGACGTCGCTGCGGGAGCATGTGGATGTCTCTGTTGCTGAGGCACGGCGGCACGCCGAGATTCTGTATGAAAGCCTCCGCCACGAGGTGCAGCTCGTTGCTGAAAAGATCGTCATGGTCGACGAGAAGCTGGACCGGGAAGCTGCCGACATTCGCGCGGAGATGCGCGATGGGTTTACGCAAACACAGGCCATGATCGGGTACTCCCATGGTGAGCTGGACCGCCGGGTGACTGCCCTGGAGAAGGGGCACCGCGCCGTCGATTGACCGCGCGGCGTGGGGCGGCAGAGGACGATCGGACCTATGACTTTCAGGAAGGGACCGATGGGACTCATACGACCGATGGCTGCGCACGGCCACCCGTTTCTCCCATCGGTCCCATCGGTCCATAGGTCCCATCCACCCCAGCCGCGATATCCTCCACATCCTGATGGCTCTGACCGCCACCATCTACAACTTCACCACGCAGCTCGCGGACATCGACCGCGGGGTTTACGAGACGCTCGACCTGCGCCTGGCGCGGCAGCCGTCCGAGACTGTCGAGTACATGCTCATGCGGTTCTTTGCCTACTGCCTCGAGTACACGGAAGGCATTGCCTTCACCGAGGGGGTGGCGGCGGGGGATGAGCCGGCGGTGGTGGTGCGGGACCTGACTGGACGCATCACCGGCTGGTTCGAGGTCGGCGCGCCTGATGCCGAGCGGCTGCATCGCGGGAGCAAAGTGGCGGAGCGCACCGCCGTGTACACCCATCGTCCGGTCCGGCTGGTCCTCGGGGAACTGGCGGGGAAGAAGATCCATCGCGGGAGCGAGATCCCGATCTATGCGTTCGAGCCGTCGTTCGTGTCCGAAGTCGCCGAAGGGCTCGACCGGCGCGTCGATGTGGCGCTTTCGATCACGGAACGCGAGCTCTACCTCGACCTCGGGGGCCGCACCTTCTCGACCACCGTCGTCGAGCATCACCTCGGGTAGTGCGATTCGTGACAAGTAGGTGCCATTCGTGACGTCACGGGAAGAAGCGGCACCGGCACAGCAGGTTTCTTGCTAGCGATGACAGTATCGATGGTCCGTCGTTTCATTGCAGTCTCAGCTTTAGCCGCCGTTCTCGCCGGATGCGGGGACAAGGCGTCGTCGGCGGCCGCGCAGGAAAGCAAGCGTGACCAGGCGCCGAAGCAGGTGCGTACCGAAAAGGTGCAGGAGCGCCAGCTCGGCAGCTCCGTGCTCGTGAACGGCACGCTCGACGCCTACGACCGCGCCACCGTGGGGACGAAAGTCGCCGGACGGCTGCAGGTCCTGGCGGTCGACCTTGGCAGCCGCGTCAGCCGCGGCCAGCTCATCGCCCGCATCGATCCTACCGACTACAACATCCGCCTGCAGCAGGCCGAAGCCGGCCTGGCGCAGGCCCGCGTCCGCCTCGGACTGCCGCCTGAAGGCGGAAGCGACGCTGTCGATCCGTCGGATACGCCGCCGGTGCGTGAAGCGCGGGCGGTGCTCGAAGAAGCGCGCGCCAGCCGCGACCGTTATGCCGCGCTGCTGAAGGACGGTCTCGTTTCCAAAGCCGACTTCGACCAGGTGCAGGCACAGGCACGCGTCGCCGAGAGCCGTTTCCAGGATTCGCTCGAAGAGATCCGCAACCGCCAGGCGGTCGCGTCACAACGCCGCGCGGAAGTGGCGCTGGCGCGGCAGCAGATGATGGATACGACGGTCGTGGCGGCCTTCGACGGTGTCGTGCAGCAGCGCATCGCCTCGCTCGGCGAGTTCCTCGCGGCCGGCGCGCCGGTCGTCGAGATCGTCAAGGTGAACCCGCTGCGCTTCCGCGCGGAGCTCCCGGAGCGGGACGCCGCCAGCGTGCGCATCGGCCAGACCGTGCAGCTTGCCGTCGACGGCGCAACCGGCAACTACGGCGGGCGCGTGACCCGCCTCAGCCCGACGATCACGGAGCGGACGCGCGTCCTGCAGATGGAAGCGGACATCCCGAACGACGGAGCGCTCCGTGCCGGCTCGTTCGCGCGGGCGACCATCGTCACCGACACCTCCGCCACGTCGCTGGCCGTGCCGAAAGAAGCGCTCGTCACCTTCGCCGGCATCGAGAAGGTCGTCGTCGTGGACAAGGGAAAGACGAAAGAGAAGCCGGTCACGACCGGCCGCCGCAGCGGCCCCTGGGTCGAGGTGCTGCACGGCGTCGCGGCGGGGGATGAAGTGGTGCTGAACCCGGTGAACCTCAAGTCCGGCCAGCCGGTGGTGACACGCTAATGCAGAAGCTCGCAGAAATCTGCATCCGCCGTCCCGTCTTCGCCTCGATGATCGTGCTGGCGCTCGTCGTCGTCGGCGCCGCCGGTTACTCCCGCCTCGGCGTCGACCGCTACCCGTCCGTCGATCTCCCCACCGTCAGCGTGCGCACCTCGCTGCCTGGGGCCGCGCCGGAAGAAGTCGAGTCGCTGGTCACGCAGGAGATCGAGGAGGTCGTCAACACCGTCGACGGCATCGACGAGCTCCGCTCCGTCTCCGGCCCGGGCAACTCCGTCGTCATCGCCACGTTCAAGCTCGACCGCGATCTCGAGACCGCGGCGCAGGACGTGCGCGACCGCGTCAGCACCGTCATCCGGCGGCTGCCGGAAGACGCGACGCCGCCGGTCGTCTCGAAGTTCGATAACGACAGCTCGCCCGTCATCACCATCGCCCTCTCGGGTGAACGGTCGCTGCGCGAGCTCACCGAGCTCGCCGACAAGACCGTGCGCGTGCAGCTCGAGCGCACCAGCGGCGTCGGTGAAGTGCAGGTCGTCGGCGGCCTCGAGCGCGCCATCAACGTCTGGGTCGACGCCGACCGCCTCGCCGCGTACCAACTCCCCATCACCTCTGTGCGTACTGCTCTCGACCGTCAGAACGCCGACCTCCCGGGCGGCAACGTCACGACCGACCGCCAGGAGCTGACGCTCCGGACGATGGGCCGCTACACCGAGCCGTCCGCCTTCGAGAACCTGGTCATCGCCACGCGCACCTCGCCCTCGAGCGGCGGTGGCAGCACCCAGTCAGCTACGGGCAACGGACAACGGACAACGGACGACGCCACCATCGGTACCCCTGTGCGCATCCGCGACATCGGCCGTGTCGAGGACGGCACGAAGGAACAGCGCAGCCTCGCGCGGCTGAACGGCGTTCCCACCGTGACGCTCGACATCCGCCGCCAGTCCGGCGCGAACACCATCGCCGTCATCAACGGCATCAAGGCGGCGCTGCCGGCCGTGCAGGCGCAACTCCCGCCGGACATGAAGCTGGAGATCATCCGCGATCAGTCGCGCTACATCGAAGCGGCCATGCACGAGATCAAGCTCCATCTCGTGCTCGGCAGCATCCTGGCGTGCATCGTCGTGCTGATCTTCATGCGCTCCTGGCGCTCGACGATCATCGCCGGCATCGCCATCCCGGCCTCCGTCATCGCCACGTTCGGCATGATGTGGGCGCTCGACTTCACGCTCAACAGCGTCACGATGCTGGCCCTCGTGCTGATGGTCGGCATCGTCATCGACGACGCCATCGTCGTGCTCGAGAACATCTTCCGCTTCATCGAAGAAAAGAAGATGGAGCCGAAGGAAGCGGCGGCCGCGGCGACGAAGGACATCGGCCTCGCGGTCCTGGCGACGACGCTGTCGCTCGTCGTCATCTTCCTGCCGGTGTCGTTCATGTCCTCGATCTCCGGCCGCTTCCTCTATCAGTTCGGCATTACCGCGGCCGTGGCGATCCTCGTCTCGTTGCTCGTGTCGTTCACCCTCACGCCGATGATGAGCTCGCGCCTGCTGAGCGCGAAGGATGCGGAAGGGGGCCACGGCTCCCGCACCGGCTTCTATGGCCGCATCGACGCCGTTTACATGCGCATGCTCGAGTTCTCGATGAACCATCGCAAAGCGGTGGCCATCGTCGCGATCGCCGTCATCCTCACGAGCATCCCGCTGTACAAGGCGGTAAAGCAGGAGTTCATCCCGACGAACGTCGACGAGGCGGAGTTCGACGTCAGCATCACCGCCCCGCAGGGGACGAGCCTCGCGGCGATGAACGAGGCGATGGTCGAGATCGAGAAGGACCTGCTGGAGACGAAGGGTGTGCGGCTCGTGCTGTCGTCCGCGGGCGGCGGCTTTCTCAGCGCGACGTCGACCGGCAGCGCCTACGTACGCATCGCCCCGCACGAGGAGCGCACGCTCTCGTTCACGAAGGTCTGGCACTCGCTGAAGGCAGGCAAACCGTGGGACGCCTTCCGCAACAATTACTCGGCGCAGGACGTGATGCAGGAGGTGCGCAAGCGCACGCGCAAGTACGCGCCGATCCGCGTCGCACCGCGCAATCCGCCGTCGTTCAATTTCGGCCCCGGCGGCCGCTCGGACATCAACTTCGTCATCCGCGGGCCTGAGATCGAGCAGCTCGCCGCCTACGCCGCCGACCTGGTGGCGCGCACGGAGAAGCTGCCGGGCTTCAACGACGTCGACACCAACCTGGAGCTCGACAAGCCGGAGCTCCGCGCCAACATCGACCGCGCCCGCGCGGCGGACCTCGGCGTGAGCACCTCAGACATCGCCACGAGCCTGAACGTCATGGTCGGCGGCGACCAGGAAGTGACACGCTACCGCGATGCCTCGGTGAACGAGGACTACGACGTGCAGTTGCGCGTCGAAGCGGAGAACCGCAACGATCCGGCAGCGATCGGACGGCTCTACGTGCCCTCGGAAGACGGCGATCTCGTGCGGCTCGATAACGTGGTGAACATCGAGCGCGGCGTGAGTCCGTCGCGCATCGACCGTCTCGACCGCGAGCGCCAGGTCACCGTGAGCGCCAGCGTCGCGCCAGGCTACGCGCTGGCCGACCGCATCGAAGCGATGCGCGGCGAGATCACGAAGATGGGTCTCCCGACCGGCTACACGACCACCGTCACGGGCCGCGGCCGCGAGCTGGAGCGCACGTTCACCGAGTTCCTCTGGGCGTTCCTGCTGTCGATCATCTTCATGTACATGATCCTGGCGTCGCAGTTCGAGAGCACGATCCATCCGGTGACGATCCTGCTGTCGCTGCCGCTGGCGATTCCGTTCGCGCTGCTCTCGCAGTTCCTGACCGGCAGCACGCTCAACCTCTACTCGGCGCTCGGCATCCTGGTGCTGTTCGGCGTCGTCAAAAAGAACTCGATCCTGCAGGTCGATCACATGAACAACCTGCGCGCTCACGGCATGGATCGCGCGACCGCGATCCTGCAGGCCAACCGCGACCGTCTTCGTCCGATCCTCATGACGACGCTGGCGCTCGTCGCGGGCATGCTCCCGCTGGCCCTCGGCACTGGTCCGGGGGCGGAGGAGCGGCGGTCGATTGCCATCGTGGTCATCGGCGGGCAGTCGTTGTCGCTGCTGCTCACGCTGCTCGTGACCCCGGTGGCGTATTCGCTGTTCGACGATCTGGCGGAAAGCCGGCGGTGGCGGCCTGTGGCCATCCGGCTGCGGCGCGCGCGGGAGCGGTTTACCCTGGCGTTTGCGCCCTTGCGGCGACGGCCATCAGAGAGACGATAGGACCTATAGGACGGATGGGACCTATGGGACAAATGACGAAGGCGCGTCCGTCGTCTTTCATGAGTCCCATCGGTCCCATAGGTCCCATTTGTCCCATCCGCCCGCTACGCCGACAACTCCTCCTCTTCCTCGACAGCATCGTTCCTGTACGGCGCCAGCTCCGGCAGAGCCATCGCGGCTAGCGTCTCCTTCGCGTGCTGGTAGCCGATCTCCACGGTCTTGTCGTAGCCCTTCCAGTCGAGCAGGCCCACGCGGCTGCAGTCGGGGTTGAAGTACAGGTCTACTGACTCGCGCGCCTGCTCGCCGCGGGACTCGCTGTACAGGATCGTCGTGCGCATCAGAAGCGCGCCGAGCGTCGGGAGCTTGTAGCGGCGATGTTTGCGGCCGCGGAAGCGGTCGATGAGGAGCTCCCAGGTACTCGGCATTTCCTCGAACTCGTACTTGCGCGGGTTGTGGCGGCTCAGGTCGATGCCGATGATGCGGCGGGCGCCCAGCTTGGCCATGATGTCGGTCGGGAAGTTGTTGAAGACGGCGCCGTCGATCAGCAGCTCGCCTTCCCAGAGCACCGGCGGGAGGGCCACCGGGATTGAGAGGCTGGCGCGGATGGCGCGGTCCAGACGGCCTCGCGTGATGACCATCTCGCGCGCGCTCGAATAGTTCGAGGCCACGCAGTACAGCGTGCGCCAACTGTCGGCTACGTCCGCCTGCGCGGAGCCCGTCGCCTCGAGCACCGCCTGCGAGGTGGCCGCCTTGATGCGTGCACCTTTGATCAGCGACAGCATCGGCAGGAAGTTCACGTCCCCCGTCGGGTTCTTCGCGAACGTCTTCCGCACGAACCCGATCAGATCCTGCGACGGCTGGTCGAGCGAGATGCAGGCCGCGACGATCGCTCCCATGCTCGTGCCGCCGATGAAGTCGATCTCGATGCCCGCTTCCTCCAGCGCCTTGTAGACGCCGAGGTGCGCGAAACCGCGCGCGCCGCCACCGGCGAGGACGAGCCCCACCGCGTTGCCGCTGACGATGCGCGCCAGGCGGGCCATGTCGCGGCGGAGTGCTGGGCGGATGTGCAGATGCGCATCGACCGGACGCCGGTCGAGCCAGCGTCCCGTCCCCGACGGATGCCGGCGCTGCGCGTCGTGCAGCAGCACCAGCGTCTGCCGTGCATGGGTCACGGCCTGCTCTCCCATGCAGAGGCGGGCCTCGAGCCGATGCACCTCCGGCGGCGCGTCGGCATTCGCCACGAGCAGCACTTCGTCCGCCTGGCGGAGGCAGCGCCGTGTCCACTCCGTATCGCCGTCCGCGAGCAGGAGAACGAAATCGTGGCGGAACTCCGTGTCGTCGAGCCAGGCGCTGACGCGATGATGCACCTCCGCCTCTCCTCGAGTGGTGCTGTCCGCTGCGCCGCGGCCGAAGCGGATGTCGATACGCTCCCGCGTCTCCAGCGTCGCGCGTCCCCACCGTTCCAGCTCGCGCTTCACTCCCTCGGCGAACGAACGGAGCTCCACCTCGTCCGTGATGCCGAGCAGGCAGATCGTGGCCGGCTTCCGCACCGGCGGACGTGATGCCGAGCGTTTCAGCCGCTCGATGATGATGCGGGCCATGTGAATCGGCAGTTGCGGATGGCGGAGCAGCAGCTCGTCGAACGCCGCGCGGGTCGCGTGCGCCAGCACCGTATCGCGCACCGCGATGACCGTTGCCGTGCGCGGCTCGCCCGTGAGCACGCCCATCTCGCCGACCGTTTCGCCGCGGCCGATCTCACCGATTGTGCGCCGCTCCTCCTCGACTGTCGTGTACGCGCGCAGGCGGCCGCTGATGACGAAGTAGACGCCGTCGCCCGGATCGCCTTCCTGCATCAGCGTCTGCCCGCCGGACAGCTCGGTCCATTGCAGCAGCGGGAGGGCGGCGTCCACGAAGCTGTCGTCGATGCGTCCGAAAATCTGGGTGAGACAGGTGGCCAGTGTGTCGCGTTGATTCTGTTTGATCATCGTTGCCGGAATCCCCAGGGGGGAGGATGCCGTCCGCGATCGCGGGCTCAACGTGACGCAGATTCCAAACCGGGTGGTGTTTGCAGCCCGGCAACAGCGGCGACGCGAGTCGTTTACGCCGTCGCCGCTGTCGTGACCTTGGCGATTTCGTCGACCAGGTGGAACGGATCGATCGGCTTCGACAGGAAGGCGTTGAAATCGCTTCCCTCCTCCGACCGTGCCGGAAACGCGGAGAGCGCCACGATCTTCAACTCCCGGCCGTTCGGGCGCGCGCGAAGCGTGCGCCCGAACACGTAGCCGTCCATCTCCGGCATGGCGATGTCGGTGAGCACGAGGTCGGGGCGCTGCTGCTCGACCAGCTCCAGTGCGGCCGCGGCGGAGTCGAGCGGGATCACGTTCGCACCGGCGGCGCGGAGGACCGCGGCGATCATCTTGCGCGAGTCAGTGTCGTCGTCCACGACGATGATCCTGACGTCGCGCAGCCGGTCGCGGCCGCGGAACGTCTCGATGTTTTGACTCGAGCGCACCGGAGCCGTGTCGGCGGTGATCGCGCGCACCGGCAGCGTGACGGTGAAGCTCGACCCTTTGCCGCGCCCTTGGCTCTCGGCCGTGACGGTGCCGCCATGCGCTTCGGCGATGTAACGGACGATCGAGAGACCGAGCCCGAGACCGCCGTGGACGCGCGTCTGTGGCGATTCGGCCTGGCGGAACGGCTCGAAGATGTGCGGGAGGAATTGCGGGTCGATTCCTTCACCGTTGTCGCAGACCGCGATCTGCACGTGCGACGCGGTCCGGCGGGCCGAGACCTGCACCTCCCCTTTACGCGGCGTGAACTTCAGCGCGTTCGTCAGCAGGTTCCAGATGATCTGCTGGATACGCGTCGGGTCGGCGACCATCATCCCGAGCGCGGGGGCGAAGGAGGTCGTGATCGTGATCTCCTTCGCTTCGGCGGTCTGGCTGACGGCGTCGACGGCGTTCATGACGACGCGCGTAACCTCGACCGTCTCGGGCGTGAGGCGCAGCTTGCCGGAGACGATCCGGGAGACGTCGAGGATGTCATCGATCAGGCGGGCCTGGAGCTGGGCGCCACCGGCGATAGCCGTGATGGCCTCGCCGAAGAGCGGGTCTTCGGGGGACATGCTCGGCAGGAGGCGTGACCAGCCGAGGATCGCCGTCATCGGCGTCCGCAGCTCGTGAGACAGCGTCATCAGGAACTCGTCCTTGGCGCGGTTCGCCTCCTGCGCCACGCGGTACGACGACTCCGCGCGGCGGCGCTCCTCTTCGGCCTGCAGGCGTGCTTCGCGCTGTTCGAGCAGAGCGCGCTGCATCTCTTCCGCGTGCTTCCGGTCCGTGATGTCGCGCGTCACTTTCGCGAAGCCGCGCAGCTCGCGGTGCTCGTCATACACGGCCGTGATGACGACGTTCGCCCAGAAGCGGGTGCCGTCCTTGCGGAGCCGCCAGCCTTCGTCTTCGACGCTCCCTTCCGCGCGGGCGATCTCCAGCTCGCGAGCCGGTTTGCCGTTGTTGTTGTCTTCATCCGAGTAGAACGCGGAGAAGTGGCGCCCGATGATCTCGTGCGGTTCGTAGCCTTTGATGCGTTGCGCGCCGTTGTTCCAGGTGGCGATGTTGCCGTTGGGGTCCAGCATGAAGATCGCGTAGTCGCGCACGGAGGAGACGAGGAGCTGAAAAATCTCCGCGCTCTGCCGGAGCTGCTCTTCGGCGCGCCGCTGCGCGCTCACGTCGCGCGTCACTTTCGCGAAGCCGCGGATCGCCCCGTCGTCGCCGCGCAGCGTCGTGATGATCGTGTTCGCCCAGAAGGTCGCGCCGTCTTTGCGGAGACGCCACCCTTCGTCTTCCACCCGCCCCTCTGCCGTGGCAATGTCGAGCTCCCGCTGCGGTTTTCTCGCCGCGAGGTCCTCGGGCCCATAGAAGAGGGAGAAGTGCCTGCCGACGGCTTCCTCCTCTTCGTAGCCCATGATGCGTTGGGCTCCCCGGTTCCACGAACGGATCGTCCCGTCAGGTCCAAGGAGAAAGATGGCGTAGTCGGTGACGGCGTCGACTAGAAGAGCAAACTCGTCGGAGCGAGAGCCGGAGCCGTGGGAACCGGAAGATGATTTATTCATGTCGTCTTCCTCTGGCGCATGCAACATCATAGCCGGTTGTCTTTCATCCTGTGCCAGGACGGTGACGTCAGGTGCGCGGCGCTCCCTCTGCCATCACATACGGTGGCGCCGCCGGCACACTGGCGGAGGGCTCGCCCGACGCTGTCCACCGCCTCAGCATCTGCCAGCCCAGCAGCGCAAAGCTCGTGGCCAGAACCACGTCGGCCGCAAAGATCGCAGGCGCGATGCCCACGGCCCTGCCGGCCGGGAAGAGCACCCCGCCCATCGCCAGGAGCAGACCGGCCCAGCGGCCGGCCGGACCGGCTTTCCAGATGCCGAGGCCGAGGATGACGAGGCCCAGCGGAAAGAGGATGCCGACCGGGACGATGCTGACGAACACCATTGGCGCGCTCTCCAGAATCTTTCCGATGGAGTTCTCCGGGACGTCCGGAACACCCTTCCCCAGCAGACTTTGAAGCTGGATCAGGACCATGATCCGTGCGCTGGCTACCCAGCCGAGGAGCGTCAGTGCCGCGCCCGACAGTCCGAGCCGGTCGGCCTTCTCCCTGAGCAGATGCACGATTCCGCAGACCGCCCCGATCATGAAGCCGACGTTGAGCACCGCCAGGAATCCGACGGCGGCGATGGTGCCGGCGGAGAGGGGCCTCGGCCGCGTCATCAGGCCGAAGAAAATGTTCAAGAGAAATGAGGTGGCGAGCCCGAAGCAGCAGACGGCGGCGAGGGTACGGCGGCGATTCGTTGCGTTCATGAGGTTCTCCTTCACCTCCTGTAGCGACAAAGCGCGACGGAAGTGTTCACGCCCTGCTACGATCTTGCGATCCACCTCATGACTGCTGCCGCGCAATCGGAGATCACGCGTCTGCTCGCGGACTGGGCCGGAGGTGATCGCGCCGCGCTCGACCGCCTGGCGCCGCTCGTCCTCGCGGAGCTGCGTCGCATTGCATCGCGGCAGATGCAGCGCGAGCGCCCCGGTCATACGCTGCAGCCGACCGCGCTGGTGAACGAGGCCTTCCTCCGCCTTGCCGGAGGCGACGCCGCGACCTGGCAGGACCGCGCGCATTTCTTCGCCGTCTGCGCGCGCGTCATGCGGCGCGTGCTCATCGACCACGCCCGTTCGCACGCCCGGGACAAGCGTGGCGGCGGCGCCGTCCACGTCCCGCTCGACCAGGCCGCGACGCTCATCCAGCAGACGGGCGTCGACCTCATTGCGCTCGGCGACGCGCTCACGGCGCTCGAAGCCTTCGACGCCCGCAAGGCCCGCATCGTCGAGCTCCGCTACTTCGCCGGCCTCGGCATCGAGGAGACAGCCGGGCTGCTGAAGGTCTCGCCCATGACGGTCCGCCGCGAATGGACACGCGCGAAGGCCTGGCTCCACCGCCAGCTCGTCGAAGGAGCCGGTCATTAAGAACGAGCGCTGGCAGCAGATCGACGAGATATTCGCCTCGGCGCTCGACCTCGAAGGTGAGGCGCGGCAGCGGTTCCTCGACGAGACCTGCATCCGCGATCCGGAGCTGCGTCAAGAGGTGGAGACCCTGCTGCAGCAGTCGCACGCCGCGGCTGACTTCCTCGAGACGCCGGTCTTCGATGCCGCCACCATGCTGCTCGCCGGCGAGACGCTCCGCCTGGAGACGCCCGTCTCCACGCCCGGCGCCATCGACAACGCCCGCTTCGTGCCCGGCGATCTCATCGCCGGCCGCTATCGCATCGCCGGCCTCCTCGGCCGCGGCGGCATGGGGGAGGTCTACCGCGCCGACGACCTCCGCCTGAGCCAGCCCGTCGCGCTCAAGTTCCTCTCCGAGTCGCTGGCGCGGAACGGCGCGGCGCTGGCGCGCTTTCATCGTGAAGTCAGCGTTGCCCGCCAGATCTCCCATCGTCACGTCTGCCGCGTCTACGACATCGGCGAGCACGCCGGGATGCAGTTCCTGTCGATGGAGTACATCCGCGGCGAGGAACTGGCGTCGCTGCTCAAGCGCATCGGGCGGCTGCCGGCCGACAAGGCGCTGGAGACGGCGCGGCAGCTCTGCGCCGGCCTGGCCGCGATCCACGACGCCGGCGTGCTGCATCGCGACCTCAAACCGGCCAACATCATGATCGACGAGCACGGGAACGTGCGCATCACCGACTTCGGGATCGTGGCGCTCTCCGAAGGGGTGAGCGGCCATGAGGCGATGATCGGAACGCCCGCGTACATGTCGCCCGAACAGCAGACCGGCGGCGACCTCACGACGCGCAGTGACCTCTACGCGCTCGGCATCGTGCTGCACGAATGCTTCACCGGGAAGCGTCCGTCGGCCACGGCCTCGGCCACCATCCCGGAGCTCGATCCGCTCGTCGCCCGCGTCATCGCCCGCTGCCTGGAGCCGGACCCGGCGCGCCGTCCCGCGTCGGCGCTGCAGGTCGCGGCCGCGCTGCCGGGCGGCGATCCGCTGGCCGCGGCGTTGGCGGCAGGCGAGACGCCGTCGCCGCAGATGGTCGCCGCGGCGCAGGCCGACGGGCAGCTCCGGCCGGCCGTCGCCGGACTGCTGCTGCTCTGGATCGTCGCCGGCATCGCGGTCATCGCGATGCTTTCCGGTCGGGTGATGTTGCACCGGCAGGTTTCGTTGCCCCGTTCGCCGGAGCTGCTGACCGAGCGGGCGGTGAGCATCGCTCGCGCTGCTGGCTACACCGCGCCGCCGGTTGATTCCATCCATGGCTTTGGTGTCGATGGCGAGGTGGTCGAATATCTGTGGACCCGTGACCGCCGGCCGGACCGCTGGCAGCGGCTGCGGAATGGCCAGCCGGCGCCGATCGTCTTCTGGTACCGCGAAAGCCCCACGTTTCTCCTATCGCTCGAGCCCTCGGCCGTGACGTCGGCCGATCCGCCGAATACGACGGCGGGCATGGTGCAGGTCTATCTCGATCCGGCCGGACGACTGTTGCAGTTCGAGGCCGTGCCGCCGCAGGTCGACTCCCCGGGCACCAAGGCGGCGGCCGACTGGAAACCGTTCTTCGCCGCGGCCGGTCTCGATCCCGCGGCGTTCCGTCCGGGCGTCTCCCGCTGGACGCCTCCACAGCACAGCGACAGCCGCATGGCGTGGACCGGCGTCTGGCCCGAACGTCCGGACCTGCCCCTGCGCATCGAGGCCGCCTCGTACAACGGGAAGCCGACCTACTTCGACCTGGTCGGCCCCTGGCGCGCGCCCTGGCGGGAGCCATCGGTCGTAGCTTTCGGGCGTGCGTTCCCGATCATCCTGCTCACCATCTACTTCGGGGCTCTCGCGCTGGCGGCGCTGCTGGCGTGGAAGAATGTCCGTCTCGGCCGCGGCGACCGGCGCGGCGCGTTCCGCCTCGCGCTTTTCGCCTTCACGCTGCGGATCATCCACTGGATCTTCTTCGCCCATCACACGCCCACGGCGGCGGAAGTCGTCAGCAGCTTCGTTTTCGCGCTGCAGTCGGCGCTCTACTGGAGCTGCCTTACCGGCCTGCTGCACCTGGCGCTCGAGCCGTTCGTCCGCCGCCGCTGGCCGCACTGGATCATCTCCTGGAGCCGTCTGCTCGCCGGCGATCTGCGCGACCCGCTCGTCGGCCGCGACGTCCTCATCGGCGGAGCATCCGGCATCGCCTTCATTCTGTCGAACTACCTCGGGACGCTCCTCCCGCCACTGTTCGGCGGTGCGCCCCCGATGCCGGCCATCAATTCGCCTCTCCTCTATGAGTTCGGTCTGCTCGGCTGGCGCGGCTTCGTCCCGCTCCTGATGAACCAGACCTCGGCATCGGTGGTCTTCGCGTTCATCGGGGTGGCGGTGCTCCTGTTCTTCGCCATGATCACGCGCCGGAACAAGGTGGCGATCGTGGTGAGCTGGGCCATCTTTTACATTGTGGCCAACATCAACAGCGGCACCTCGCCCCTCGCGTACCTCCTCGGCCTCCTCCCGCCGACGCTGCTGATCCTCGTCCTGACGCGCGGCGGCGTCCTGCCCTTCATCTCGATGTTTTTCTTCATCCACCTCTGGACCTTCTACCCCGTCACCACCGAGCTCACCTCCTGGTACGCGACGTCGTTCATCCTCCAGGTCCTGCTCCTGCTGGCCCTGGCGATCTACGGCTTCCGCACCGCCCTCGCGGGCCAGCCGCTGCTGCGACGCGGTCTGTTCGACGAGTAGCCGTCGGCGCCGCGCGACGTGCCGTCAGCTCCCGTGCTCCTCGATCAAGCGCGCAATGGTCGCCTCATCCAGCACTCCGGTCTCTTCGAGCTCCGCTGCGCGCTGAAAGGCCAGCAGCGCCTCCCCCAGCTCCTTTTGCTCTGCTGTTTCGACGTAACCGAGATTCACCAGGCGGGCGAGCGCGCCGCTGGCGTGGGAGGCGGGCGCGAGCCGCCCCAGTTGCAGTACGAACGTCTCGCTCGTGTCCTCGAGTACCAGCGTGCCTTGTCGCGCATTCGGCGGGATCGGCACGGCGATCTCCCCTTTGTCGGTGGTTACCCCTTCGCTCTTCCTGCCGTCGATCTCCACCGTGTACGCCACGCGGGCGCGGGGCTTCTCATCATCGTAGAGCTCGAGGCGCAGGATCTCCGGCACGTTGCGGCGGCGGAAGCGATGCGTCCGCCCGGTCACGCACGGAACCGCTTTCGGCACGAGGTCGGGGATCGTCACTAGGTCACCCGGCAGCAGCGTGTATCCGTCGCCGCGCGCCTTCTTCAGCTCCGCGTTGTCCGGGTGCTCCCAGATCGAATCGACCGCGAAGCCGTGCTCGAAGGCGATGCTCGCCAGACAGTCCCCTTCCTTCACCTCGTAGCGGGTCGTCATCGTCTCGTCAGCACACGTAGTGGAGATTGCCGCAGACGGCGCAGGAGCGATTGAGCTGGCGGCCCGCGCCTCCGTCACCGCGGAGCGGCCCCTCGTAGCCTACGACGTTCTCCCAGCCGAGGGCGACGTTGTCGCCGGCGACGAACGCTCCGGCAGTCGGACCGATCCCGCCGCCGTTCGTCCAGGGATCGGGCTGTTGACTGCGCCAGGAGTTGTGAGACGTATTCAGCCGTTCGTTCCAGCCACGTGCCTCGTAGCGCATCACCGCTTCCGGGGACGGATGGCGGTTGCCGGCGGCGCCGAAGAAGTGCTTGTAGTTGGCGGGGTCGTTACGCACGCCGTACGAATAGGCGAGCCGGTCCGCGCGGGGGAGTACGGCGGCCAGCGTGGCCGCGGCGCCGCAGAGCGTGGCCTCCGCCAGAAAGCCGGCGGCGAATGCCTCGACCGCCGCTTCTACGGCCGCCGAGGGGACGTTCGTGTAGTCGGCCGGACCGAACCCGGCGCCGGGGCCGGGCCAGAGAATACGTACCGCCGCGGCTGGAACAGCGGCCAGCGCCACCCCTGTCGCCGCGGCAGCGTCGTTCGCCACAGCCAGCGCTGCTGCCCGAGCGGCGGTGGCCGCGGTGTGCGAATCGCCGGCGTGGTTGCTGATGTCGTCCTCGGCGTCAGCTAGCGCGGCCGCCGCCGCGACCGTGACCACCGCCTCCTCGATTTCTCCGGCGAGCACCGGCCCCGTCACCGCCGCCACGGCCGGCGGTTGCAGCGCTGCCGGCACGGCTGCCGGGACCATCGCCGCATTGGCGGCGGCTGTCATCGCGGCGGCGAGCGTTATCCCCGCCGCCGCCGCACCCACCGCACTGGCCGTCGCCGCGTTCATCGCCGCGCCTCCCCAGGGCCCCATCGGCTGAAAGAGCTGGTCCAGCCGTTTCGCAACGATGACTGCCGCGATCGCGCCGCGCGAGCTCGCGGCGGCACCGGCGATGGCGGCTGCGGCCGTTGCTGGGCCCGCGAGTGGCGCCAGCGCTGCCGATGCCGCGGTGAGCGCGAAGCCGGCCGTACCGGCCGCCGCCACTGCAGCGAGCACCTGATCCCACGTTCCGGCAGCGGTTCCGGCATTCGCCGCGGCCGCAACGTCTGCCAGAGCGATCGACCGCGTCACCGGCTCGTGCGCCGCGGCGATCGCGACTTCGGCGGCGCAGTAGCAGGCCGCGGCCGCCACCCGCTGCACGTTCGCGCCCGGGGGCCCGGCCAGTAGACGCACGGCGTGAGCGGCCGCGCCGCCTGCTGCCGCGGCCGTGCCCGGGGCCCACGGGAGATGCGCCACGAAATCCAGCGAGGCCGCGCCGTTGTGCAGGAAACAGGTGTTCGCACCATGATGCGAAGGGGTGATGGCCACGACCGGCGGCCGCGCCGCGGCCGCCTGCGTCGGGATGCAGTGGAACGCGACGTCGCCGGTCAGCACGATGAACCGCTCGTTCGCATGCGTGGGTGCGGCTCCCGCCTGGATGCTGAGCGCGAGCGACGTGGCCCCTCCGAGACCCGCGGCCGAAATGGCGGGCTGCGTAGGCCCGACGCCGACTCCCAACGGATCCATGTTGCCAATGGCCGGCAGCGGTGCGGGGACCGACTGCATCGGCGTGGCCGCGGCGCCGTTGAGTGCTTCGGCCACTTCGCGCGCCGCCTCACGCGCCGCGGCCAGGACTTCCCGATCCTGCAGGTCCTGGCCTTGTGCGCGGGCCATGAGGATCGAAGCCATCGCGGCCCCGCCGGCCGCGGCGCCGGCGCGCGCGTCGGCGCCGCCCACCGCCGCAACCCTCACCGCCGCTGCCGACACTGCCGCTGCGCCGGCCGCATCGACGATCGCCGCCGCCGCGGCGAGGTCCTCCGCGGCGGGCGGACCGGCCGCGGCCGGGATCGCGCCCGGAGCCGCCGCGACAGCAGCCTCCATCGTGGCCGTGCCGGCGCCTGTGTACGCCGCCTGCAGCGCGCCGGCGGACGCCGCGGCCATGACGGCTCCGCCGCCGATCGCTCCCGCTGTGGCCATCGCCGTGAGGGCCTGGTCCCAGTCGGCTCCCGCCATCGCACAGACGCCCACCGCCACCATCGCCGCGCGTGCGACGTCGTTCGCGGCCGTCGCCGGTACCGCTGCAAGTGCCACCGCTGCTTCCGCCGCCGCGGCGGCTCCAACCGCCGCCACCGCTGCCAGTTGCGCGTCGAGGTGCACGTCCGTCACCGCCAGCGCCGCGGCCGGTACCGCGCCGAACGCCGCGCCCGCGACGACCGCCGCCCCGGCAACGGCATCCTGCACCGCCTGGACAGCCGCCGTGGCGGCCGCCGTAGCCGGCGCGGCGAACGGCCCTGCCGCGAGTCCCGCCACCGCCTCGGCAGCATCGGCGATAGCGGCGACAGCGGAGAGCATCGCCGCCGTCGTGCCGGGCACGAGCGCCTGTACCGCCGCCGCATTCGCCGTGGCCGCCGCCGCGGCCGACGCTCCGGCCGGTGCGGCGCCGAGGAACGTCGCCGCCACCGCCCCCGGACCGCCTCCGCCGCCGGCAGCCGCTGCCGTCATTGCGTTCATCGCCGCGATCCACGTCCCCCCTCCGGCCAGCGCGCTCACCGCGACCGCCGCGGGCTCGGCATAGTGGCCGGCCAACGGTGCGCCGGCGCCGGGGAACTGCGCCACCGCTCCTGCCGCCATTTCCGCCACCGCCGCGACCTTCGCTTCGAAGTGCAGCGCCGCCGCCGCCGCGCGCGCCGCCGTCGCCGCCACCGCCCCCTGCCGGCAGAGCGGCGCCGCTCCCCCTCGTGGCAGCAGCGCCGCGTTCGCCACCCCCGTCGCTCCCGCCGCACCTACGCCGGCCGTTTTGACGCAGACGTACATTGCCAGACCGCCGTCGTTCAGATCCTCAGACGAGTCTCCCAACTGGTCGTGGATCACCCCCCGCTCGAGGAACCCCCACGGCAGACGGAGGTGCTCGGGCACCGCCGCACCAGCGGCGGCTCCGGGCCAGATGCGCATCTCGCCGGTCGCGCTGGCCAGCACGCGTCCATAGATCTCTCTCGTCGCCGGCGATCCGATGTGCTGTTGCGGCGCGATCCAGCGCATGTCCCACGACTCGCGCTGCCGTCGCGCCATCGAGTAATGGTCCCAGTCCCAGTGCGAGAGGATGATCGGCGGATCGTCGTGCAGGCAGGGGGCGTACTGGAGCTCGGGTGCAGAGCGCTTCTCCTGCGTCTTCGGGAATCCGAAGTCGTAATACGCGATGATCCGGCCGTTCCCCCCATACAACGGGTTCAGGTTGCCCTGCCCGATGTTGCAGACACCGACGAACGGCTGGCTTGCTCCCGGCAACATCGGATTTGCGACCTGCGCTCCCAGCGGCGCCGCGAGAGGCCGTCCGTGGTACTGCATCGGCGCATGTGTTTCTGGCGCCGGCGCCGGCCCTAATGGCTGTCGCTTCGCTGCTCCAGACCGCCGGCCCATGCCCTGTGCCACGCCCGCGAGCGCCGGCACCAGCGGTGGCCCGCCCGGCGGTAGAAAAAGCGCAGCCGCCAGTTCCTCGGCTGCCTTGACGGCCGTGGCGCCGAGGCGTGTCGCTGTCCGCAGCAGCCAGCCCGACGGACTTTCCGGCTCGGACTGGGACCCGGGACTGTCTTCGCCGTCCGGCAGTTCGCCGTTGTCGTCCGGCAGCTCATCGTCTTCGTCCTCCTCCGGCTCCTCCGGCTGCCACTGCGGCAGATGTACGGCCTTCAGGACGTTGTCCGCGTTTCGAGAGAGCCGGTCGAACGCCTCCGTCTGCCGCCACACCGGCAGCGGATCGTAACGGAAGTCCATCGCCAGCTCTTCGTAGACCGCCTCGCCATCCTTGACCTCTTCGTAGCTGTTCCGATCGACGTACCGCTCCCGCTTCCCTAGCGTGAGGGCATACCACTGGACCTCCGCGAGATGCTTATCCGCCCACTCGTTCCGCCGGACGACCATCTGCACCAGCGACACAGGCCCTGGCTCCTTGTCATCGAGGATCCGCTCCAGGAAGAGACGGTGCAGGTCGTGGATCAGTGTGCGTTCCGCGATGGCCGCGTTGAAGAACACCTTCGAGAACGACTGATCTCCGAACAGCTCGGCGACCGCGGCGCCGCCGTTCGGAGCCAGATGTTCGTTCCACGTCTTCTCCCACCACGTCCGCTCGAGGCATTCGAAGTCGAGGATCAGGCGGCCGGCGTCGTCACAGTCGGGGGTGATCGTCGTCAGGAACGCCAGCAGCTCGACTTTCTTGTTATCGAGCCGGCTGACGACGTGCCGCGTGACCACGCGCGGCTTCCTCCGTGCCTTCTTGGTGACGACGAAGACCGGCTGGATCTCATCGATCTTTCGTTTGAGCGACTTCTTGCGCGGGTTCCTCTTCGCCTTCGCGCGTTTTTTGTCGATCGCTTCCTGCAGCGCGACGAGCAGCCGCCTACGCGGCACTTTCGGTGAGCCGTGCGGTCTCCTGAACTGATCCTTCGGCAGGGACCGCAGCGTCCGTTTGACGTCCAGGAACAGCACCTGCTCGAGAAAATTACGGGGTGCGACTTTCCGATACCGGTCGAGCGCCGTTCCCTTTTTGACCGGTCCGCGAGCCATCCACGCAGAATAGCAGAGGCTCCGCAGCGTACCGTTCCCTTCGGGAGGCGAGATCGACGGATGTGGAAGACAGATGCGTGCGCATCCATCACTGCATCTCCATCACGGGGCCAGGCCTTCGGTGCTCTGCATCACGGGGCCCTGCTCTGCATCTCGGGGCCAGGCCTTCGGTGTTCGGTTCGTCGTGCATCTCGGGGCCGCGCCTTCCTTCCTTTCGACGGCCGGCTTGTCGCTGAACAAAGGTCTGACCCCCACACCGACCCCACACCTAATCTCTTTGTTCTTCCTTCGTTCTTGCCGAGGGTGCGCTTTGCCGAGGGGGGTCACACCTGCGTTCTTTTGACGAGAGGCTGGTAACGGAAACAAAGGTCCGACCCTCCACACGACCCGACCGAGGCGCCACGCCTTCGTTTTTTATGGCAGGCTCGTCACAAAAACAAGGGTCTGACCCTTCCACACATATCCGCTGCCGGCCATGAGGAGATCGAGCTTAGCTCCACGCAGCAGGATGTGGCGGTGGACGGCAGATCGGCGCAGAGGCGGTTTGAAGGGGCGGGGGCGGAAGGTTCCGGTGATTGAGGTTGGCCGTTTACCTTAACGCCAGCAGTGCGGCGTCGAGTTGCTTGAGGAGCGTCGCGTTCTGCCCGAATTCGTACTCACAGCGTCGGATCATGTTCGATACATGGCCTTCGCTTCGCAGCCGTAGCGCGGCGGCGATACTTCGGAGCGTGACCAGTCCCTCATGCCACCCGAGCCAGGCGATCAATCGGCGAACGGCCGACCCGCGAGTCGTCCTGGCCACCTCCAGCGGAAGGTGAGCCGTCGCGGCAACCGTTTCGACGATCGCTTCCATGTGAGGCCGGCCAACTGCCCGCTGCGTGATCGGATGATCCGTCGAACGCGGCTTCGACTCGACGACCGTTCGCATCTTCTTCGTCCACGCCTCGCTCCCGAGGTAGATACCGTTCGTCACCTTGTCCCACAGCCGGTCTTTCGCGCCTATAGCTGCCAGAACGAACGCCCGATACTCGGCCCGTGCGAGAGGCACATCGGTGCCGAACCGCGCGAGGACGGCCGAGGTATCGAGCCAATCGGGGGCTGGTGTCAGTCCAGCCGTGGCGCGATAGCTCGACCAGCGGTGCTCCTCGGGACGGCCGGCGAGACCGGCGCGCACCGGGTTGAGAACGACGTAGCGCAATACCTGAGCGAAGTAAGCTTCTTCGTCGACGACCACTGCGTGAAAGCGTCCCTGCAGAAGATGGCCGGAGCGTTTGTACCGGCGGTTGAACCACCCGGCGTACGTGCTATTGAGCCAGTGCATGCCGCGTGAGAGATTCGCCTCCGGCGTCTGCAGCACCACGTGATAGTGGTTCGTCATCAGCACGAATGCGGTAATGGACCACCCGAAGCGGTGGGCCGCTACACCGAGAAGCGTCAGAAAGTGGTTGCGATCGCTGTCTTTCTTGAAGATTGCCTTCCGCGCGTTGCCGCGTGAGGTGACGTGGTAGACAGCTCCCGGAAACTCGATCCTAAGTGGTCGTGCCATAACGCCGAAGATCTTCCCTCGGCTAGCCGCGGGCGCCGAGGACCGCACCCACTGGTAGAGAACCGGCCATCCGACCTCCTCGGAATGGAAGATTTCGGCACGAAGCGTCTACACCTCGTGGA
>DASWMP010000094.1:0-7455 GCA_036399695.1 Thermoanaerobaculia bacterium | reverse complement strand
GCCCCCCTCCGCCCAACCGCCAACCGCCCAACCCGAGAAGGGGAATGCCCCTACCCCCTCAGCAGTTTCATCCGCTTGACAGGCGGAAATGGCTTCGCTACTCTCCGCTTCCCTTCTGGCACGGCGCATTCGTCTAGGGGTCCAGGACGCCGCCCTCTCACGGCGGTAACACGGGTTCGAATCCCGTATGCGCTACCAACCTGCCCAAGCCTCCCATCGTGCTCGCCACCGGCCTTCGGTGTCAGGCGAAGCGCTGCGCGCGGAAGCGCAGCCACGCCGAACGCAGCAGAACCTTCGCGGCTACGAGGGGGCTGCTGCGCGTCAGGTAGCGGCCGATGGCCCAGAGCGTATCGGCGTAGATGAGGGCGACGTCGCGGTCCTGCTTCGCCTGGGGATAGCGTTCCGTGAACTGCTGGTGGAGCTCGGCCGCGAGACGGAGGGCGTCGCGGGCGTTGGGCGGTCGTTTCAGGAGCCAGGCGACACTGAGTGCCGTCCAGAGCGGTGGCCAGCGCGCCGCCAGGTCGCTATCGCCCAGGATGCGGCGGACGTTTCGCTGCTGAACGGCGATGTTCTTCTTCACGTTTTCGAGGCGGGACTCGAGGACTTCCGCGTCGCGGCGGCCGGCGATCGATTCGGAGTGCACGCGATAGTCGACCAGCTCCTCGGCGAGATTACAGGAGCCATAGTCAGCGGCCACGCGCGACCAGAGCTCGAAATCCTGGTTGTAGTAGTAAGCCTCGTCGTAGCCACCGAGCCGGCCGAGGATGATCGCCCTGCGAAACATGACCGAGCTGTGCGTGAACGGATTCCCGAACAGCAGTTGCCACTGCACGCCGAGCGGCGTCTGCGCGCGATGGAGCTTCCGTGCGCGCAGGACGGCACCGGAAGCATCGATCAGCCGCGCACCCGTGCCGACGAGCACGAGCTCCGGATGGGCGTCGAGAAATTCGACCTGCTTCTGCAGCCGCTGAGGGTGCGAGCGGTCGTCCGCGTCCTGCCGTGCGATCAGCTCGCCCCGCGATTCGCGTAGCGCGATGTTGAGCGACTTCGTGAGGCCGAGGTTCAAGTCGTTGGTCAGGACACAGAGGCGCGGATCCGAGTAGCTCGCCAGAATCGCCGGCGCTTCGTCCGACGACGCATCGTCCACCACCAGCAGCTCGAAATCTGTGAAGGTCTGCGCCAGCAGCGAGTCGACCGCGTCGCGCAGGTAACGTGCGCCATTGTGAACGGGCATGAGCACGGACACACGCGGTGCCGTTCCCGCCCCCCTCAACGCGCGGCTCACCAGGTCACCTCGGGGTTGCGTTCCAGCCACAGACCGAGCGTCATCAGGACCCATGAACGGTTGTCACGTCGCGCCACCTCGGCAGCAACGGGTCCGTGCAGCAACTTCCGCAAACGTGAGCCCGGGCCGGTCACGCGCTGCATGAGTGCGTTCACGTCGGGGAAGCCCATCCAGGCTACGGCCGGCGATCCGAAGCCCTGCTTCGCACGGCCGTGCAACTCCTCGGGCCAGTAACGCTCGCAGGCCGCGCGCAGCACGAGCTTGCCGCGGCTGTCGTCCACCTTGAGCGACGACGGCAGCGCCAGCGCGAACTCGGCGAGGTCGCGGTCGAGGAACGGCGCGCGCGTTTCGAGCCCGTGCGCCATCGCGGCGCGGTCGACCTTCACCAGGATGTCCCCCGGCAGGTATTGCGTCACGTCGAAATGCAGCGCGCGGTTCAGCCCCGTCACCGCGGCGGGCGGCTTGTAGTAGTCACCCGGCTCATACGGCGCAATCCTGCGGCCCCACAGCCTCTGCCGGACGGCCGCGTTCATGAGCGTGAGACTCTGCACGTCAGCACGCCACGGATCGGGCCAGCGCGCCGCATACCCCGCCGCCGCCGAGCGCTGCAGAAGAGCGGGATTACGATTGCGTGCGATCCTGCTGGCGACGCGCAGGACGAACCATGCGGCGTAAGAGCCGGTCATCTTCTGCGACCGCGCAATCGGCATGTGCCACCAGTAACCGCCGAACAGCTCGTCGCCGCCGTCGCCGGAAAGCACGACCTTCACATGGCGGCGGGCAAACTCCGCAACGAGATACGTAGGGATGTGCGAGCTGTCGGCCAAAGGCTCGCCGTAGACATCGGCCATCTTCTCGAGCAGCGCGGCGACGTCGGGCGTACGCAGGTCGAGCTCGTGATGCTCCGTGCGATAGCGCTGCGCGACCGCGCGTGCGTACGGCAGTTCGTTGATGATGTCGCCGAAGCCGACGGAGAAAGTCTTCACCGGGATGGCGCTGTGCGGCTGCATGAGGGCGACGATGGAGCTCGAATCGAGGCCGCCGCTGAGAAACGCACCGACCGGAACATCGGCCACCATCTGCCGCTCCACGGCACGCTCCAGCAGCTCGCGCAGCCGCTCGGCCGCGTCATCCATCGAGATCGACAGCGGCTGCAGCGCGGGCGTCCAGTAGCGAACGACCTGCACCTTCCCCTCTTTCCACGTCAGGTAATGCGCGGGGGGCAACGTGGAAACGTTCTCGAAGATCGTGCGGTCGGGCGGCACGTAGCCGAAGGTGAGAAATGCGTCGACTGCTTCGAGGCTCAGACGCGGCCGGACGTTTCCGGCGCCGAGCACCGCACCGATCTCGGAGGCGGCCGCGAAGGAGCCGTCTTCCCCTGCCGCGTAATAGAACGGCTTCTCGCCGAACAGGTCGCGCGCGGCGAACAGCGTCTTCGCCTGGCGATCCCAGATGGCCAGGGCGAACATGCCGCGGAAGCGGTCCAGGCATGCGGCGCCCCACGCCGCATAAGCGCCGAGCACGACCTCCGTGTCGGACTGCGTGCGGAACTCCACGCCGGCCGTAATGAGCTCGGCGCGCAGCTCGCGATAGTTGTACATCTCGCCGTTGAACGTGATCCAGTAACGGCCGGACGCATCCGGCATCGGCTGGTCGCCGGTCGCAAGGTCGATGATGCTCAGGCGGGCATGGCCGAACGTGCAGCCGTCGAGTTGCCGGAAGCCCTGCTCGTCCGGCCCTCGATGGGCCAGGCGCGAAACCATCCGCCGCGACGTCGCAGCAGCGTCGGGCGCATCCAGAAGTATGGCTATGCCGCACATACGGTCAACGGACCTCGTAGCCGGTGGTCCGCACGAAACCGTCAACGTCACGGGCCGCGATCAGGTTCTCGATGTCACGCGACACGTAGTCCGGGGCGACGCGCGTAAGAGAGTGGTCGTCATTGAGCCGGAACAGCGTGAAACCGCTCGACCGAAGCGGCCGGAACATGTCTTCACACGTATACCCATAGCGGCCGAAGAGCACCTCCGACGACTCGAAATAGATTGCCTCCACGAGCGGAAGAAGCATGCGTGCACCTTCCACGACGAACTTCTCGTAGCCTTCCACGTCGAGCTTCAGTAGGCGCACGGGTGTCCCCGACGGCACGAGCGCATCGAGCGGCTTCATGGCCACCGAGATACCGCTGCCCTCCGGAAGGATGTGATTGCCGTCATCGGCCGGACGGTCGGAAAACGCGATCGAGCCTTCCTTCTCTCCCACCGCTGCATGAAAGAGGGTGATGTTCGTGGCCTGGTTCAGTTCCACGTTGGATTGCAGGAAGCGAAAGATCTTCGGATGTGCTTCGATCGCGTAAACACGGCCCGCGGGACCAACCTGTTGTGCGCCGACGATCGTCAGCAGGCCGACGTTGGCGCCGCAATCGACGAGAACGTCGCCGGGCCGGAGCCACCGCCGCAGCAGCTCTGTGTCGCGCCGGAAGAAGTCGGGCTGCTCCCACAGCATCGCCGTCCAGACGGCAGGAAAGAAGCGCAGGCGGATTCCGCTCGTCCGCATCGTGAAGAGATGCGACAGGCCCGCGCGCCGCAGTACCGCGGAAGCGAGGCGGCGCGGTCTCCGCAGGCCCCAGACGCGGCTCAGAAGAGTGCCGGTCATGGAGTCTCGCTTTTGCGGCGCGAGCCGATCACGCGCGCCGGAACACCGGCCGCGATTGCATAAGGCGGAATGTCCTTCGTCACGACGGCACCCGCGCCGATGACCGCGCCATCGCCGATCGTGACGCCGTCGAGCACAGTAACGCGGGCGCCCAGCCAGACGTCGTTCCCGATCGCGATGCCTTTCGCGGTCTCCCCCTGGCCGCTCATCGGCACCTCGAGGTCCGCGATGTTGTGATTGGCGGGGATGATGACGCAGCCCGTGGCGATCATCACGTCGTTGCCGATGGTCAGGCCACCATGCCCGTAAAGGACGCAGTACGGATTGATGCCGACGCGCTGCCCCAGCTCGATTCGGCCGCCGTATGGATAGAGGAGTGCGCCGCGCAGAATCGAGCAGTCGTCGCCGATGACGACCGATTCGTTGCGGGCGGCCACGATCTCCGCGCCGGAACCGACGAAAACGCGCTTTCCGAGCGTGACCCGGCCGCTGACGCGGGCACCCCCTTCAATGCAGCCGCGGCCGAGCCTCAGGGCGATTTTTCCACGGAGCGAGAACATGCGTCAGGCCCCTCCCCTGGCCGTGCGCAGCCCCGCCACGGCAGCAAAGAATTGTGCGCGCAAGGCCGGCTCGACGAAGACGACCGCCATCGCGGAAGCCGCCCACGTCGCGGCCAGCACTGTTGCGAGCCAGTAGGGATTCGTGACGGAGGGAGCGACGAGGCGCGTACCGCAGCAGATGACGGCCGTGACGGCCGCGGGGAACAGAAACGCGTGCTTGAGCCAGAGCACTCCGCCACCACGAACGTAGCGCCTGTGGAGAATCGGAATCAGCAGGAGATACGCGGCATTCTGCAGCAGCCAGACTCCGGCCGCACCCGCAACGCCCCACTCGCGTGACGCGAACCAGAACAACGGCGCAGAGACGAGAGCGGTGCCCCACGTGAAACCGAGCGTCAGGCGGAACCAGCCGTAGCTCAGCGCCACGTGCAGCGCGATGTTGACCAGTCCGATCAACGTCATGCCCAGGGCGAAGCAGATCACCAGCGTCTCGATGCGCGTTGCAATGAGTGGCTTATGCGTCCAGATGGTCATGATGTCCTTCGCGAAAAACAGCAGCAGCATGGAGACCGGCACGAGGATGACGGCCAGGAGTTGATTCGCACGGTCGTACTCCGCGGCAAGCGCGGCCTCGTCACCCACGGCAACGAGCTGGTTGAGCCGCGGGTAGACCGCCGTCGACACAGACGAAACGAGCGTCCAGAGCAACGCTGCCGCCGTGCCGGCGAGCGTGTAGTAGCCGAACTGCTCGAGCGTCAGGGTCTTACTGAGAATGACCTTGTCGGCCTGCTGAGCGACGGCGATGCCGATGGTGTTGCCGGCGAATCCGGCGGCATAGAGCCAGAGACGCCGCACGAGCGCGCCGCGGAACGTCGCCCGCTCCGGTGCGCGTGGAATGAACCGGTCCAGCGCAAGCCAGTAGACGGTCACGGCCAGCAGCGTCAGCACGGCCTGCCAGAGAAAGAAACTCTCGATGCGGGGCGAGATGAACCAGAGCACCACGATGGCGCCGCCGGCGCGCACAATGGTCATGATGACCGAAATGACGTTGTACGCAACCTGCCGCTGCAGACCGAGCAGCCCACCCTGATACAGCGCGCTCGGAATATGCAGCGCGATGGCGATCCCCATCATCCGCACCGAGGAAACGATGACGGCCGGCTCCAGCACCGACGCATTCACCCACCGCGTGGCGATCGTCGGCGCAAGTAACCAGATCGCGGCGACCGACACCGCCGCCAGAATCCAGTAGATCGTATTCAGGGTGGCCAGCAGGTCGCGCTGCTCCTGCACAGAATCGCCGGCAACGGACAGGCGAGCGATCTCACGGCTGAACGCCGCACCGAGGCCGAAGTCGATCAAGCCGAACAGGGACTGCAGAATCCCGAAGAAGCCGACCAGTGCGTACGACTCCATTCCCAGCACCTGGACGTAAACAGGGATCAGCAGGACGCCCAGTGCAGCCGTCACAATGCGACCGGCCAGATTGGCGAACGTGTTCCGGTTCACGCTCAATGGATCGACTCCCGAAAGCACATTTCAAGGGACAGAACCGTCCCCGGACGGCGGCTCCAATCGCCAGTGCGCCATCGCTGCAGCCATTCGCTGATGCCGCTGAAATCCTGGGACAATTTTCCCCTCAACGAAGGAATTATGCCCTTTTCTGGCGCAAAGTGGCGCAAGGCGGCCTCAATCGCCTCTTTACTCGGCGGACAGCGGTTGAAAATGGATTACCGGTGCTCGCGCGCGTAATCAGCAGTCAGGCGGACTTCGCGCAACACCACCCTCACATCGGCAGCTTGTTGATGAAGTCCTGTGTGAACGTCGTCGAGCTCGAGATGCTGTCCGTTGGGTTGACGGCGATTGCGCCGACGGTGATTGTTTGCCCGACTTCCAGCCGCAGGGTGACGGTGGCGCGCGTCACCTCGCTGGCCTGCAACTGCAGGTGATCGATCGTCACCGGCTTGAAGCCGGAGAGCGTCACCCGGACCCGATAGAGACCGTCCGCCAGGGAGGCGACGGTAAAGGCGCCATCGGCGTCCGTGACCGCGGTGAGCAGGCGGTTCGTGATCTCGTCTTCCACGTCGATGGTGACACCGGGAATCGGGTTGCGGTCGCGATCGCGCACCACGCCGGCGAAGACTGCCGCCTGCGGAGTCGTGACCCGCTCGATCTGGAGCCGGACCTTCGATCCGTTGGCTTTGATGCGCGGCTTCTTGCCCGTCATCCCGCCGAAGGCCATCGCCGGAAGGCTGAGCAGCGCGGCGATCACCGCAACCGCGGTACGCGAGGCACGCCGTCGCAGGGCGCGGAGCCCGGTCGGACAATCGCGCGTCAGGACCGTGCCGTCCGCGCGGCGGTACAGACGGGCGCAGACCCGTCCTTCCGACCGCGCGAGGAGCAGGCGTACCTCGTCGGCCGTCAACTCGGCGAAGTTGTAGACGTTGAGGTTGCAGAGCGAGCAGTGGCGTACCCGCTCGTCGCCGGCCATGGTCTCCCAGGTGGTCGGACAAGGTGCGGCGATGCGGAGATTCGCGAGTTGATCCTGCGGCTGTGGCATCGTCCCGGGCTCCTGACTTACGCGTCGGTATCGAGTCTAGATGCGAACGGGCCCGCCGGTGTCAACGCCGAGGAAACTTACCTGGCGCTGAGCTCCTTCCGAGCAAGGACGGACTCGCCGTCGCCAGTCATCAGCTCGCTGAGCTCTCGATTGGCCTCGCTGACGATCATCCCCACGTTTGCCGGTCCGTTCGTGGTGCCCCGGAGTCTTTGCTGTGACTCCCCGAGTCTTCGAATGACATCACCCGATGTCATTCGGTTACTCGCGGAGTCTTCGCTTTGACTCCCGGAGTCTTCGATTGATATCACCCCATATCATTCGGTTACTCGCCGAGTCTTCGCTTTGACTCCCGGAGTCTTCGATTGATATCACCCCATATCATTCGGTCACTCGCG
>DASWMP010000093.1:0-3136 GCA_036399695.1 Thermoanaerobaculia bacterium | reverse complement strand
CCACCGCTCTGCTACACGTGTAAAAGAGCGGTGGCGTGCGCCACCGCACTCCGAGATCGGTTTCCCTAGAACACCGCCATCGTCGTGGCCAGGCCGCGCTCCAGCGCGGCGTCCTCTTCGCGCGAGAGCAACTGCTTCGCGAGGGTGCGCACTCCGGCGAACACCTCCGGCGGGGCGCCGGCCTGCAGGCCGCTGAGCAGCTCGATGCGCTCCGGGGTGTTCAGCGACGGCAGCATGTACACCAGCCAGCGGCCCATCTCGTCGGGCGGCACGCTGGCCACCAGGCGCTGTTCGAGGTCGATGATCGAGGCGTCATCCATCGTGCTCCAGAGAACCGGCATCGCCACCTCTTCCTCATCGGCCATGTGCACCAGCAGCTCCCCGACGACGCGCGAGAGGCGCACCACCAGCTCGTGGCCACGGACCGCGGCGTCACCCGCCCGAGGATCGAGGGCGTCGGCGGCCGCGAGCAACTGATGGAACCAGAGCTCCTGGTCCTCGTGCTCGCCGCCGAGCGCTTCCTGCACGCCGGGGGCGTACTGCTGGAGCGCCACGCCGACGAACGCGTTCTCGTGCTCCGCGTGGGCCGAGAGGAGAGCCAGCGCCTGCTGCAACTCGATGCGGAACGTGGCCACGGCCGCCGCGTCGGTGAAATCGACCCGGCCTGACTTCATCGTGATTTCGAGCAGCAGCGAACGGACGGCTTTGTGGATGTTGCGGTAGAGACTTGGACGAGCTTCCATTGTTGATTGACTCCCTTATTGGACTTCGATTCAGCGACGATTACGTTGAGAGCAATCTAGGGCGAGGCCGTTCGGCCGGTTGCTAAGAGATCCCTAGCGACTTCCGAAAAGGTCCTCACGGCCGTGAAGCCGGTCACACGCGATCCTAAGAGAACCTTAAAAGGTCTTCTATAATCAGGGCATGCTCGCCGAACGCCTCAGCCGCATCGGGGCCGAAGGAACGTCCGTGCTGGTCGGGACCGTCGATGCCGACGGCGTCCCCGCCTGCTGCCGCGGCGT
The DNA here is from genome assembly GCA_036399695.1 of Thermoanaerobaculia bacterium. Classification (GTDB taxonomy): domain Bacteria; phylum Acidobacteriota; class Thermoanaerobaculia; order Gp7-AA8; family Gp7-AA8; genus DASVEE01. Next base: position 2,114 of record DASWMP010000093.1, on the reverse strand, counting down.
CGCCTTCGTCCCGAAAGACGACGACACTGTCACCGTCTATCTCCCGGTCGCCACGGCGCAGGAGACGGTGGCCAACGTCGCCACGACCCGCCGGGTCGCCATCTCCGTCACCCATCCGATCGATCACACCTCGACGCAGGTCAAAGGTGTTACCCGCGGTGTCCGCATCGCCGGGGAGAGCGAGCGGGAAGTCGTGATGCGCTGCGTCAACGCCTTCGCCGACGTGCTCGACCAGATCGGTCTCCCCCGCCGCATCAGCCACAGCCTCACCCACTGGCCCGCCTTCGCCATCGACGTGACGGTCGAGGAGACGTTCGACCAGACTCCCGGCCCGAAAGCCGGCAACCCGATTTCATGATCCCGATCCAGCTTCCGGACCTCTTCCGCTGCTTCCAGGGCGTCGTGCCCAGCGTCATCGCCACGAGCGACGAGCGCGGCGTCCCGAACGTGACGTACGTCAGCCAGGTCTTCTTCGTCGACGACCGCCACGTGGCCCTCTCCTGTCAGTTCTTCAACAAGACGAGGCGGAATCTCGACGCGAACCCGAACGCCGCCGTCGAGGTCTACGACCCGGTCAGCATGCAGGCGTACCGGCTGCGGCTGCGTTTTCTCCGTTCGGAGAAGACCGGCCCTCTCTTCGACGCCATGGACCTGCGCATCCGCGCCATCGCCTCGGTCACGGGCATGTCCGGCGTGTTCCGCCTCCTGGCCTCGGACGTCTTCGAGGTGGTGAAGGTCGAACGGGTCGATGGCTTCCTGACGAACCCCGAGGTGCCGGTGGCGGACCGCTTCTCTCTCGAAGGGCTCCGCTCGGAGCTCCGCGGCCTGCAGTGGGTTTCGGAACGGATCAACCGCGCCGACGACCTGGAGTCGCTGCTCGAAGGGGTCCTCGAAGCGCTCGATACCTACTTTTCCTTCTCCCACGCCATGGTCCTGCTCTACGACGAGCCAGCCCAGCGTCTCGTGACGATCGCCAGCCGCGGCTACGGCGAGAGCGGCGTCGGCGCCGAGGTGGCGCTCGGCGAGGGACCGATCGGCACCGTAGCCCGCGAGCGGCGCGTGCTGCGCCTCACCGGCTTGCACGAGAGTCTCCGCTACGGGCGCGCCGTCCGCCGCGAGGTCGTCTCCCACGAGAGCGCGGCCTCGGTCGCGCCGGAGATTCCCCTCCCCGGCCTCCCCGAGGCCCAGAGCATGCTCGTCATCCCGCTGGCGATGAGCAAACGGCTCATCGGCGTGCTGGCCGTGGAGAGCCGCGAGCCGCTCGGCTTCGGCGAATGGCACGAGGCTTACCTCGAAGTCGTCGGCAACCAGATCGCCCTCGGCATCGACCGGATCTCCGAGCGGGAGCCGGCCGAGCCGTCGACGGTCGTCGCCACGCCAGTCATGGCAGCGGCGCCGGTCATCGTGCCGCCCGCCGCCGCCGAGCCGCCGCGCAACAAGCGGACGCTCGTCTATTACCGGAACGACGACTGCGTCTTCGTCGACGGCGACTACCTGATCCGCAACGTCCCGGGCCGCATCCTCTGGAAGCTCCTCGGCGAATGGCAGCGCGACGGCCGCACCGAGTTCACCAATCGCGAGCTCCGCCTTGACGACTCTCTCGGCCTCCCGGCCATCAAGGACAACCTCGAGAGCCGCCTCATCCTCCTCCGCAAACGTTTAGAGGAGAAGTGCCCCGACCTGAAGCTCGTCTCGGTCGGACGGGGACGCTTCGCCCTGCAGGTCGCCGCGACGGTGGAGATGGTCGAGCGGTAGGCGCCAGTCGGCCCCGAGTTTGGAGTGCGGCAGCGACGCCTCATCAGCTGCCGCTTTCACATAGCGGAAGCGTCGAGCTTCCGCCTCTTTCCGGGTCCACCACGCGGGCCGCAGCTCGCCGCTGCGGCTATGGGAAAGCGGCAGCTGATGAAGCGTCGCTGCCGCACTCCAAACCGTGCGCGGACCTCCTCATCGAGGGTCAGAGGCTGATCATCGAGGTTTCGATCCTCAAATTTGACGTCCAAAACCCTGAACAACGAAGGTCTGACCCCGATCAACGAAGGTCTGACCCTGATCGATCAGGGTTGAAACCTGATCAACGAAGGTCTGACCCTCGATGAGGAGGGTCAGACCTTCGT
>DASWMP010000092.1:0-57716 GCA_036399695.1 Thermoanaerobaculia bacterium | reverse complement strand
TGCTGCGCTTCGCGGTGAGGGCCGTGCCGCGGAGCACCAACAACCAACAACCAACAACCTGTCCTCACCGCGCGGCCGGCAGCCTCACCGTGAACGTCGCCCCCCGTCCGTCCCCCTCGCTCCCGGCTTCGATCGTGCCGCCGTGGAGGCGTACCAGCTCCGCGACGATCGTCAAGCCGAGCCCGAGGCCGGCCTGTTCGGCGGCGGCGTCGGCCTGTTTGTAGCGGTCGAAGATGTGCGGCAGGAGGTCGGGGGTGATGCCGCGGCCCGTGTCCCGCACGCGGACGATGGCCTGCGAGTCCTCATTCTCGACCTTCACGGTGACGCGTCCGCCTGACGGCGTGAACTTCAGTGCGTTCGACAGCAGGTTGTCGAAGATCTGACGCAGGCGCTGGCGATCGCCGAGCACCGTGCAGCTCTCGGTCTCGAGCTCCGTGGTGAGCATGACGCCGGCATTCGTCGCCGTCGGGACCGCCGCTTCCACGATCGAATCGACGAACCGCGGCAGGTCGATCACCTCGCGGTCGAAGCGGAGCTTGCCGGCGGTGATACGCGCGAAATCGATCAGGTCATCGACGAGCAACTGCAGCACGCCCGACGCTTCCTCGATCATCCGTCCGGCCGTGACCTGGTCGATGTCGGCTACACCGAGCAGTTGCGCCCAGCCGCGGATCGTCGTGAGCGGCGCGCGCAGGTCGTGGCTGACGCGGGCCAGCATGTACTCGCGGGCGCGGTTGCGGTCTTCGAGCTGCCGTTCCACCCGTTCGCGCTCGGCGAAGTAACCGAGGATTACGCCCATCGCGGTGCTGAGGACGATGAACTCCTGGTCGCGCTCGCGGATCTCGCAACTGAACAGCTCGCAGACGCCGATCGTCTCCTCTCCGCGCACGATCGGGAAGAGGACGACGCTGCGCAGGCCGTAGCGGACGTACAACTCTCCCTGCATGAACTTCGGCGCGTTCCGGAGGTCGGCGATCCAGAGCGGCGAGCCGCTGGCCAGCACCTCGCCGGCCGCTCCTTCGCCGGGGCGAAACGTCCGTTGCGCCATCTCCCGCTCGAAAGGCGTGAGCCTGCGCTCCCGGTTCGTCCAGATGCCTTCCAGGCGCAGCGTCTCTTTCGTGTCGGTGAGCCAGAGCGCTCCCGCGTCCCAGAAGAGCTTCTCGCCGAGGACGCCCAGGAAGCGGGGCGCCGCCGCTCCGATCGAGCGCTCCTCCGTCAGGACCTGCATGGCCGCCGTCTGCGCCTCGATGCGGCGCTCCCGCTCTTTGTCCGGCGTGAAATCGCGGGAAACCTTGACGAAGCCCGCCGGGATCCCCTCCCGCCGGATGAGGCTCGTGATCCCTGTCAGATAGCGTACCCGCCCGTCGCCGCGCTGATGCCACCGCTCGTCGACGGTCGACCCGTTCGTCAGCGCTTTCGACCGTTCCGCCTCCGGGGCCCCCTCCTCGCGATCGCGTTCCGTGAAGAGGATGGCAAAGTTCTGCCCGATCGCCTCCTCCGCCTTCAGCCCGTAGATCCGGGTCGATCCGGCGTTCCACGTCTGAATCACCCCGTCCAGAGTCATCTGAAAGATGCTGTAGTCCTCGAGCCCGAGGATGACGTCTTCAGTAGGGAGCGGAGTCGACGGTGAGGGCACACCGTAACCCCAGCGATGTTCGTGCCCGCTTTCGCTGACAGGCCGGGAGGGATCACTCCAGGACTACCGCCGCAGCAACCCCAGCCACCTGACCCACGCCTCATCGTGCGCGCGGCGGTTCGCGTCGCTCGCGCCTGCTTCTTCGCCGAGGCGCATGAAGGCGTGGCCGGCGCCTTCGTAGATCACCGGGTCGAACGTCACGCCTCGCGCCTGCATCAGCTCGCGGCTGCGGGGGATCGTCTCGTTCACGCGGGCGTCGGCGCCACCGTAGAAGCCGTAGACCGGCGACTGGATGTTCGCCACGCCGGCCGGTTCTGACGGACCGGTACCGTAGAAGACATACGCGGCCGTCAGGCCCGGGCGTGCATTCGCGAACTGCCAGGCGCGGCTGCCGCCCCAGCAGAAGCCGGCCACCGACAGCCTGCCGTTCGCCGCCGGCAGCGCCAGCACGTAATCGGCGGTGGCGTTGAGGTCCGCGAGGACGTTCGGCATCTCCAGCTTCGAGATCGCCTCGCGCGCCGCGTCCTGCGTCGGGAAGTCGCTCGTCCGTCCGCCGCCCGGCGCCATGCCCGAGAGCATGTCCGGCGCGATCACGAGATAGCCGTTCTCCGACAGACGGTCCGCTACCGTGCGCACCCAGTCCGTGAGGCCGCGGTTCTCGTGGATCAGCAGCACCGCCGGCGCTTTCGCCGACGACTGCGGATACGACACGTACGCGTGCAGCGTCCGGCCGCCGCGGTCGATGCGCACCCATTCATCGTGGCGGGGGGTGTTCTCCAGGCGGTCCGACGGCGCCGCCGTCGCGGTGGTGTCGGTCCTCGTCAATGGGGGAGTATTCGTGCTGGCGCAGGCGAAGAGGAAAGGCAGGAGCAGCAGGAAAGCGCGCTTCGTCATGCAAAAGTCCATCCCTTCGCCCGTTCCACCGCCGCCCGCCACCCTTCACGCAGGCTATCGCCCGTCTCCCGAGGCGTGAACGTACGGTCGCTCGTCCACTGCGCGTCCACGTCCTCCCAGAAGCCGACGGCCAGCCCCGCGAGATACGCCGCGCCGAGCGCCGTCGATTCTGACGTCGCCGCCCGGACGACCGGAATCCCGGCGACGTCCGCCTGGATCTGCATCAGCAGGCCGTTCGCCGTCCCGCCGCCGTCGACGCGCAACTCCGTCAGCTCGATGCCGCTGTCGACGCGCATGGCGTCCAGCACGTCCGCCGTCTGCAGGGCGATCGCTTCGAGCGTGGCCCTGGCGATGTGCGCGGCCGTGGTCCCCCGCGTCAGCCCCGCCAGCGTTCCGCGGGCGTACGGATCCCAGTGCGGCGCGCCGAGACCGGTGAACGCGGGGACGAAGTACACGCCGCCGCTGTCCGGCACGGACGCCGCCAGCGGCTCGACTTCCGCGGCGTTGCGAATGATGCCGAGCCCGTCGCGCAGCCACTGCACGGCCGCGCCGGTGACGAAGATGCTCCCTTCCAGCGCGTACTGCAGCGGCTCGTCCGGCAGTTGCCAGGCGATCGTCGACAGCAGCCCATGCGTGGAAGCGATGGCCTTGTCGCCCGTCTGCATGACGACGAACGACCCGGTGCCGTAGGTGTTCTTCGCCATCCCCGGCTCCGTGCAGCGCTGGCCGAAGAGCGCCGCCTGCTGATCGCCCGCCATGCCGGCGATCGGGATCCCCTCGGGCACCGGCAGCCCCGGCCCGGTCGTGGCCACGATGCCGCTCGACGGCCGCACCTCCGGCAGCAGCGACGCCGGAATGTCCAGCAGCCGCAGCAGGTCCGGGTCCCACGCCGCGCGATGAATATTGAAGAGCAGCGTGCGCGACGCATTCGTCACGTCCGTGACGTGCGCCCGTCCCCCCGTGAGCCGCCAGATCAGCCAGGAATCGACGGTCCCGAAAGCCAGCCGTCCGGCGTTCGCCATGTCACGCGCGCCGTCCACGTGCTCGAGCAGCCAGCGCAACTTCGTCCCCGAAAAGTAGGGATCGAGCACGAGCCCCGTCCGCTCCCGCACCAGCGGCTCGTGCTCGCGCAGCGCATCGCACAGATCGGCCGTCCGCCGGTCCTGCCAGACGATGGCATTCGCCAGCGGCCGCCCCGTGACGCGATCCCAGACGATCGTCGTCTCCCGCTGGTTCGTGATGCCGATGGCCGCAACCGCAACCCCCGGCACCTTCGCCAGCACCTCCGCCGCCATTTCGATCTGCGTGAGCCAGATCTCCTCGGCGTCATGCTCGATCCACCCCGGCCGCGGATAAATCTGCCTGAACTCCCGCTGCGCCACCGCCAGCACCCGCCCCCGAGCGTCGAACAGCAACGCCCGCGAGCTGGTCGTGCCCTGGTCGAGGGCGAGGATGGCGGCGTGCATATCGGTTGGGCGGTTGGCGGTTGGGCGGTTGGGCGGGGGATGGCGGTTGGCGGTTGGCGGTTGGCGGATGGCGGTTGGCGGTTGGCAGGGGTGGGCGTTGACGGTTCGTAGCGGGGCGGCGGCTTCGTTTCTCTCCACCGCCAACCGTCAACTACACGGCTTCTTCCCCCGCCCAACCGCCCCACCGCCAACCGCCCCACTAAACGCGCCGGTACGGCACCACCACAACCCACACCACCACCACGTCATCCACGGCTGGGGCGATGAACAGGTAGTCGCCGACGCGGCCTTCGGCGTCGAAGGTGAAGGTCTTGCCGTCGCGGGGGATGTCCAGGTAATCGCGGATGATGTTGTCGTCGATGCTGATGCGCAGCTCGCCGCTGGCGCGGGCGCCGACGAGGTCGTGGGCATAGAAGCGGATCGATTCCACCGGCTGGTCGCGCAACTGGATGCGCAGCCGGTTCCGGCGTCCGCCGCATTCCGAGCCGCCGATGCAGCCGCCCTGGTGCGTCGTCTCGCGCCAGTTGCCGCCGCTGCCGCCGCCTCCGCGGCGCTCGCGAGGCGCGTACAGGACTTCGACGTCGCTGATCTCCACTTCGTCGTCCGTGCTCGTGGCGATCACGAGGCGCGAGCCGCGCACGCGGTCGACTTCGATCTCGTGCACCTTACCGTTGCGCTGGACGTCGATGTACGGGTCGACGGACTCGTCGTCGATGCGGACGTTCAGGCGGCCATCGGCGCGGGTGCCGATCTGGTCGTGCGCGTGGAAACGGATGCCGAGGACGGGCGCGTCTTCCAGCGGGACCATGATGCGCGTGCCGTTCTTTTTGCACTCGGTGCCGCCGATGCAGCCGCGCGCCGAGGGGTAGCGCCGCCAGCCGGCGTTGTTGTTGCCTCGGCCGCCGCCTCGTTCCCAGTCGCGGTCGCGGGGGATGTCGCGGCGCGGCGTATCGGCGCGTCCGTAGAGGACGGCGACGTCGTCGAGCTGGACCTCGTCGTCGCTGGCCGGCTCGAGCACGAGGAACGTGCCGCGGAGGTTGTCGACGTCGAGCGTGAACGTCTCGCCGCGGCGGGGGATGTCCATCGAATCGCGCACCGTGTCGCTCCCGATCTTCACCCGCAGCTCGCCGCCGGCCGTCTCGCCGATCTGGTCGTGCGCCGTGAAGCGTACGCCGATCACCGGCCGGTCCTGCAGCGGAATGCGCAGCCGCCGGTCAGGGCACTTGCTCCCGCCGATGCAGCCCGTCTTCAGGACCGGTACCCAGTCGCCGCCGGCACCACCGCCACCGCGGCGGCTCTCGGCGGACTGCGCCAGCAGGATCGTCGGAACGAGAAGGAGAAGGAGAGGAAGGAGTCGACGCATGACGGCGATGATTGTAGTGCCGTTGGTCGCGTGAGGCGTTGTCCGTTGGTCGCGTGAGGCCCATCGGGTGCTCACCACTCACTCCTACGGAGACGTCAGTAACCCGGACCGCGCCGCCACGATGAAGGCCACGGCAATCAGCAGCACGAAGATCGCTTCCGCCACGACACACCCCGGCACCACCGATCCGCCGAGGATCGCCGCCTGCAGATGCGCAAGCTCACGGCGCTTCACGTAGATGCCGACGGCCACGGCGACGAGGAAGAGCGCGACGAGCCAGGTTCCGAGCACGGGGGGATGATATCGAAAACTAAACTCCCGCCCGTACAGGCGCACAGAGTGCTCCGATACCCCGTGGGTGGAGGAAATCGCGGGGCCGGCTGACGCCGGCCCCGCTCGGGCTTCATTTCCTCATCCGCTTCAGCAGCCTGACTCTGTCACGACGTCACGACGTCACGCGGCTTGCGCCGGACGCTGCGTCGCGCTGGCGGTTTTCTCCGTATCCGGCAACGGCTTCTTCCGCTTCCCGGTGCGGCCGAGGGCTGCCGCCATGTCCGTGACGTGGGCGTAGAGCGCGCTGTCCGTTTCCGGCGTGATGAGACGTCTGGCGACCGAATAGACGTCCAGGGCGGCCTTACCCACCGCCGCTTTGCGCAGCGCGAGGGTGTACTCGATGGCGCGGGCGATCTCCTGCAGTTCGAGGAGCACGGGAGCGAAGGCGCGCTCGAGCTCCACCACGTCGCGCAGCGCCGCCACCGGGATGCCGGCAGCGGCGGCGAGGGCGGCGGAGCCCTCCATCAGGAAGGCCGCGGCTTCGAGGAACGGGGCGGGGACGCTCTTCGAGGCGTTGAGCTTCTGCCTCACCGGAATGCGGGCAAAAGTGAAGCCGTCCAGCCCCTCCGGCAGGGCGCGGACCTTGGCCAGCAGTTGAGCGGCAAGTTCGGTGTGCGGGACAGTGGTTTCCAGTACGGCGTTTCGCATTTGTCTTCCTCTCTCGATCCCACCGGCCGTCGAGCGGACGGTGGCTGTTTCTCGTTACCCGTCCCTGCTCTGGCCGGAGCATGACGGGCGATAGGGGCCTCAGTTCGATCACCGCGATCGAACGTCGCCCGGGTATTGGACCGGTCTGAGGAAGAATGTAGGTTCGATACGAATAGATGTCAAGTCGGTACGGTTATCTCTCAACCGTGACATCATGAAAAGCGGTGCCGGAGCCGAAGCTCGCAAACCGAAGCCGTTGCTCTCGAAAGCAGGAAAGTTGCTTTCGAAAGCAGCAAAGTTGCTTTCGAAAGCAGCAAGGTTGCTTTCGAAAGCAGGGAGGTTGCTTTTGAAAGCAGGGAGGTTGCTCTTGAAAGCAGCAAGGTTGCTCTTGAAAGCAGCAAGGTTGCTTTTGAAAGCAGCACCGTTGCTCTTGAAAGCAGGGAGGTTGCTTTTGAAAGCAGCAAGGTTGCTCTTGAAAGCAGCACCGTTGCTTTTGAAAGCAGATTCGTTGCTCTCAAGGGCAGCAGGGTTGCTTTGGATCGGGTCGCGGTAACCTACCGGCCATGCCCATCCGGCTCGGAACCCAGGGTTGGAACTACGACGCGTGGGTCGGGCCTTTCTATCCGATCGGCACCCGCACCGCCGACTACCTCTTTCTCTATGCCCGCGCGTTCGACGCCGTCGAAGTCGACTCCACCTTCTACGCCATCCCGAGCGCCAGGACAGTCCGCTCCTGGGCGGCGAGAGTCCCGGCCGGCTTCACCTTCACGCTCAAGCTGCCGAAGGAGATCTCGCACGAGCAACGCCTCCGCGATCCGATGGGCCTCGCGCCGCGCTTTTTCGACCGCGCGCGGGAGCTCGGCCCGAAGCTCGGCCCGATCCTCATCCAGCTCGGCCCGGACTTTGGCCCCGACGAGCAGCCCGCCCTCGCCGAGTTCCTGTCGACGCTCCCTCTCGACCTGCAATTCGCGCTCGAGTTCCGCCAGCGCGGCTGGATTCAGGACGACGTCCTCGCCCTCCTGACCGACCACAACGTCGCCCTCGCCCTCACCGACGCCCGCTGGATTCCCCGCAAGGCCATGATGGCCCTCGCCGAACAGCCCACCGCCAATTTCGCCTACGTCCGCTGGATGGGCCCCAACCGCGACATCGTCGACTACTCCCACATCCAGTTCGACCGCTCCGCGGACCTGGCGGCCTGGTCCCACGCCCTGCGCGCACTGGAGGACCGCGTCCACATCGTCTGGGGCTTCGCCAACAACCACTACGCCGGCCACAGCCCCTCCACCGCCCGCGACCTGCAGAAACTCGTCGGCCAGAAGCCGGTGATGCCGGAGGAGATAGGGGAGCAGCAGCGGTTGTTTTGAGGTGACGCGGAACGCATCGGCACGGCAGCTTGCGGCGAGCGACGCGTAGTTTGGAGTGCGGCGGCGACGCTTCATCAGCCGCCGCTTTCCTATAGCCGCAGCGTCGAGCTGCGGCCTACGTGGTGCACGGAAGGAGGCGGCAGCTCGACGCTGCCGCTATGGGAAAGCGGCGGCTGATGAAGCGTCGCCGCCGCACTCCAAACGCTGCCATCACCTCAGCGTATTGACCGGGTGAATCACTGCTCTCAAGGCACGGAACGACTCTGTAGTTTTCTATAAGGCGTAAGTAATGCCGCAATGTCGCTGCTTCAGTGTTCCTGTCAATGAGGCATACCGTACGGGACACGTTCCTGCGCATTGTGTGGGTAGAGTGTCTGTCCCACATGAGAGGAAGCCAATGTGGGACAGACACTCTTGTCTGTCTGCGCCCGCAGGCGCCGGTTCCAGGCCATCAGAGGATGGGATTACGGGATCGTTGCTCTTACGCCTTCATGCGGTTGCTGGCGCCCAGGCCGAAGGCGAGGATGAAGATGGCGGCGGCGATCATTGGCCAGAGGACTTCGCCGCGCTGGTAATAGCGGACAGCGGCGGCGCTCAACGCCAGGGCGGCGGCGACGCAGGAGAGGATGAGGGTCAGGCGGGCGTAGTTGGTGCGCGTCATTGCGGTGTCTCGGGGCGCGAGCATATCGCAGGCGGTCGGAGCGGGGCACACGGTGCGCCCTGCGGGCGGCCGAGTGTCCAGGATCAGACGCTTGGTGGCCGTTCGTTGTGAACACTGAGCGGTGGTGGCACGAAATGCCGCTATTTGGCACAAAACGGCGTTGCGCACCGGCTTGCCAGGCGTTACCTTCAATCTCGCTGTTGTTCCCAAAGCAAGGTCCCGCTAACCCAAAAAACTGATCGGAGAGCTCCTGTGAGAGCCATTTACCCTCGCTTGTGCGTGTTGGGGAGGGGTCTCGGTGCCGCATCTTTGATGCTGGTCTCCGCGACCGCGTTCGCTGCCGGTGTGCTTTTTCCCAGGCCGTTGCACCTCGTGCGGCAGATCGAGGATCCGATTTCGCGGAAGACTTCCACGATCCATGAATACTGCGCCGGGAACCAGATCATCACGGTCAGCGGTTCCCGCGTGGTCATTGCCGATTACGACCGGCAGCAGCTCACGGAGATCGATCGCCAGGCGAACACGTACAGCGTGACCCGCTTCGAGGAGATCGCCAAGGCGACGCCGAAGCAGGCCACCGCCTCGGCAAAGAGCGCCGACGGGACTGCCAACGGCAACGCCAACGGCGCGCCGGAGTGGAAGTCCACCTCCCTCGGCATGAAGTCGTCGACGGCCAACCGGTCGGTCGCGGCTTATGAGCTGACCCGCGAGAGCGCCGGCGAGAAGCAGAAGCTGAACGTCGGTCTCGATCCGAAGGTGATGCTTTCCCGCGACGCCATCGAAGTGCTGATCGGCGCGGCCTGGCCGAATCCTCGCGGCGTGCATCACGACGCGGTCCTCAATGCCGCAGGCGGCGCGCGCGACGGCAGGGCGCCGCGAGTGCGCACCGAGGGGGACACGGCGGGCGGGGCGACGTACGCGCTGCCGGTCGAGCAGTCGCTCACGATCGACGTGGCCGGCGAGTCGCTGACGATGCGCAGCTCGATCATCAGCGTGACGAGCGAGCTGCCGTCGCCGGACGTGACGGCGATCCCGCCCGGTCTCGAGCTGGTCGAGTCGCGTCTGACGCGGGCCGCGCGCGAGCTGCGCGAGCTCGATCAACTCCCGCCTCGCCAGTAGCCCCACCCTCCCGTTACTCCACGCAGTCCTGAATTCCTCGCGAGCGTACCGATGACCAAGACTCTCATTCGTGTCCTGTTCGGCCTCCTCATGGTGGCGTCGTTGCCACTGCATGCACAGGAGGTCGCGACCGCCGATCTGAACATCCTCGGCGTGGCCCTCGAGGTTCCTCGCGAAGTCGTCACGGCTGTCGACGTGCCGGGCAGCGTGCAGACGAAGTTCGGCGGACAGGAAAATGCCGCCGCCCCTCCTGCGCCCGGCCTGAGCGCCGTCGGCGAGCTGGCCGGCCCCGGCATCGAATCCCCCATCACCCTCATCGCTACGCCCGGTTACCCGTTTTCGCTCCCGCCCCTTCATGAAGAGGGGACATACGCGCTGCAGAACATCCGTCTGGTCAATGAGAAGGGGGATTTCGTCCAGCAGGCCGTCCCGTCGGTCACGCTCATCAAGGTGACGGGCGTGCTGCAGACGCGGCTCGAGGTGCGGCAGCTCTCGCCCGCCGAGCTGCGCGAGCGCGGGATCTCGGTGGACGAGCGGAACTACGCGGTCTACGAATACACGCTCGTCCTGGGCGTGGACGAGAAGGAAGTCAAGATCCCGTACCCGGTGATCGTCGACAAGCGCACGCATTCGCTCACGCCGATCAAGGGACCGAACGGCTACTCGCTGCCGCCGCTGGCGGTCGCACCTCCGCCCCGCTTCGTGCCGCCGGCCATCGTGGGCATGGACCTCGGTACGGACCCGGGTGGCGGCGGGCCGCCTGAGCAGGATAACGAGGGCCGCGGCGGGCGTCCGTCCATTCCGGCGGCCATCGTGCTGCCGACCGGTTTCGGCGTGCTGCACCAGTTCTTCGCGGTCGTCCTGCAGGTCGGGAACGGCGCGCCGGAAGGAAGCAACATCCGGCTGACGGACGTGAAGGCGACGATCGAAACGCCGCTGGCGATGCGCGTCTCGAAGTCGCTGCCGGCCGTGGCCCTGGGCCAGCCGGTGCCGGTCTACGCGGCCGACGGCACGACGTACCTGATCGCGGGGGCGCAGGGGAGTGCCGAGTGGACGCTCGAAGCGTTGCGCGCCGGGACGCATGCGATCTCGATCGAGGTCGGCGCGATGTACGAGGTGCCGGGACAGAAGCCGTTCCCGCTGCGCGGCAAGGCGGAGACGGCGATCGTCGTCAGCGACCCGCGCTTCCAGATCAACTTCTCCCATCCGGACACGGTCCGGAAGGACGAGCCGTACACCGCCTACGCCTTCATCACGAACCTGAGCTCGCAGGCGCAGCACATCCGCCTGGACACGAGCTTCATCCCGAACTGCACGACCGGCACGTTCTCGCCGGAGTTCGTCTGCCGCACGTCCGGCGCGGCCATCACCGAGCACGACGTCGAACCGGGCGCGATGCTGACGGTGCCGTACAACCTCAGCTCGAACATCACGGGCTCGGTCTTCGCGGCGGCCGGGAACTCGACGGACGGCGATACGCTGCAGGTGTCGGTGAAGCTGACGATGGGGGTGAGCCAGTCGGGCATCCCGCTGTCGCCGGCGACGCTGGTGATGCCGCATTACGGTCAGTACCTGGAGCGGGAGTTCATCGACGCGAACATGCAGCTCCTCGGCCTGGGCTACAGCCTGGCGACGGCGCCGCTCAATAAATACACGGCCAAGTTCCCGCGCGTGATCCAGACGGACGTGTTCCGCCGGGCGCAGGACATCGCCCGCGCGGGGCAGCGGGTGTTCATCTCGTCCGACGTGGTGCACGGCGCGACGCCGGAGGAGCTGCGCGATCCTTACATTCATCTGTCGCTGGACCTGCTGAGCAACGCGGAGCGGGTGGACTTCGCGACGGGCGTGCCGGAGCTGCGGGAGTGGGATGCGCTGCGCCGGAGTGAGAAGGCGGGCAGGCGCGCCGCGGCGGCGATGGCCCGGCAGCTCGAGAAGCATGGACTGGCGGGCGGCAAGACCGCGGGGCAGTTCGTGGACGATTTCGCGGCCGCGACGTCGCACCGGTCGCCGTTCCTCTTCGCCCTCGTGCAGGGGGCGCCGGTGACGGACGCACAACGCCCGTACTCCCTTTCGGTGTCGGGGCTGACGTCGAAGCAGCGTACGGACGTACCGGCCGAAGCGGCGGACGGCTGGCTGCGCGGGGTGCTGCACGCGGAGATCACCCGTTTCACGGCCGGCACGAACGTGGGCGAGATGGCGCTCGTCGGACGCTGGCTGGAGGACTACAAGATCTCGGTGGTGCCGCGGTCGGAGTCCTTCACGCTGCACCTCATTTATCCGGACACGGAGAACGGCAGCTTCCTCCGCACGGAGATCGCCATCAGCAACGCCACGGTGGGCACTGCCGTGACGGTCGAGCTGGCGCGGGGCAACCGGACGCTCATCGTCAATGGTGCGACGGCGACGCCGCTGGTGAATCCGGTGCCGCAGACGCCGCTGACGGTCGTGGGCGCGGCGCAGGACCTGTATCTCGACAAGACGGGGCACATCGTCTCGGTGCTCTTCAACCGTCCGGTGAAGCCGTCGGACCTGAAGAAGCTGCGCAACACGATCGGTCTCGAGACGATCGTGGCCGCCGCCGGTTACTCGCAGACGGTCCGCAACGAGGACGTCGTGGAGCCGGTGCCGCTGCAGGTGCCGGGCGCCTCGGTGCAGGACGACGGGAAGATCCTGAACATCACCTTCGACAAGACCCTGTCGAAGAACGCGAGCTACAGCATCAAGCTCGATCCGATCGCCGACCGGCTCGTGCCGGGCGTGACGTACTCGAGCAACAACATCGTCCCGCGCATCGACAACAACAAGCCGGGCGGCATCCTCACCGGCAAGGTGCTGCTGGGCGACAACACGCCCGTCGGCGGCGTGCTGGTGCTCTCGACGACCAGGTACGAAGGGAAGCAGTACAGCGTGACGCTGCCCGACGGCCGCTTCATGTTCGAGTTCATCTCGCGCGACCTGGAGAACGGCATCAACGGCGATTACACGCTGATCTCCACGTTCAACGATAAGGAAGCCAAGGTCGAGGGGCTGGTGCGCGTGGCCGGCGCCGTCCACACGGTGAACCTGCAGTTCCTCGGACGCGGCAGCGTTGAAGGCTACGTCAAATACGAGGACGGGCTGCCGCTGGCCGATACGGCGGTGACGATCGGCAGCACGCTCTTCCGCGAAACGATCACGGCGCAGACGGACGCGAACGGCTTCTATCACGCCGGCGGCGTGCCGGTCGGGCCGCTGACCTTCTCGGTCATCGACCCGTCGATGCATCCGACGTTCGCCGCGAACCACATCATCTCGCCCGGTCAGGTGGTCAGGCAGGACCTGATCATCCAGCGGCGCGATTACCTCGGCAGCGGCACGGTGCGCGTCACCGTGCGGCGCTCCGACATCGCCGATCCGGAGAAGAACTTCGTCCCCCGTGCCCACGTGGGTGTCTACACCCAGGGCTATACGTTGATGGACGGCTACACGGACGACCGCGGACAGTTCGAGTTCAAGGACGTCCCGGCCGGGCTGATCTCCATCCTCGCGGCGGACTTCTCGATCTCCCGCGCGAGCATCGGCATCGAGATGGAGATGCGTCCCGACACGACGGTCGAGCAGACGATCGTCATTCCGGTGCGCGTGGTGACCGATCCACTGCCGGCCACGCTGGTCGGACATGTCGAGAAGGACGACCCGCTGGCGCCGAACGATCCGGCCAAGATCACGCGGGTGCCGGGAGCCATCGTCGCGATCTCCGGGGTGCCGCCGGTGACGGCGGACGCGGAGGGCCACTACACGATCCCCGACCTGCCGCTGGTGGTGCAAGGCAAACGGACGATGACGGTCTTCGATCCGGTGACCGGACGGCGCGGGCAGTTCGACCTGCCGCACCTCGTCTCGAACGAGAACCAGTTCAGCCCCCGCCTCACGACGCAGAACGCCGAGGGGACGGGGACGCTGCGCGTGCGGCTGACGAGCGCCACCGGCGAGCTGGTGAGCGGCTATCGCGTGATCTGGCCGGGCTTTCCGGTGGACGAGTTCAACGAAGTATCGCCGGGCATCTACGAGCTCCCCGGCCAGCACGTGCCGCTGCAGATCAGCGTCGTGGCCATGCCGCGGACGCCCGGGACCGGCAAGTACGGCTATCAGACGACCGAAGGGCCGGTGCGGATCGACTTCAACGGTCAGGTCGGCACGAGCGAGCTGCGCCTGCCGGGACAGGGGACGGTCTTCGCGAAGATCCTGCTCGAGCAGCCGTGCGACATTCCGCCCTGCTACACGAACGTCATCGGACCGGTGGCCACGGTCGTCCCGGTGTGGGACGAAGCCGAGCAGCAGATGGGCGGCAAGATCATCGAGCTGCCTTACGACCAGACGCTCGGCGGCGTGCGGTTCGACAAGATGCCGGCGAAGACGGAGCTGACGTTCTCGACGATCCGCAACCCGGCCGGTCATGACGTGAAGCAAGCGAAGCTCCTCTTCGAAGGTGATGCGCGTACGGTCGAGCTGAAGCTCACGACCTTCGGCGACGTCACGGGCCGCGTGTTCATGCACGACCGCCGCACGCCGGCGGTGGGTGCGGTGGTGCGTGCGATCAACGACGAGGTGAAGTACCAGCCGGTCGTCACCGGCTCGGATGGCTCCTTCCGCTTCCCCGGCGTGGCCGCCGGCAGGTCGCTCCAGATCGTGGCGGAGCTGCGCCAGGACGGCGTCTTCCGCACCGGTTTCGTCGACGCGACGACGCCGGCCGGCGGCGGTCCGGTGAACAACCTGCTGATCGTGATGCGCGAGCAGGCGACGGTCGAAGGAAAGGTCGTCGATCTCGACGGCAATCCGGTGCCGCTGGCGAATTACTGGGCACGCGAGATGGCGTGGCCGAACCGGGAGTTCGGCACGCCGCAGCAGCCGCTCTCGGCCGACAAGGACGGGAAGTTCATCCTCTCGAACCTTTTCACCGGGGGCTTCCGCATCACGGCCGCTTCGCCGTCCGTGCAGGAGATCCGCGGCAATTACCAGGGGCAGCTCGAGTACGAGCTGGACGCGCGGCAGCAGGACATCCGGGTGGCCATCGGCGGCGCGGGGGTCGGCAGCCTCACGGTGACGGTCGTCGATCCGCTGCAGGGGCTCACCCCGGTGGCGAACGCCGAGGTGAAGCTGTATCGCGGCGCCCTCGGATTCGACCTGACGACGACGAACGGCCAGGGCATCGCCACGTTCTCCGGGCTGCCGGTGGGGACGAACTACTCCGTCACCGTCTATTCGAAATCGCTCGGGCGCGCCGGCGCCGACAACTCCATCGCCATCGCGGCGAATCAGACCGAATCGACGCGCGTGGAGCTCGACATCCGCGGCGTCGTGGCCGGCTGGGTCACGGACCCGGAAAGCTGGCCGGAGAAGGGGATGCGCCAGCAGGGGCAGCCGGTCACGCTCAGCAGCGGGAACGTGGGGACGCGCACCTCGACGGACGGCCTGGGCAACTTCGAGTTCATCGGCGTGCCGGAAGGGCCGTTCAAGCTGGAGGCCTTCCACCTGGACAGCGGGCGCATGGCGTTCTCGCCGCCGGGACTGGAGATCACGAAGCTCTTCCCCGAGGTGCGGAACATCCATCTCGAGCTGGAGAAGACCGGCAAGGTCACGGTGCACGCCTACCTGCCGAACGACGCGGGTGAGGCGGGTGAGCCCGCGCCTCTCGTCGACGTGATCATGACGCAACGCGATTACTACCGCGAAGGGCAGGGGAATCCCGTCACCTTCGAGAAGATGATCACGCGCTACGACTTCCGGGCGGTGGTCAAGGAGATCGGCGGCGAATATCGGGAGCGGGTGGTCACGGGTGCGTTCCAGCCCGGCCAGACGAACGTGGACGTCTCGGCAGTCTTCAAGACCACAGGATCGGTGATCGTCCGCGTCCGGGATGCGTTCGGCAATCCTGTGAGCGACGCGAAGGTCTCGATTCAGGGCAAGACCATGTTCACGCCGGCCAACGGTGTGGTGAGCCTGTCGGCCGTGGAGTTCGGCTGGATCTCGGTCTCGGCGTCGAAGGGGAACGTGGCGGCATCGGGCGGCAAGGAGCTGAAGAGCCGCTCCATCCCGCTGGAGTTCGACCTGAACCTCGGCACGACCGTCAACGTCGAGGGCTTCGTCGAAGCGGAGCTGGGCGGCCCCTCCGTGGGGACGCGCGTCGTCATGAACGTCTCGAGCTCGGTGCTGGTGAACGGGTCGATGCGCCTCGACGCCCTGACGGGTGCGGACGGGCGCTATCAGTTCATCGGCATCCCGGTCGGCAACACGAAGCTGTCGTTCCTCTTCTATGGTCCGGACGACAACACCATCGGCGACGTCGACCAGAAGATCGTTCCGGACGGGACGACCGGAACGGTGGAGATCAACCCGGCGCGCCTCGACGCCACGCCGCCGCGCGTGCTGTCGCTCGAGCCGGAACAGAACATGACCAACGTTTCGCCGAACTCGCCGATCACGGTGATCTTCAGCGAGCAGATCGCGGCGGAGTTCGTGAAGAAGGAGTTCTTCCAGCTCGTCGCTACCGACAACAGCGAGGTCGTGGACATCGAGGAGCCGGAGGCGCTGGTGCTGCCGCCGGACCTGCGCTATCGGGTGCGGATCACGCCGAAGCCGCCGACGCCGGCTCAGGTGGCCGCCGGGCAGAAGTTCCCGCTCCGCTCCAATACGCTTTATCGGTTCCAGATCCCGAAAGGAATCAAGGACACGACCGGCAATGCCATGACCGTGACGGTCGGGACGAGCTTCACGACGGTGAACTACACCGAGCCGTCGGTGGTGAAGGTCGACCCGGCGGTGACGATCCCGCTCGGCGCGACCGGGACCACGTTCCGCGTCACCTTCAACAAGGCCATCAACATCAAGTCGTTCGACGAAGGACAGGGCGGCATCCTGAAGCTGCAGAAGCTCTCGGGACGCAACGGCACGCCGCTGCCGAACGTCATCACGTTCGAGCACTACCTCGACCCGAACGATTCGAAGACGCTCGTGGTGGCGCCGACCGTCCGCTTCGACGAGTCGTCGTTCTACCGCTTAACCGTCGATAAAGCCCGCGACACGCAGCCGGTGCCGAACACGCAGGCGGAGGCGTTCGTCGCCGACTTCTTCTCGTTCGATCACCGGAAGCCGGTGCTGGCGTTCACCGCGCCGTCCGCCGAGACGACGCTGATCGCCGGCCTTTCGTACACGGCCACTGTGTCGATCACGGACGAAGGCACCGACACGCCGTCGACGGACGTGAACGAGGTCTACTGGTTCGAGCCGGCCAACGACAACAAGCTGACCATCGCCCGCACGGCGCCGTACTCGTTCATCATCACGGTCCCGTCGACGGCCACGCCGACGACCTACAGCCTCGAGGCGAGCACGGTCGACCTGTCGAACAACGACAGCGCGCGGATCTCGCGCACCTGGAACGTCATCCCGAACGAGGCGCCGAAGAACATCGTCATCACGAGCACGCCGGCGTCGGTTTACGCCTCGCAGCGCGTCGAGACGAAGGTGACGTTCACGGACGAGCAGACGAAGGCGACGGTCGTGCTGCGCATGACCGGGACGAAGACGACGGGGGAGACGTTCGACCGCATCGTCGATTCGAAGGAAGTGCTGCGCGCATCGGAGGCGGTGCCGTTCCCGGCCGCCGTCTTCAGCTATCCGGTGCCGCTCGACGTGAAGGACGGCACGGTCAAACTGATCGCCTCCGTCACCGACTTTGCGCAGAAGACCTCCACGGCCGAGAGCGAGCTGCAGATCCTGGCCGACACGACCGGCCCGGAGATCGTCTCGATCCTCCCGAAGACCGAGTCCCGCTACAAATATCCGGCGCAGTACACGATCGAGGTGAAGGTGCGCGATGCGCAGACCGGCATCTCGAAGCTCGTGCTGACGTGGGATCCGAACAAGCCGGCCGAGACGCTGACGAACCCGCAGATCGACACGGCCACCGGCATCCATACCTATCGCAAAGTGGTGGACGCGCTGCCGCGCAATGCCGACACGCGCATCCGCATCGTGGCCACGGCGCACGACAACCGCGCCAACACGACGGACGGCATCACGGAAGTGATCCAGGAGCGGGTGGACGACGCCCGCGTGCCGACGGCCGAGTGGCTCACGCCGCTCGACGGCGCCGCGCTGCCGGTCGGCCAGACGGACTGGCTGACGACGCTGCGTATCCGCGCCACGGACGACGTGAAGGTCACGGCCGTCCGCTTCGAGTCGACGGCCTTCGCCGCCGCGGTCCCGGCGCTCGAAGCGCCGACCAGCGGCAGCGACGTCTATGAGAAGAAGGTGGCGATCAACGTCCCGGCCGACGGGACGCCGTTCGTCGTCAACGCCATCGTCAGCGACGGCGATCCGCTGCACGACGTGGTCCTGCCGATCACGATCGACCCGGTGACGCTGACGGTGCCGGCGATCGCGGCGGTCGATTTCTCGATCAACTCTCAGAACGTCAATACCTATAACGGTGCGAGCATCTTCATCCGCGGCACGCGGGTGAACGTGCAGGTGCCGCTCAGCGTCGCGAACCTGATCCTGGTGGACGGGGCGGCGATCATCACGCCGGAGGAGACGAAGCTCGACCTGACGGTGGCGAACCGTCTGTTCGTCGACGCGAGCTCCTCGATCGACGTGAGCGAGAGCGGCTTCCTCGGCGGCTATCGCGCACAGAGCGGCACCACGTTCGTCAACACTTCGAGCACCGGCCGCACGCTCGATCCGGTGACGGGGCAGGGCACGACGGCTGGCGGCGCCACGATGGCTCAAGGGACCGGCGCGGCCGGTTCGTACGCCGGTCTGGCCGGCTTCGATCTCGGTACGGCGACGAATGCGACCTACGGGTCGATCGTCGAGCCGCTCCACTTCGGTAGCGGCGGCTCGGGGGAATCGGCTTCGCGTCCGGGCGGTAACGGCGGCGGCGCCGTCGAGCTCGACGGCGGAACGAACGCCCGTATCGTCATCGCCGGCGCCATCAAGGCGGACGGCGGCACCGGGTCGGGGCAACGGTGGGAGGCAGGCTCCGGCGGCAGCATCCTGATTCGCGGACGGGCGCTGGTCACCAGCTCGCGGACGCGCATCGCGGCCAACGGCGGCTCGGACGAACCGGGCTCGAACCTCACGTCGGGCGGCGGTGGCGGCGGCCGTGTGGCCGTGTACATCAGCGAACGCTTCGACGTCCCGAGCGCGGCGGTCCAGCTTCAGGCGCGCGGCGGGCGCAATGGCGCCGCTTCCGAGGGGACCGGGTACGTGGATGGCGGCGCCGGCACGGTGTTCGTCAAGCGTCCGGACGCCGTCAAGGGCGAGCTGATCGTCTCGGCGCGCCACGACGATTACCCGGCCTCGACGCATCTGGTGCGCGGTACGCCGCTCGCCGGTGACCTCGACTTCGACACCATCACGGTCGGACCGCGCGCACTGGCGCGCTTCGACAACAACTACATCGCGCCGCGGTTCAGCGCAGATCCGACGGCCAAGGTGCTGATGCCGTCCGACGTCCCGACGATCGACCTGCAGTCGCTGACCCCGGCCGCCGGGGCGACGCTCGCGCAGTCGACGAGCGTCACGGCACGCTACGCCGCGCACAGCGCGGCGGGGATCGATACGGCGCGGCTGTCGCTTTCGCCGCAGGCGCCGGACAAGCTCGTGGCCTTCCCGGCGAATGCTGTGGACACGGCGGTCACCGATACGGTGATCGTGCTGCCGTCGACCGCGACGGCCGGCCAGGCCACGCTGAAGCTGCAGGTCACGGACCGCGCCGGCCGCACGGCCGAGACGACGGGCGTGACGTACAACGTCGTCCTCAACGCTGCCCCGGTCATCGAGACGTTCACCGTCACGCCGGCCGAGTCGTACGCCGGCGGGACTGCCGACGTGCTGATCGCCGCCACGGACGACGTGGGGGTGACGAACGTCGTGCTCGCGGCTTCGCACGGCGCGACCGTCACGGCGCTGCCGAAGACGATGGACGGTCTGAAGTGGACGCAGCGCTTCACGGTGAAGCTGCCGCTCGACGTCGCCGGCGGCACGGACCTCGTCCTGACGCTGAAGGTGTCGGACGGCTTCAACGGCCGCGTCGACACGACGGACACCAGGAACATCCGCATCACGCCCGACGAGGTCGCGCCGTCGCTGTCGATCCTGACGCCGCTCGCCGATGCGCACGTGAGCGAGCAGTCGAACGCTTCGTTCCTGCTCGAGGTGTCGTCGCTCGACGCGCAGGTCGCGGTCAGGAAAGTGACGGCGAAGCTCGACGGCATCGATTACGAGCTCGCGCCGGCCGGTGCGACGCGCCCCGGCGTCTGGACGAAGCAGGTGCCGGTGCCGAACGTCGACGGAACGGATCCGGCGTCGTTCACGCTGGGCGTCCGTGCCGAGGACTGGGCCGGCAACGTGGCGACGGCGAGCCAGACGCTGTGGGTCGATCCGTTCATCAACCCGGATGCGCCGGTCGCATCCTGGGTCTGCGCCAGCCCGAACGCCATGTACCCCGCGGGGTACGAGGTGAAGCTGCGCGTGCTGGCCACGCCTTCACCGAACACGCCGGGCGACGCCATCTCGGCCGTCACGATCTCGGTCGACGGCACGGCGCTGACGACGACGAACATCGGCAACAACACCTGGGAAGCGAAGTTCACGATCCCGGCGGCCACGACGCTGCCGAAGGTCTTCACCGCCCGCGCGCAGGTCGATGCGATCGGCAACGCCGACACGACGCTCCTGACGAGCTTCACGGCCATCGCCGGGACGCCGCTGTCGTCCAAGACGACGCTGAATCCGGCGGACACGGAGTACGACAGCAACGCCTCGTTCATCGTGCTGGCGGGCGGGGAGCTGACGATCGTCGGCCCGCGCACGCTGAAGAACGTCGTGCTGCTGGACGGTGGCAAGCTGATTCAGCAGCCGCTGGACATCACCAGCGCGGACCAGCTCACGGTCGAGCGGCTGTACGTCGGCTGTGATTCGTTCGTGACGGTGGTGGAGCGCGGTTACACGCGCAAGGCGAGCTATCCGGGCGCCGGTCTGCCGGACGACGTTTCGGGCGGCAGCCACATCGGCCGCGGCAGCAACTGGAGCCGCACGGCCGGCGGTGTGTTCGGCAGCGTCTATCGTCCGCTCCAGGCGGGCGGCGGCGGCCACCAGACCTCGTCCGGCGACAATCCGCTGGCTTCGTCCGGCGGCGGCCAGGTGCGCATCCACGCCACCGCGGCGATGACGATCGACGGTTCCATCCTGGCATCCGGTAACGGCGCGGACAACGTTGGCGGCGGCGCCGGCGGCTCGGTCTGGCTGACGACACCCGGTGTCCTCGGCGGCAGCGGACGCATCGATGCGAGCGGCGGCAGGAGCAACTACGGTCCGGGCGGCGGCGGTGCCATCGCTCTCGAATTCGGCTCGACTTCCGGCCGGGTGCTCTCGCGCACGACGGCCACGAGTGGCGGCGGTTCGCGTCCCGCGGCAGCCGGCTCGATCTACACGCGCCGCGGCGGCAGCGGGCGCGGCGATCTCCTCGTCGACAACGGCACGGCGGCGACGTTCAGCGCGACGGAGCTCCCGTCGTTCGGCCTCCACAACGTCGCGTCGGCCACCGGCAACAGCGTGACGCTCGGCGCGACGGGCTGGATCTCGCCGTCGCTCGCCGGCAACCTGGTGCGCGGCTTCAAGCCGGACGGTTCGATCCGCGGCACGTGGCGCATTGCCGGCGTGACGAATCATTCGACTTCACGCACGGCGAACGCGCACGTCGAGGTGAAGACGCAGGACATCGCGTACGACGGTTATCTCGTCTATTCGACCTCCGGCCTCGGCGGGCGGAAGTTCAGCGGCGCACGTCTGAACGGCGCGCAGTGGCAGTACGACAACGACAGCGGCTTCTTCGACTTTGCGCCGGCGGCGGGCGACTTCGTCCTTGGCGCGTTCACGAAGAGCGCGTCCGGCTTCACGAGCTTCGTCCCGGCGACTGCGGCGGTCGGTGGGATGCCGGCCGCGCAGCTCGTGCAGGGGGGGATCATGTTCGACGCGAACCTCGCGCCGCACCCCGGCGGGCTGACGTACGACACCGGCTTCGGGGACCCGCACGAGCTGGTCATCCTCACGGACGGTGAGCGCCGCGGCGTCGTGATCTCGGCCGGCGCGCCGAGCGTCACGCTCGAGCCGGTGGAAGGCACGACCGAGGCTCTGGCCGCGGGCGACACGCTGCACGGCATCTATCTCTTCGACAACGTGACGATCAACGGTGCACGCGTCGTGACGAAGGACCTCGTCGATGCGACGAATCCGATCGTGCTCGGCAGCGGCACGCCCGCGCCCATCACCGGCAACCCCGACGCTCCGGCCGTCGATGCGTCGAAGCTCACGTTCGAGCGCGGCGCCCGCGGTGCGGTGCTCGTGGGTGCGGCCGGTGCGGTGAACGATCCGCACAAGCCGCTGGAGATCGTGGCCCGCAACACGGTGCGCGCGGTCCCCGCACGTCCGGCGCTGCAGCGTCAGGACGCCTACCTGATGCCGGGCGACGCCGGCGGCTTCTCGCTGAAGAAGAACGAGGACAACAACCGCAGCGGTACCAACGTTTCGTCGATGGCGTCGATGGCGGGCACTGGGTATTTCTCGTTCCAGGCGTCGCAGACGAATGCCGAGATCATGGCGGGCCTGGTGCAGAACGACACGCGAACCGATTTCGCGGAGCCGGGTATCCACGCGTTCATCCTGCGCGGCAGCGGTCTGTATGAGGTCGCGGGTGCAGGCAAGAGCGGCCCGTATTCGACGACGACGTCGTTCCGCATCGAGAAGAGCGGTACGACGGTCCGCTGGTATGTGGACGACGTGAAGGTTCATGAAGCGACGACGGCGGCGCCGTCGCTGCGCATGGACGTCGCGTTCGCCGGCACGAGCGGCGAGATTCACTCCATCGAATACTCGACAACCGACGCGTCGCCCGCGAAGACACACGCGACCGTGGCGGCGGACGGTTCGTTCCGCCTGCCGGTCTACGGCAACGCCGGTGATGCCCTCGTCATCAGCGCCCGCGATCGCCATGCGTATGCGCGCAGCTCGGCTGAATTCGCGGCCGGCGTGCTCCCGGCGAACATTGGTGTGGCCAGCGTGACGTTTGCGCCGGCGGAGATCAGCGGCGGCGGCTCCACGACCGGTACGGTCACGCTGCTGGCGCCGGCCGGTAGCGAAGGGGCGCTCGTCGACCTGACGACGAGCAGCAGCAAGACGACAGTTCCGGCACAGCTCACGGTTGCACCGGGCGCGAGCTCGGTGACGTTCTCCGTGACCACGACGTTCGTCGACGTGACGACGCCTGCCGTGATGACGGCGACGTACGGCGGAGTCGCGGCTACCGGCACGCTGACGCTGGTGAAGGACACGACGCCTCCGACGGTGTCGATCACGGCACCGGTGGCGAACGCGCAGGTCAACGAAGGCACGATGGTCACCGTGTCGGTCGTAGCGGCCGACACGGTGCCGGGTGTGGCGTCGGTCACGGCGGCCATCGGCAGCGAAACGGCGACACTGACGCGCAGCGGCCAGACGAACGTGTGGAACGGCACGATCCGCGCGCCGTTCGTCGACGGCACAGCCATCGTGCAGTACGACCTCACGGTCACGGCGCGCGATCTCAACGCCAACAGCGGCAGCGCGACGGTGCGCCTGAACGTCAAGCCGAATACCGAGGCGGGCGTGCCGTCGATCACCTGGCTCTGCTCGAGCGACCGTGCCATGTACCCGGTGGGCTATGCGGCGCGTCTGCGGGTCGATGCTCATCCGACAATCGCTTCCAGCGCGATTCAGAAGGTCGAGTTCATCGTGAAGAACACCGTCACGGGCGAACAGACGACCTCCACGGCGACGAACATCGCCACGAATCAGTACGAATACATCCTGACGATTCCGGACGTGGCTGACGGCTCGACGCTCGACATCATGGCCATCGCCACGACCAACAGCGGCATCACCGACGCGGTGCAGGGACAGATCGTCATCGTGAAGGACAACATCGTCACGTACGACCAGGCCACGAACACGATCGGCGCGACGGATAACCTGGAAGGGAAGACCGTCGTCGTCGCCGAGGGCAAGACGCTGACGATCGCGGGGCCGCACAAGTTCAAGCGGCTCCTGCTGCTCTACAACGCGAAGGTCGTGCATCCGCCGACGACGTCGACGCAGATCAACCGCCTCGAGGTGGAAGCGGAAGACGTCTACGTTGCGTGCGGCGCCGCGCTCGACGCTACGGGCCGCGGCTTCAGCGGCATCGCCGGCGGTTACGCCACGACTTGGCCAAACGTCACGATGAACGGCGCCACGGGCGGCTCGGGCGGCAGCCATGGCGGCCGCGGTGGACGGCACGATGGCAACGGCGACTCCGGTCCGACTTACGGGTCGGCCACGAATCCGGACACGCCCGGCTCGGCCGGTTCGCGCTACTCGGTCTCGAACTGCGCTGCCCCATGTCAGTCGGGCGGCGGCATCGTCAGGCTGCGGGCGAACAACGTCGTGGTCGACGGCAGTATCAAGAGCAACGGTATGAACGAGCACGGTTCCGGCGGCAGCGGCGGCGGCTCGGTGCGGATCGACGCCGCGACCATTACGGGCGCGGGCACGATCGAGGCGCTCGGGGTGGGCGATGGACACGCGGCAGGCGGCGGCGGCCGTATCGCGCTGTACTACCGCAATCTGCGCGTGGCGCGAGAGAAGCTCCTGGCCATCGGCGGCTGGCACGGTTACAACGACCAGCGTAAGGGCGCCGCGGGCACGATCTACCTGCGGCAGCTCCAGGCTGACGGCCAGAAGCTCACCGACGAATTGCTCGTCGACAACAATGACTACCCGGCCGTCTACGGTACGCAGCTCGCCAACCTCGGGAGCGGTACGGTCACGGCGGTCAGCGGCCCGGTCGTCACGCTGAGTGCGGCGGTGCCGGAGTGGGTGGAAGGCTCGTTCGTCGAGTTCCTGAATCCCGCCGGTGACGTCCGGTCGGCGTACGAGATCACCGCGCGCACCGCGACGTCGATCACGGTCCGTCTGACCGACGGGACGACGGCGCCCGATGCGAGCGCCGGCACGCCGTATCGCGGCGTCTGGAAGTTCGACGGTGTCACCGTGCAGCGCCGCGGCCTGCTCGACGCACCGGCCTTGGTGACGACGACGGCTGACGGAGGGGCCACCGGCACGTTCCGCGCTTCCTCGATCCGCTTCGCCGACGGCACGATCCGCGGCCGGGTGGAGGCGCGCGAGGTCACGGCTCGCAACCTGACGGTCACGAACGGGATGCTCACGCATTACCTGACGACGTCCGCGGGAATCGAACGTCTGAAACTGAACGTCGCGGAGACGCTGACGATCGACGCCACGGGCTCGATCGACGCGACCGGCCGCGGCTTCGGCGGGATGGCCAACGGTTACGGCCGGACGTGGCCGAATACGTTCAACGGCGCGACGGGGGGCTCGGGCGGCAGCCACGGCGGCCGCGGGGGCCGCCACGACGGCAACGGCGAATCGGGTCCCATCTACGGTTCTATCTACGATCCGGATACGCCCGGCTCGGCAGGCTCGCGCTACGCCGTTTCGAATTGCGCTGAGCCGTGCCAGAACGGCGGCGGCATCCTGCGCATCACCGCGAACACTGTCGTGCTCAACGGCGCCATCCGCACGAACGGCATGAACGAGCATGGTTCCGGCGGCGGCGCCGGTGGCTCGATCCGTATCGACGCCGGTACGATCGCCGGCCCGGGCGTGATTCACGCGCTCGGCGTCGGTGATGGCCATGCGGCGGGTGGCGGCGGCCGCATCGCGCTCTACTACGGCAGCCTCGGCGTGCCAAGCGAGAACATCCTGGCGATCGGCGGCTGGCACGGCTACAACGATCAGCGGAAGGGCGGCTCCGGCACCATTTACCTGCGTGAGGTCGGCTCGACCGGCGAGAAGATCGCGGATCAGCTGCTCGTCGACAACAACAATTATCCGGCGATCCGCGGCACCGCGCTCCCCGACATCGGCAGCGGCACCGTCACGGCCATCGCCGGTGCCACCGTCACGCTGAGTGCACCGGTGCCGGAGTGGATCGAAGGCTCGTTCATCGAGTTCCTCACGCCAACCGGTCAGGTGCGCTCGACGTACGAGATCGTGGCCCGCTCCGCGACGTCCGTCACTCTCCGTCTCGTCACCGGCGAAGCCGCGCCCGACACGGCGACCGGCGCGTCGTACCGCGGCATCTGGAAGCTCGACACGGTCACGGTGCAGCGTTACGGCATTCTCGACGTCCCGTCTCTGGTCACGAACACACTCGACGGCGGTACGACGGGGGCCACGTTCCGCGTGGCGGAGGCGCGCTTCGTCGACGGCACGTTGAAGGGGCGCGTGGAAGCGCGCCAGGTGAGGGCGCGCAACCTCACGCTGTCAGGCGCGACGCTGACGCAGTTCGCGACCGGTACCGCTATCGAGCGGCTGAACATCGACGTCGCGGACACGCTGACGGTCCCGGCAAACAGCGCGATCAATGTCACGAGCCGCGGGTTCGCCGGACAAGTCTCTGGCGTAGCGAAGACATGGGACACCCTAGCGGGATCAACGGGCGGTGCGGGCGGCAGCCATGGCGGCCGCGGCGGCAGTCACGACAATAACGGCTCGGCCGGTCCGGCTTACGGGTCGCTGTTCGATCCGGACACGCCGGGTGCCGCGGGCTCGCAATACGCCGTCGGGAACTGCGACGGCTGCGAAGCGGGCGGGGGCATCGTCCGCGTCCGTGCCCGCGCGGTGGTGATCGACGGCGCGATCAAGGCCGATGGCGCCAACGTGCGCGGCTCCGGCGGGTCCGCCGGCGGCTCGATCCGCATCGACGCTGATTCGGTCATCGGTACGGGCAGCGTGCAGGCGCTCGGCGGCGCCGACGGCCACGCCGGCGGCGCCGGCGGACGCATCGCCATCTACTACGGCACGCTCGCCCTCGATCGCGCGAAAATCAGCGCCAGCGGCGGCTATCACGGCTACAACAGCGTGCGCAAAGGCGCGGCCGGCACGGTCTACCTCAAGAGCGCGACGCAGACGTCGGGCGAGCTGCTGGTCGTCAACAGCTTCGCCGGCTCGTCCAATACGACGCCGCTCACCTCCGTCGGCCCGCGTCGCGTGGACGAAGCTACGACGGCTTCCGTCCGTACGCTCAACGCCGCCTTCCTCGGACCGAATCACCTCACGAACATCTTCGTCACGCCGGTGGGTGACAGGTCGAAGCTGTGGCGGATCACCTCCAACACGGCCGATACGCTGGCACTCGACACGGCCACGGCGCCGCTGACGCTGGCGGTGGGCGATACCTATCGCGGGCTGCAGCGCTTCGAGAAGATCCGCATCGTCAACGCCAGGGTCACGAGCACCGACTCCATCGACGCGGGTGTGCTCGAAGGGGACGCCAACGCGCTGAAGTTCAACGCCGACGCGCCGGTGATCGCCAAACCGGCCGAGATCATCCTCACGAGCACGGCCACGGCCGACATCGTGAGCGGTCCGGTCGGTGCCATCACCGACGCCGACCAGCCGGTGAGGCTGGCGATCACGAACGTCCGCACCGCCGTCGTTGCAACGGGTCAGACGGCGGCGAACGGTTCGTTCAGCGTCACGGTCACGGGCCAGCCGGGCGATACGTTCACCCTCACGGCCACCGACTCGCACGAGCTCCCGCTCAGCAGCGGTCCGGTGGCGGTCAACGGCGCCATCTCGCCGGTGGCGCCGCAGATCTCGATCACGGGCCCGGCGACCGACACTCAGATCGCTGAAGGGGCGAACTTCACCGTCTCGATGCTCGGTACGAACCGCATCACGGAAGCGTGGGCAACGATCGACGGTGTCCGCACGAACCTGACGAAGAGCACGACCCAGACGGACGTCTGGACCGGCTCGGTGCGCGCACCGTTCGTCGACGGCACGGCCAACGTCGCCAAAGACGTCGTCGTCTCGGCGAAGGACCTGAACGGCGTCACCGGTACCGCGACGGTGCGCATCCAGGTCAAGCCGAACACCGACGCGGCGCCGCCGGTGATCGCGTGGCTCTGCTCGAGCGATCGCGCGATGTACCCGGTCGGTTACGCGGCGGCGCTGCGTGTCGACGCGCGGGCCACGAACGCGAACAACCCGCTGCAGAAGGTCGAGTTCATCGTGCAGAACATGGCCACCGGCGTCACCACGACGTACGACGCGCCGCTGCTCAGCACGAATACCTATCAATATCTCCTGACGATCCCGGACGTCGCGGACGGCACGGTCCTCCGTGTCACCGGCGTCGCCACGACGTTCAGCGGCGTGACCGAAGCGGTGACGAGCGACATCGTCGTCGTGAAGGACAACGTCGTCACGTACAGCCAGACGACCAACACGATCGCCGCGGCCGACGACACGGAAGGAAAGACGATCGTCGTCGCGGAGGGCAAGACGCTGACGGTCGTCGGACTGCATCGGATGAAGCGGCTCATCGTCCTGCCGGGCGCGAAGGTCGTGCATCCGGCGTCGACGACCAGCACGATCGAGCGTCTGCAGGTGGAGGCGGATGACGTCTACGTCGCCTGCACCGGCAGCATCGACGTGACGGCGCGCGGCCTGACCGGCAACGTCGGCGGCACCGCGTACACGTACGACCCGGCCACTGATAAGCCGACCGTCACGGGCGGTTCGAAGGTCTGGTCGGGCGGCAGCCACGGCGGACGCGGCGGGATCTGGGAAGGTTCCGCGGCCGCGGCATTCGGTTCGCCGCTCGATCCGAAGACGCCGGGCGGTGCGGGCTCAGGCTCGGGCTCCACGTGCGCCGCATGCCGCGCCGGCGGCGGTGTAGCGCGCCTGAAGGTCACGAACCGGGTGGCCATCGACGGCGGCATCTACGCCAACGGCGAAGCGGCTGATTCGGCGGGCGCCGGCGGCAGCATCCGCATCGATGCCGCGACCGTCTCTGGTGTAGGCGACATCCGCGCGGACGGCGGCCAGAACACCGGCGGCGCCTCGGGCGCCGGTGGACGCATCGCCATCTACTCGCGGACGCTGACTCTCCCGTCCACGCGCATCACCACCTCGCGCAAGCCGTCGAGCGGGCGCGCTACCGCGGGCGGCGCGCCGGGCACGGTCTACCTGCGCCAGGTGGACGCCACCGGTGCCAAGGTCACGGATGAACTGATCAGCGACAGCTATGCCGCCGCGCCGTGGGATTTCACGCCCGTCGTCACGGCAGGCAGCGGCAGCATCACCGGCGTTACCGGCGACACACTTTCGCTCTCCAACCAGGTGCCGTACGACGTCGAGCAGACGTATCTGGAGTTGTTCGACGCGGCCGGTGCGTCCGTCGGTCTCTTCGAGATCACCGCTCGCACGGCCACGGGCGTCACGCTGCGGCTCGGCAGCACGCCGATGCCGGCTTCGGCCGTCACGTACCGCGGCACACTGGCCGTCGACCGGATCACGTCGCGCAACAACGCGATGCTGGATGTGCCGGCCGCGCACGTGCAGACCGTCTCGAGCAGCAACAGCGGGATCACCCGATTTGGCGTGCTGGCCGGGACGACCGTCACGCTGGACGCGGCGCTCGTGGAAGTCGAGCGTCTCAGCGCCACGAATCTCAGTCTCGTCCGCGGCTCCGTGTTGACGCATCCGGCCATGACGGAGACGACCATGCGCCGCCTGGACATCGACGTGAGCGGCACGATCGAGGTCGACGCGACGAGCACGATCGACGTCTCGGCGCGCGGTATTCCGTCGTACGACGCGCTCGGTCTCACCTACGACCCCGCCACCGGGAAGCCCACACGCACGAACGGCTCCCGCAGTTACTCGGCCGGCAGTCATGGCGGGCGTGGCGGCATCTGGAGCAACGGGGCGGTTGCGGCGCCGTATGGCTCGCCGTTCGACCCGAACACGCCAGGTGCGTCAGGCGCCGGCGGTGACGCGTGTGCGGGCTGCCGTCAGGGTGGCGGCGTGGTCCGGATCCGCACGAACACGCTGAACCTCGTCGGAAAGCTTCAGGCGAATGGCGCCTGGACTGACGCCGCGGGCGCCGGTGGCAGTATCCGCGTGGAAGCGCGAACCATCGCCGGCAGCGGCGAGATTCACGCCGATGGCGGTCAGAACACCGGCGGCGCATCGGGCGGCGGCGGCCGCGTCGCACTGATCTACGGCACGCTCACGCTGCCGTCGAGCAGCGTCACGGCGATGGCGAAGCCTTCGACGGGATCGCAAGCATTTACGACTGGTAGTGCCGGAACGATCTACCTGCGCCGCACTGATTCGGCCGGCAACAAGCTCGCGGACGAACTGATCGCGGATAACGGCGGCCAGCGCTTCATCGTCCCGACTGTCGTGGTGCACGCCGGCACCGGTGTGGTTCTCGGTGTCACCGAAAACGTGCTCACGCTGTCCGGCAGCGTGCCGTATTTCATCGAGGGGACGTGGCTCGAGCTCACCGCGGCGAATGGCAGCGACCTCGGTCTGTACGAGATCGTGGCCCGCACGGCGAACAGCGTCACGTTGCGTCTTGCAGCCGGTCAGACGCTCGCGGGCGTCACAGGGGCGTCGTATCGCGGCGTGGTGGTGGTCGACAAGTTCACGGCGCGTAACAACGCCGTCCTCGAAGCCGACCAGGTCCGCGCCTCGACCTTCACCGCTTCGAACGGAACGGTGCGCCTGGCAGGCCTGCGCGGCACCGATATCACTCTCGACGGTGCGAACCTCGAGGTGAACGGGCTGCTGAAGGCGAACAGTCTCTCGGTCCTGCGCGGGTCGACGCTTTCGCACCCGCTGGCGCTCCCGCCGCAGTACAACTCGCTCTTCGTCGACGTGACGGGGAGCGTGATCGTCGACGCGACCAGCAGCATCAATGTCTCCGAGCGTGGTCTCGCCGGCTACACCGGTGGTGCGGCGTGGACGTGGAACGCGGCGACGCGTGTGCCGACCCAGACCGGCGCGGCCGGTGCGTACTCCGCCGGCTCGCACGGTGGTCTCGGCGGACCGTGGAGCGGCAACGTGCCGAAGACGTATGGGTCCATCTTCTATCCGACGACACCCGGCGGCGCCGCCGCCGGCGGCGACGCCTGCAGCACCTGCCGCGCGGGCGGCGGCATCCTGCGCATCCGCGCGAACAGCGTGACGGTGGACGGCGCCATCGCCGCGAACGGCGCGAACAGCGACGGCTCAGGCGCGGGCGGCAGCATCCTGATCGAGACAGGCTCCATCGGCGGCACCGGTGAAGTGCGCGCCAACGGCGGCCAGAACACGAGCGGCGCCAGCGGTGGCGGCGGACGTATCGCCGTTTACTCGCAGTTCAACAGCGTACCGGTCGACAAGTTCCGCGCCTACGCACAGGCGGCGACGAACACGAACAACGCCGGCGCCCCCGGTACCGTTTATCTCCGCAACGTGAATGCCGCGGGCGCGAAGGTCTCGGACCTGCTCGTCATCAGCAACGGAACTCGGGTCACGAACTACTCCACGCTGCTGCCGCCGGTGGGGGAGGGGACGATCACCTCGCTCACGTCCAGTGTCTCGGGCGGGCCGGTCGATACGATCGTCGATTCGAATGCCGTCTTCGGCATGGGCGATCTCGCCGGCGTCTACCTGTTCGTCAATGGTGACCAGACAAAATCGTGGCTCATCGTTTCGAATACGGCGACGTCGCTGACGGTGGACGTATCCACCACGGCCCTGACTGCTCAGGTGGGACAGACCTACCGCGGCCTGTACAAGCTCGACGCGGTGAAGCTGCGCAACGCCAAGGGGGCCAGCGCCGATGTGGTGCAGATCGCGACGCCGCCCGACAGCGACGGCTCCGTCATCGTCTTCAACGTCGGACCTCCGGTCTTCGATCCGCAGAAGCTCTCCCAGGTCATCGTCACGAGCACGCCGACGGCTGACACGATCAGTGGCCCGATCGGAGCGGTGCTCGACGAGGACAAGCCGGTCAAGCTGACGGCGAAGAACGTCCGCACCGGCGTGTCGTCGCCCGTCGTCAACGCGGCGACGGACGGCTCTTTCTCAGTGAACGTCAGCGGTCTCCCGGGTGACACGTTCACGCTCACGGCCACCGACTCGAACGCCGCGCCGCGCACCTCGGCGGCAATCACGGTCAACGGTGCACTCGTCGAGACGAACAGCATCGCCACCGTCACGGTCAGTCCGTCGGCCATCGTCGGCGGCAGCGGCAGCGCCACCGGCACGGTCGTCATGACGTACAACGCGAAGACGGCGCTGACGATCGCACTCGGCAGCTCGAGCCCTGTTGCCACTACCCCGGCCAGTGTCACGATTCCGGCCGGCCAGAAGCAGGCGACGTTCACGATCACGACCATTGCCACGGCTTCGCAGGTCGATGCCGTCATCACCGGCACCTTCGGCGCGAGCTCGATGTCTGCGACGCTGACGGTCCAGGTCCCGCGGGACGCACTGCATCAGTTCGTCGTCTCCTCCGCATCCGTCGAAGGAGGCACGAGCCTCAACGGGACGGTGGTCCTCGGCGCGGTCGCACCGGCCGGGGGCGCGGTCGTCACACTGTCGAGCTCCGATTCCGCGATCGCCGCGCTTCCGGCGTCGATCACCGTTCCGGCGGGGCTGACGGAAGCGACGTTCACCATCACCACGGCCAAGAATGCGAGCATCGCGGCCGCGACACTCAACGCCATTTACGGCACGAGCCGCTCGGCGAGCGTGACGGTCAATCCGTGCACGCCGCTCGGGACGGCCACGCGTCCCGGCTCGGCCCCGCTGACGACGACCTGGTTCGACGAGACGTTCCCGCCCGGCTCCAATCCCGCGGGGGACGCGACGCTCGTTTCCACTCAGTCGGCCTCCGGCAATTCATCCATCTACTTCGCACCCGCTGCTGCCGGCACGGTGCGGACGCTGACGGTGAGCACGATGGCGTTCGACGTGGTCCCGGCCGACAAGCTGGTCTTCTACGCGCTCACCAACCCGTGCAATCCTCCGCGTGAGATTCACGTCGCGGTGAGCGACGGCACGACCAAGTTCCGCGGGGTCCTGGGGGAGGGGCGGATCGACATCGCCGCCTCACCGAATTTCCACCCGCCGATCGGTGCCATTCCGGGCCGTGAATGGACGCGGTTCGAAGTGCCTCTCCACGAGCTCGACCTGCCGACAGCGCGGCGCATCACGGCGCTCGAGGTGAAGGTCGACGGGGGTGAGGTATGGATCGATCGCATCGGGACGGTGGCGTGCACGCTGGCGCCGAACGTCCCGGCGCCGCCGGCGGCTGCCGAGGAGCAGATCTGGGTCGACGATGCCATTCCTGCCGGCGCGACCGTCTACAGCACGTCGTCCGGCACGAACTGGAACTGGCAGACGACGCAGGTGGCGAGCGGCACACAGTCGCATTACGAACCGCCCGCCGCCGGTGCACACCAGCACGGCTACTACAACGCCACCCAGAAGTTCAGCGTCGATCCGGGCGACGTCCTCTTCGCCTGGGTGATGATCGACCCGTGTAATCCGCCGACCGAGATCCTGCTGTCGTGGCACGACGGCACGGACTTCGAGCATCGCGCCTACTGGGGTAAGGAGCATAAGTGGCAGGAAGGCGGTGCCGGCACGGCGGGCATGATGCGCATGGGCGCGCTCCCCGAGGCGGGCAAGTGGGTCCGTCTCGAAGTGCCGGCTTCGTACATGGGGCTGGATAACAAGCAGGTTGGCGGTATCGCCTTCTCGATGTGGGACGGCGCTGCCTGGTTCGATCGCGCCGGCAAGTACTCGCGGACGAATCAGGCGCTCAACAAGGCGACGCGCTCCTCCTCCACGTTCAGCGACTCAAGCGGCACGTACTGGTCGTCCGGCGCGGTCGACGGGAACGTCGCCGGCGATTATCCGAACACCAAGTTCGCCATCACCAACAACGAGTCACGGGCGTGGTGGGAGGTGGACCTCGGTGCGGTACAGCAGATCGACATGATCCAGCTCTGGAACCGCACCGACGGCTTCACCAACCGGCTCACCAACTTCTACGTCATGGTGTCGGACACACCGATCACGCAGAACATCAATGACGCGGTGCGCGATCCGCGCGTCTCGACCTACAGCCATAACGGCGTCGTGGGGCGGACGGTCTCGTTCGACATCCGCCGCACCGGCCGTTACGTGCGCGTGCAACTCGCCGGCGGCAACTTCCTGCAACTCGCCGAGGTGCAGGTGTGGGGACCGGCCACGCCGATGAAGCCGAATTTGGCGGGTGGACGGCTGGCCACGATCTCCGGGTTGTACGACGGCAACACGCTCGCCATGCATGCGGTGAACGGTGCCTGGAACAGCCACTACCCCGGTGGCAGCGGCATCTTCCACACGAACTGCAGTGCGCCGCAGTGGCTGGAGATCGACCTCGGCCGCGTCGCTCCGATCCAGGAACTCAGCGTCTTCCCGCGCATCGATCCCGAGTGGATGTACCAGACGACCGACTTCTACATCCTCGTCTCCGACGTGCCCTTCAGCGTGGCCGGCGTGCTGGCGACGAATCTCGCGCAGAGCGGCGTCTCCGCCTACTACTACGGCAGCAAGAATTTCATCAACCGCAAGTTCCCCATCGGCCGCAACGGGCGGTACGTGAAGCTGTTCCGGAGAGATGCCACCTGCTTCTCCGGCCTGGAAGTGCAAGTTCACTGATTGATCTCTTCGCAGAGCGCGAGAGGCCGCGAAACGGTCTCTCGCGCTGGGTGAAGCGAAGCAATCGCTTCGGTCCTTTTTCGAACGACAGGAATACCAATGCGTAAGCCGATCAGATCCGGTCTGAGATTCTTCCTTTTCCTTCTGCTCTTCTGCGCCTCAGCATTCGCGCAGCAGGCGGAGGTCTCGTACAACGACGACTTCCAGAGCTACGGCTCCCCCCGGAACCCTCCGGGGTGGGTCGATACCTCCATCGGCAGCAGCAAGCCGATTGCGGGGGGCCTCTATAAAACGTGGCCCGATCCGACGCAGGGGAACAAAGGCTCGAACATCGTCTTCGGGACGAAGCAGTCGTCGGGCAAGCCGGAGCACACGACCAATCCGCGCATCGGTACTTTCTCCACGCTCAGCACGAAGTCGTTCTCGGGGCAGGGGCGTTTCGAATACCGCGGCCGTCTGATCCGCACCAGCGCTGACTCACGCATCGGCCTGACGTTCTTCTCGTCGTATCCGGAACAGGACAAGTACTACCTGCTCGGCCTCTGGAGCCAGAGCGCGAGCAGCCCGAAACTGACGATGCAGCTCTTCGCGTTCGGCGCCGGGACGCTGACGAAGACGGTCGACAGCAACTTCACCCCCGAACCGAACAAGTGGTACCGCTTCGCCATCCAGGTGGACGACAAGGGGGGCGAAACGCAGATCCGCGCCCGCTTCTGGCTCGACGGCGCGACCGAGCCAACCACCTACAGCATCGACGCGGCCGATGCCGGCGCCGCACGCCTCACGTCCGGCCGCATCGGTGTCTGGGCCGCCGTCAAAGGCGACGCCTACATCGACGATCTCTTCGCAAAGTCGCCGGTCGACTACACCCCGCCGGTGCTCACGTTGTGGGAATCGGGCACGCAGCTCGACCCGGCCATCACGACCGCCATCGCGCATCCGGCGCAGGTCGAAGGACGCGCCACCGACGATCTTTCGGGCGTCGCGAAGATCACGCTGACGATGGATGGCGCCGCGTACGTGGCGAACACGCCCGTCCCGGTCGAAGGAACCCACGAGTTCAAGGGCGACGTCACGGACGTCGTCGGCAACAAGAGCAGCGTTTCGGCCAAGGTGCTGGTCGACCTGACCAAGCCCGTCGTCACGCTCCTCGAGAAGGGACAGCCGCTCGCGACGCGCAGCTTCAACTACGCCCCGGCGATCGATTTCACCGCGACCGACAACCTCACGGGCATCAAGTCGCTCGTCGCAACGCTCAACGGTCAGCCGTACACGGCCAAAACACCAATTACGCGAGAGGGAGTGAACTACCTTCAGGTGGTGGCGGTCGATGGCGTGGGCCACACCACGACGGTCACGGAGAGCCTGCTCGTCGACCTCGGCATGCCGGTGATCCAGTTCTTCGAGTCGAAGAACCCCATCACCTCGCCGGCGACGTTCACCTTTCTTCCGACGATCGAGTTCGAGGTCAAGGACGCCGTCTCCACGCCGACGTTCACCGCGGCGCTGGACGGAACGCCGGGCTTTACCTCCCCGACGAAGATCACCGCCCTCGGCTGGCACACGCTGGTCGTCGACGCGAAGGACTCGACCGGCAACACGAGCCAGGCCACCCTCCGGTTCCTCGTCGACACCGACAAGCCGGTGATCGTCCTCACCGAGGACGGCAAGGTCCTGGATCCGTCGAAGCCGCTGATCCTGAACCACATCGCGAAGATCGGCATCGAGGTCACGGACGTGACGTCGAAACCGACATGGACGTCGCTTCTCGACGGTGCGGCTTACACGAGTCTCGCCCCGATCTCCGCGGAGAAGACGCACACGCTGGTCGTCGACGCGAAGGACGAAGCGGGCAATACCGCGTCCGTCACGCTGACGGTGATCGTCGACATGACGGCGCCGCGCATCGAGTTCCGTGAGGCGAACATCCCGCTCGATCCGGCCGTGCTGCAGAAGTTCGCGCACGACGCGAACCTCACGCTCGTGATCACCGACGCGCAGACCTCGGCGCCGACGTACACGGCCACGCTCGATGCCACCACAGACGTCCGCTCGCCGTTCACGGTCGTGACCGAGACCACGCACGTTCTGGTCGTGACGGCGAAGGACGATGCCGGCAACCCCGCAACGGCGAAGCTCGACTTTATCGTCGACAAGACCAAGCCGGTCGTGAAGCTGACGGAGCTCGGCACCGCGACCGAAGTTGCGAAGGAGCTGACCGAAGGGGTGGTCCACCGCTTCGCGCGCGACGCCAAGGTCCGCGTCGACGCCATCGACAACCTCGGACAGCCGCAGACGGTCGTGCTCCTCGACGGCAACACGTACGCCGGCGAGCCGATCTCGGCAGACGGCCCGCACTCCATCACGGTCGAGGCGAAGGACAGCGTCGGAAATACGACCAACGCGAAGGTCGACCTCCTGATCGACCAGACCGGGCCGGTCATCGACGCGCGTGTGGACAACGTCCCGCTCGATGCGGCGAAGCGGAACGATTTCCGGAAGATCCCGACCGTGAGCATCGAGGTCACGGACGCGCTGCTTCCCGTCACGTTCGAGGCGAAGCTGGTCGAGCGCGTTTTCCGGTCGGGCGACACGGTCAAAGAGGGCTACGACACCCTCACGATCGAAGCGCGGGACGATCTCGGCAACAAGACCACCGTGAAGTTCGACCTGCTGGTCGACACCGCGCCGCCGGACGTGACGCTGCTCGCGAACGGCGAGCCGCTGCCGGAGAGCGGCAAGTTCTTCAACGAGAACGTCACGATCACGCCGGTGATCAAGGACGTGAGCCGCACGACGACGACCGCGAAGCTGAACGGCGTCGAGCGCGATCTCTCGCTGCTGATCACCGAGGAGCGGACGCACACGCTCGACGTGAGCGTCGAGGACGACATCAAGTTCGTCACGCCGAAGGGCGCGACGTTCGTCATCGACAAGAAGCCGCCGGTCATCACGGTCCTGGAGATCGCGGGAGACGGGCCCGTTGAAGTGCAGCAGGGCTCGTCGTTTGCGCATTCGGTGAGGTTCAAGCCGACCGCGCAGGACCAGACGCTCGTCACGTACGTGATGACGATCGACGGCGCGCCGTACACCCGCGAGAGCGAGTACGTCACCGACGGCACGCACGTCCTCGTCGTCAACGCCGAGGACCAGGCGAAGAACCGCTCCTCCGTCACGTTCACCTTCCACATCGAGCGCGAGAATCCAGAAGTGACGCTGCTCGAGGGGATTGCAACCTTCCCCGCGGGCTTTGCCTTCGACCGCGACGTCGTGGCGGACGTTCGCGTCAAGGCGGCCACCACCTGGACTGCCGAGGCCACGATCACGAACCGGACCACCGGTGTGACGAAGCCGTACACGCTGAAGACGCCGTTCACGGAAGAAGGCTTCTTCACCATCAAGGTGGTGGTGACGACGGCAGCGCAGCGGACATCGACCGTCAGCGCCGACTTCAGCATCGACAAGGTCGCGCCGACGATCCAGCTCTTCGCCAACGGCATCCGCTTTCCGGCGAAGTTGAAGTTCAAAGAAGACGTGACGATCACGGCCGTCCACGACGACAACATGACGAAGCCGCCGCACGTGCAGATCACGCTGAACGATCAGCAGATCCTCAGCGGCGCCGTCCTGACGAAGGACGACTTCTACACGATCACCGGCACGGCGCGGGACGACGCGAAGCACACAACCGTCGACGGGCCTTACGACTTCGTGCTCGACAGGACCCCGCCGGAAGTCACAGTGTGGGTGACGGACGAGAAGGAGCTCGAGGACGGCGCCAAATTCAAGGAGCCCGTCACCCTCGACATCAGAGTCAAGGACCTGACGCCCTGGACGCTCGTGGCGAAGCTCACCAAGAAGCTTGAGACCGGCGACGTCACGACCGACTACGTCTCGAAGACTCAGATCACGGCCGACGCGCGGTACGAGCTGCGGCTCACCGCGACAGACGATCTCGGCAACGTCAGGACGCTCGAGCCGTTCCATTTCGTCCTCGACCAGAAGCCGCCGGTCGTCCTCATCACGGAGGACGACAAGCCCTTCGTCGACAACGGCCGTTTCGAGCGGGTCGTGACGCCGGTCGTTTCCGTGCAGGACACGACGGATACGGAGATCATCACGACCGTCGACGACAAGCCGTGGTCGTCCGGACAGACGATCTCCGCCGAGGGGCCGCACTTCCTCGAGGCCGTCGTCACGGACGAGCTGGGGTGGAGCACCGTCATCGGTCCGATCCACTTCACGATCGATATCGGCGCGCCCAGAATCACGATCACCGACGCCGCCACCGGCATCGAGCTCGCGCCGAATCATTACTTCAATCGCGACGTGCGTCTGAAGGTCACGGTGACGGATGCGACGCCGACGACGTCCAGTGCCACGCTGAACGGCGGCACGTACGTCTCCGAGAGCCTCATCACCGAGGAGAAGTTCGGCCACGCCATCACCGTTCACGCCGAGGACGCGTTCCAGCACAAGGCGGACGTCGGGCCGGTGCCCTTCACTGTCGACAAGACACCGCCGCTCATCACCATCACCATCGACGGGAAGCCGCTCGTCGACAAGTGGTACGCGGATGACGTGACGCCGGTCATCACGATCTTCGACATCTCACCGCTCGAAGAGGTCCGCTTCACGCTCGACGGTGCGCCGTACGAGCGCAACACCGCCATCACCGCCGAAGGGGAGCACGTCCTCTCCGTCTATGCGAAGGACGCGGCCAAGTGGGAACGCGCGACCGGTGACCTCCACTTCTCCATCGACAAGAACCCGCCGGTCATCACCGTCAAGGTCGGAGGCAAGGACCTCGCCTCGGGTGACGAGTTCAAAGAGATCATCACGCCGGCGATCACCGTCACCGATCGGAGCCTCGAGAGCGAGACCTATACGCTCGACGGAGAGGACTACGTCAAGGGGACGCCGATCGGCGAAGGCAAGCACACGCTCGTCGTCACGGCGAAGGATCGCGCGGGCTGGACGGCAACGACGGGCCCGCTCACGTTCATCGTCGACCTTTCGCCGCCGGTCATCACCATCACCGAGCGCGATGAGCCCTTCGTCAGCGGGATGAAGTTCAACCGCCCCGTCCAGCCGAAGGTCAAGGTCGACGACCTGACGAAGACGACCACCACCGGCACCATCGATGGCGACAACTGGCCGATCGACTCGGTCATCAGCGGTGACGGAGATCGCAAGCTCGTCGTCACTTCGACAGACAACCTCCAGCACACGGCCACCCTGCCGCCGATCACGTTCAGGATCGACACCACGCCGCCCGAGGTGTTCATCACGGCGAATGACAAACCGATGGTTTCCGGGAACGCGTATCGCGACCTGGTGAAGCCGGAGATCACGATCAGGGACATCAGCGAGACCGTCACCACGGCCACGCTGAATGACGAGCCGTTCACCTTCGGCACGACCATCACGGTCGCCGGCAACTACGTCCTCAAGGTCACGGTGGTCGACGAGCTCGGCAACCCGACGATCGTGCCTCCGATCGCCTTCGTCGTCGACCAGCGGCCGCCGACGGTACTGGTCATCAACGGCGACAAGGAGCTCGTCGACGGACTCTGGATGAACCAGCCGGTCACGCCGGACGCGATCGTCAAGGACGACACGCCGACCACCACCGTCGCCACGCTCAATGGCGAGAAGTTCGAGCTCGGCACGAAGCTCACCGCCGAGGGCACGTACGTCCTCGTCGTCACGGCGACGGACCAGGTCGGACTCTCGACCACGGTGGGCCCGCTGACGTTCACCATCGATACGACCCCGCCGGCGATCACGATCGACACGCCGATGGGACGCAGCACGGTAGCGACGCCGCGCGTGCCGGTCGGCGGCAACTCGGACGACGCGGTGAGCGTCGAGGTCAATGGAGTCGAGGCCACGCTCGATCCGGCCACGAAAAAGTACACGCTGCCGTCCCTCGAGCTGCTGGAAGGGGAGAACACGATCTCCGCCCTCGGCATCGATCGGGCCGGTAACAACAACACGGTGTCGATCACCGTCACACTGGACACGCGCGCACCGGAGCTGGCGGTCGTCCACCCGGCGGCGAATGCCTGCCTCAGCGCGCCGCAGCTCGAAGTGCGCGGCACGCTTTCCGAGGCTGGCGCGACCACCGTTCGTGTCCGTGCCGGAGACGGCGCGCCGGTCAACGCGGTCGTCACGGGCCTCACCTGGACCGCGACGGTTCCGCTGCCGGGCGAAGGGCAGGTGCTGATCCGTGCCGAGGCCTCCGACGCCAACGGCCACACGAGCAACGTCACGTTCCCGGTCACGGTGGACCGTACGAAGCCGGTCATCGAAGTGACGGAAGGCGGCTCGCCGTTCGCCGCCACGCTCGTCAACCGCGCCGTGGCGTTCATCGTCCGCGCGAAGGACGCCGACGCGAAGGCGGTGCTCACGCTGACGCTCGACGGCGCCGCGTACGAGAACGGAACCGCCATCACCGGCGAGGGACGTCACGTCCTGAAGGCTTCGGCGAAGGACTGCGCGGGCAACACGTCCGACGAGAAAGTCCTCGAGTTCGTCATCGACCGCATTCCGCCGGCGCTCGTCACCGTCAATCCGGCGAACGGCTCTAAACACGGTACAAAACCGGCGTCGATCGGCGGCACGCTGAGCGAGCTCGCTTCGCTCGTCGTCGAAGGGACGCAGCATGCCGCGGTCGTCAACGGCACGAGCTTCACGCTCGACGTGCCGCTCGGCGAAGGGACGAACCAGCTCGGCTTCCTCCTTACGGACCTCGCCGGCAACCAGGCGCGCGTCCTCTACACGCTCACGCTCAAGACCACCACGCCGACCGTCGAGATCGTTGAAGACGGTTCGCCGCTGGTGGCCAGGTACAACCGGCCGGTGACGCCGGAGATCCGGTCGAACGAGAAGTCCGCCACGATCACGGCCACGCACAACGGGCAGCCGTTCACGTCCGGCACGGCCATCAGCGACAACGGCTCGCACACCATCACGGCGTTTGCCCGCGATGAGTACGGGCATCAGTCCGAAACGGCGACGGCCACGT
Source organism: Thermoanaerobaculia bacterium (assembly GCA_036399695.1). GTDB lineage: Bacteria > Acidobacteriota > Thermoanaerobaculia > Gp7-AA8 > Gp7-AA8 > DASVEE01. The sequence goes on along the minus strand of DASWMP010000092.1, from coordinate 16,563 downwards.
TCACCATCGACCGCACCGCGCCGACCGTCGACATCACCGAGCCGGCCGACGAGCAGCGCATCGCCGCGTCGACCGTCGTCGTCCGCGGCACCTGGGGCGGCGCGACGCGCGTCACCGTCAACGGCATCGTGGCCACGCTCGACGGCGGCCGCTTCAGCGCCAGCGTCCCGCTCGACCTCGGCAGCACGGTCCTCCTCGCCACCGCGGCCGACGACGCCGGCAACACCGCCAGTGACCAGGTCGAGGTCTTCCGCGAAGACGCTTCGCTCGCCCTCATCCTGACGTCGCCGCCCGACAAGCTGTTCACCAACCGTCCGACGACCATCGTCGCCGGCCAGATCATCACGCCGTCCGAAGCGGCTTCGCTGACCGTCAACGGTGCGGCCATGCCGTTCGACGCCGCCGGCGCTTTCGAGCGCGTCGACTTCCCGCTGGTCGAGGGGCCGAACGTCATCACCGCCACCGTCACGAAGAAGGTCGGCGGGCAGAGCTCCGTCACCGTGCAGGTGCTCGCCGACTTTACGCCGCCGGTGCTGAAGGTGCTGGCGAATAACCTCGAGCTGATGGAAGGGGCGCAGTTCGACGCCTCACCGTCGCTCACGCTCGAGGCCACGGACAACATTCCGGAAGGGCTGACGACGAAGCTCCTGGTCGACGGCGTCGTCTGGACGCATCACGTCCTCGAGAACGGCGGCCACAGCGTGACCGCCACGGCACGGGACGCCGCCGGCAACGAGGCGCGCGTCGACCGCACGTTCTTCGTCGGCACCGGCGCGAGCTCCTGCTCGATCACCTCGGTGGAGCCGGCCGACGGTTCAGCCGTCTACAACGAATCCATCAAGGTCGGCGGCCGGACGACGGCGCCGAAGGTGCTGATCAACGGCGCGCCGGCATACATGTCGGGCGGCTCGTTCGCCGCGCCCGTCACGCTCGTGCCGGGGGCGAATGAATTCAGCCTCCGCTGCGCCAGCGCGGACGGCATTGCGTTCGGCGAGCCGGTGAAGCTGACGCTCCACCGCATCCTCGATCCCACCATCACCATCACCACGCCGGTCAACGACGAGCAGATCAAGACCAACAAGGTCACGGTCACCGGCACCGTCGGCACCGGTGTCATCAGCGGCGACGTGAACGGCGTGACCTTCACGCCGGTGAACGGCACGTACACCGTGCCGGACGTCCCGCTCACCGCGGGGATGAACGTGATCGCCGCGCGTGCGAAGACCGCCTCCGGCCGCGCTGCCGTGGCCACGGTCCGCGTCTTACGCGTCGACGGGGCGCCGCAGATCGCCATCAACACACCGCTGCCGGGGACGCAGACCGGCGCCAATCAGGTCGACGTCAGCGGCACGTACGTCAACGTCGTCCCGTCGACGCTCACCGTGACGGCGGGCAGCGCCACGCTGACGCCGCAGGTCCACGCGCAGAGCGCCACCACCGGCACGTTCATCGTGCCGTCGGCCAGCATCGCGGCCGGATCGAAGACCACCATCACCGTGGCCGGCCGCAACGCTGCCAACGCGCAGGCGTCCGCCTCCACGGACGTCACGCAGGTGACGAAGGGCCCGTCCATCGTCATCAGCACGCCGGACGACAACACCTACGTGGCGTCGACCGTCACGACGCTGCGCGTCACCGGTACGTTCATCGCGCCCGAGGGCTCGCAGGTCTCGGTCAACGGCGTGCAGGCGACGGTCACGGGCTCGTCGTTCACCGCCGACGTCGAGCTCTCGGTCGCGAGCGGCACCAACGTACCGGTGATCGCCCGCGTCACCGTACCGGATGGCCGTGGCGCCACCGACGCCATCCGCGTCGTCCGCTTCAGCAAGGCCCTCGAGGTCGTCGATCACTTCCCGGCGGCGAACGCCGTCGAAGTCGATCCGGCCGTCCTCCTCGTCACGCTCTTCTCGAACGCGCTCGAGGCGTCGACGGTCAATGGCGGCGTCACGCTGCGCAACACGGCGAACGCGGAAGTCGGCTTCGAGACCTACGTCGACCGCGACGCCATCAGCATCGCCCCGCACCAGCCGCTCGCGCGCGGCGAGCACTACACGCTCACGATCGGCACCTCCGTGAAGGACCTCTCCGGCGCTTCGCTGGCCAAGCCGTTCACGCTCGGTTTCACCGTCGCGTACACCGCGCCGGCCACGCCGCCGGTGCTCGAGACCCTGGACGCCGAAGGCTGCTTCACCACCCGCGAGATCAAGGGCACGGCCAGCGTGCCGGGCGCGCGCGTCCGTCTGGAGATGGACGGCGTCACGATGACGACGACGTCGCATGCGACGACCGGCGCCTTCAGCTTCACCGTCTCCTTTGGCGGCCAGCCGGGCTACCACATCGCCCGCATCCGCCAGCTCGGCTCGGACGGCACGCTCTCCCCTGAGAAGGCCGTCTGCACGATCGTCAACTGCGCCGCGCCGTCCGTCGTCGAGGCGGACCTCGACCGCGCCGGCAAGACGCTGACGATCCGCTTCTCCAAGAAGATGGATGCGGCGACGCTCGTCGCGAATGCCGCGGGCTCGCTCGTCATCGTTCCGGACGGGGACACGGCGCTGACCGGCACCGTCACGACGAACGCGGCGAACGACACCGCCACGGTGGCGCTCACCACGGTTCCGGAAAAGCTCATCACGCTCACGGTCCGCACGACCGCGAAAGACGCGACCGGCACGCCGCTCGCCGCGGAATACATCGAGCTCTTCACCCTCGACGGTGAAGCTTTCGGCAAGGGGCTGGTTTCGGGCGCTGTCTACGACGCGACGACCGGCCGCCCGCTGGCGATGGCGCGCGTCGACATCACCGGCCAGCCGACGATCGTCACCAGCGAGCGTGGCCGCTACGCGCGTCCTGTCGCCGAAGGCGCGTACACGATCCGGGCGAGCGCGCCCGGCTACACCACGGTGTGGCGTCAGGTCGTCGTGCCGGTCGGCTCCGGCGTCGTCCCGATCGACATCCGCCTCACGCGCCGCGGCGCCGCGCAGACTGCCGACGGCACCGCCCGCACGCTCACGCACCTCGCCGAAACGGCGGTCACGAAGAAGACCGCACTCGCCCTCACGGCGTCCTCGCTGCCGAACGGGAAGAAGGTGCGCGTCACCTCCGTCGGCGCGCAGTCGCTGGCCGGCCTGCTGCCGCTCGGCTGGTCGCCGCTGGCGGCCGCGGAGATCGTCGTCGACGACGCCACGGAGCCGCAGCCGCTCCCCGGGGCGAAGCTGACGTTCACCATCAAGGCGGCTCAGGTCACGGCCGCGAACCAGGCGCTCGCCCTCGCGCAGTACGACGACGAGCGCGATGAATGGCAGGTCGTCAACGCCGCGCCGGTCGTGGCCGACGACATCACCTTCGACGTCCTCAGGTCCGGCAACTACGCCCTCGTCTATCCGGACAAGGCCACGCACCTCGCCGCGCCTCCGGCCGCCCGTGCCGGTGCGACGCTCCTCGGCGTCACCAGCCCCTGCACCGCCGCCCCGGCCGACTGCACGCTCGTGCGCAAAGACTTCACCCTCGATCCCGGCACGGTCCTGCCGAACGGCCGCACCGTCGCCACGCTCATCACCGAAGGCGCCGCGCAGAAGTACCCCAGCGGCACCGCGGTCCAGGCGTTCATCGACGAGCGTCTCAACCTGACGGACGGCACCGTGTTGTACGACCCGCCGTTCGCCACCGACCTGCTGCTCTACCGCGACCTCGCCGGCACGACCGGCCTGGCCGACTTCCACCTCGCGCCGACGCCACGCGCCGCGGCCGTCCTGCTGCGCGACGGCATCGACCACATCCGCGTCGTCGAGTACCCCGGCCGCATCGACCGCGGCACGCTCGTCGGCGCCGACGGCGGCCGCGTGCCGGGCGACGACCTCGTCTCGCTCGACATCCCGGCCAACGCCACGCTCCTCCCGCTGCACGCCAGCGTCACGTCGCTTTCGGCGCAGGCGCTCGCACGCTTCGGCAGCGTCGCCGGCTTCCGCATCGCCGGCGGCTTCACCTTCACTCTGACGCGCGACAGCGAGCCGGAGCCGGTCGAAGGCGTCACGTTCCGCAACCCGGAGCTGGTGAAGCCGGCCCGGGCCACGTTCTCCGTCGCGGCCACCGCGCTGGCCACGCCGTCGTCGCAGGTCCTCGTCGCCGAGGTGCTGGGCACCAGCCCGTATGGCGTGATGCTGCGTCTGGCGGGCATCGCCACCGAAGTGTCCGCGGGGCGGTACACCACCCGCGTCATCGAGCCGGCGCAACTGCCGCTCGACGGCATCGTCCGTGGCGGCGAGTACGTCATCCTGGCGGCGGAGAACCCGATCGCCTTCGCCTTCGGCCGCGTGCAGCTCGCGGCAGGGGCCGCGGTGCCGAACGCCAAAGTCACGGCCGGCACCGGCAAGCCGGCGGCCTCCCTCCTCGGCGTCACCGACCTGACGCGCACCGGCGGCACCTTCGTCGTTCCGGTCGCGTCGCAGCCCGCGTTGCCCTTCTCGCTCACGCCGCGCACCGTGGCGCTGGGTGAAGGCACGCCGGCCGTCGCCGCTTCCAGTCCCGCGGCCGGCGCCTTCGTCGACTTCGGCGTCCTCGCACTCGACGCGGTCGAGCCGGTCCTCGAATCGCTGACGCCCAACGGCAAGTCGCTCGTCGACTCCGGCCAGGCGTTCGTCGTCACGGCGCGCTTCAGCCTTCCGATCGAGTTGAATTCCGCCACGAGCGGCATCGTCGTGCGCAACCTGGCGCGCAACATGGTCGTCGAGGGCAGCGTCGCGGTCTCCGGCCGCGACGTCACCTGGACCCCGGCCGTCAGCCTCGAGGCGGGGACGCGCTACTCCATCACGCTCCTCCCGGGCATCCGTTCGACGAATGGCGCTGCCTTCGGCCGCACGGTGATCACGCAGTTCGAGACGTATGCAATCCCGCCGGGCAACGGGGACGTGAAGCCGTCGCTGATCCGCGTCAGCATGCCGGACGAGAACGGCAAATCGATCGTCAAGGGTCTCGCCGGAGCACTGCCGCGTGGCGCGCTGGCCGTCGTCGTCCGCCGCAACCGCACCTTCATTCGCGACTACACGCTCGTCATCGACAGGGCGGACGGCTCGTTCGAGCTCGAGGTCGGCAACAAGGACGCCCGCGACCGCATCACCATCGCCGACGAGCTGGAGCTGCAGGTCCTGCATGCGATCAGCAAGTCGATCATCGCCGTCGTGCCGCTGACGCCGTTCGTCAGCGCGGACGGACGCGCCGTCGTGGCGATGCCGAACAAGGAAGTGCACCTCGTCACGCCGGAAGGCTACGGCGTCGTCATCGCGGCCGGAACGTTCGACAAGGCCACCATCGTCCGTCTCACGCCGGTCACCCGCGACCTGCTGAACGGCGTGCCGGGCGTCGACGAGATGCTCGTCATCGGCACCGGCGTGAAGGTCGAGTTCGAAGGGAAGGCCAACAAGCCGCTCGAGCTCGAGCTGCCGGCCGGCCCAGCCACCAATCCGAACAAGCACTACATCCTCGGCCAGCTCGGCCAGTCCATTCGCGGTCCGCGCATCTTCGCCGTCGACGTGCTCCGTCTCAACGACGGCAAGCTCACGACCGAAGGGGCGGAGGAGAGTGCCGCCGGTGCGCGCTTCCAGGCGCGGACGCTGGCGGAGCCGGGCGTCGGCAGCGGCGTCGGTGGCGGTGTGCTCGTCGGCAAGCAGGCGCTGAAGTACCTCTATGAAGTGCAGCAGGCGGCGGCCTACTTCTCCATGTGGTCGCCCGACAACCCGGACACGCAACTCCTCTGGTTCGTCGTCGACCTCTTCGTCGGCGGCGCCTCGGACGCGGCGCGGTTCGCCGACATCTTCAACAGCGTCGCCCTGTCGTTCTACCTCCCCGACTTCTACATCATCGAGTTCGGCCGCGTCCTCATGCCCGGCATCGCCGGCAAGCCGTTCAGCATCTACGGCGTCGATTCCGCGACCGGTCTGCAGACCTTCACGAAGACGTACGAAGGCGGCACCATCGGCGGCGCCGGCGACATCGTGCAGATCGAGAGTCCGGTGGCCGACGAGCAGGGCCCGTATCCGATCTTCGCCTCGCCGTTCCGCGTCGACGCCATCGACGCGCTCGTCGACGAGGCGCGCACCGGTCCGTATCTCGTCAAGTTCGAGGGCGGCATCGTCAGCGTCAAGGACTCCGGTTCCGAGGTCGTCGACAAACTGCTGCCGAAGACGCCGGTGCAGCTCTTCAACGCCCGTACGGGCGAGCTCTCGTCGACCGTCGAGACCACCACGAGCAGCACGCTGCCTCCCATCTACATGGCGGCCGAGCGCGGCGATCGCATCTTCATCATCGCCGGCGCGGTCGACGCTTCGCCCGATGCCGAGATCGCGGTCGTCTTCAACGAGGCGATCAAGCTGCCGAGCGACGAGACCGGCGGCACCGCGGACGACGACGCGGACTTCCTGGCCGGGGCCATCACGCTCGAACAGCTCGAGCCGTGGCCGAACGAGCTCTCGACACAGGTCACGTACAAGGTCGACAGCGGCGGCCGCCGCGTCATCCTCACGCTGCCGGCGCCGCTCGTCCGCGGCGGCAAGTACCGCGTCACGCTGACGACGAGCATCGTCGACCGCTCCGACAACCCTCTCGGCCTCGGTACGGGCCCGAGCGGCACGTCGCCGATCAAGCTCGACTTCACCGTCCGCAAGTCGGGCGCCGACGTCAACGAGTTCAAGATGATCCCCGCGCCGGAGCACCAGTCGGCGCAACTGCGCGACCTGGCCCGTTACGGCAACCTCGCCTTCGTCGCCGCACAGGACGGCGGGCTGCTCGCGTACGACATGTCCGATCCGTCGGCGCTGCAGGGCGTCAGCACGATCCAGCCGAGCCCGATCTCGTACGTCCCGGCCAAATGGCAGGGGAAGGCGCTGGGGCTCGACGAGCACTGGTCCGTCGCGACCGACATCCACGGCCGCGTCTACTCGGCCGGTTACTTCTCCATGTACTCGACGCTGCGCATCTACAACGTCGAGGACTTCGTGGCCGCACGTGACGCGACGACGCGTTGTCCCGAGTTCCCGGACCTCTCGCCGCAGACCGTCTGCAAGTTCCACGGGAACGTGATCGTCGGCTGGCGTCCGGGTGCGGGCGTGCAGATGTCGCCCGTCAGCAACGTCCTGATCTCCGATCGTCCCGAGGCTACGCCGCGGCGCATCCAGGTCGTGACGCAGGACGACGCGATCAAGTACGAGACGCTCGAGGAGTTCAAGGCCGCCGAGACCGAGATGGACGTCGTCGAGTACAACGACGTCGACGGCTTCGAGAAATTCGACGTCGTCATCAATTACGCCGCGTCCGCCGAAGACTACGCGGTCCAGCGCGTCACCATCGTCAACGAGACGCTGAAGATGCGCTGGTCCGGTGACATCGTCGCCAACAAGCCCGATCAGCGGGTGAAGGGCGTCATCGCCCGTCCGACCGACAAGCTCACGGTCATCCGCAACGTGCGCACCTACGCGCTCGTCACCCTCTTCGGCTACGGCCTCGGCTTGTACGACATCACCGCCGTGCAGTCGAACGACACGCCCGTGAAGCCGGCCGGTTACGAGCCGAAGCAGGAGCAGGTCCTGATCACGGACGGCGAGCCGCCGCCGACGCAGTCGAACTCGCCGATCAAAAACATCACCTACACGCCGGAAGTCACGACCGTTCCGGGCGCCGACTCCTCCGTCATCCCGACGTTCGTCGTCGACGCCACGCGCGGCCTCCTCGGCATGGACATGTCGATGGACGAAGACGGCGGCACGTACGCCCGCGGCTATGGCCTCATCTTCAAGGACAAGCCGGCCGGGTACATCCATCCGCGTCTCGCATCCGTCGAGCCGGCCGTCATCGCCTCCGGCGGACGTCTGACGCCGCGCTTCAGCGGCCTGGCCTATCACCGCGGCAGCGAGCTCGATCCCGATCACGACTACATCCTCGTGTCCGGCGGCAGCTACGGCGTGCTCGTCGTGACGGCGAACGGCGGCACCGACGACGTCGACATCAACGTCGGCGAAAACTCGCTCGTCGGCATGATCTGGATCCCGGCCGGCGCCTACAACGTCCGCAAGATTCCGGACACCAACCTGGCCCTCGTCATCGACGGCAAAGGGCGCGTGCTCCTCGTCGACGTATCGCACGTCGACGAAAGCGCCGACGTCACCTCGCCGAACGAGCTCTTCCCGATCGCGAAGAAGGCCATGACGCAGTTCGGCATCATGGGTGAGACCGGCGTCGACGACCCGCGCATCATCTGGAAGAGCGAGCCCGACTTCGTCTTCGGCACGCTCCCGCCGCTCTTCGATCCCTCCACCGGGACGATCTTCGGTGGCCACATCAACACCAACGACCTGAAGGTCACGACCGCGTTCGATCCGGTGATCCGGATGAAGGCCAACGTCGACGCCGAAGGGCTGACGTACGTCGGCGGCGTCGTGCCGCTCGGCATCGCCCCGCCGGACGAGTTCAAGACGAAGATTGAACAGGACACGACCGAAGCCGCTTCGATGGCCGCGTTCCGCCTCGAGGTGACGCTGCCGGCCGGCCTCGCCCGCGCGCTCGAAACCGCCGGCCGCAAGGTCGCGCTGGCGATCGAAAGCGAAGGCGTCCCCGGAGCGACCACGCCGCAGACGCCTGCCGGCCTGCCGCGCTCCCACCTCCGTACGAAGACGCGCGGCGGCGCCAACGACAGCCGTGCTACCCAGCTCGAGCTCCGCCGCGTCATGCCGCGCGCCGGTACGGCCGCGGAGAACGAGGCGCTCGAGAAGGCGCTGCGCCATCAGGAAGGCTTCAACTCCTACGTCTCACCCTGGATCGTCGCCATCGCCGACCCGCGGGCGAGCGACCGTTACACCTGGACCTACCCGTCCGGCGTGACGAGCGACTCCCAGAAGAGCGAGTACCGGAAGAAGCAGGGCTGCCCGTTCTGCGAGCGTCCGAAACCGCTCCGCGACAAGACCGAAACGGAGGGCGTCTACGAGCTCTGGACCAACGGCCGCTTCATCTCCATCCGTGCCGACGGTTCCCTGACGGACAACGTCTTCACCGGCACCCCGTACGCGCACCTCGGCCTGCAGGGGAGGATGTCGGCGCGCTTCGCCACCATCATGGCGGACACGGTTCGTCCCGATCCGCTGCGCGTCGCCGCGCAGAATGCCCCGGTCGCCGAGGGCATGCTCGACGAGACCACGTACCTCCACTCCGGTGAAGTCGAGAGCGACGAGGTCGACCTCGAGATCGAAGGACGCGGCGTCGACGTGCAGGTCGCCCGTACCTACCGCTCGCGCACCATCGGCGGCACGCTGCTCGGCCTCGGCTGGGATTCGACGCTCTTCCGGCGCCTCCGCGCGCTGCCGAGCGGCGACCTCGAATACCGCGACGGCGACGGCGAGGTCTGGCTCTTCCAGAAATCCGGCAGCACTGACGCAGCCGACGCCGCCGAAGCCCGTGCGGGAGCGCGTGCACGCTACGTCTCGCCGAAGGGCCTCGCGCTCAAGGTCGTGCGCACCGACCGCGGCTGGACGATGTTCGACCAGCAGTGGCGCATCACCGAGTTCGACGAGCTCGGACGCCTCATCGCCGAGTCCGACGAGTTCCTCGACCCGACCGACTCCACCGCCGGCAACACCAACCGGTACGTCTACGACGAGACCGGCCGCGTCGCCACCATCGTCGATCCATTCAACCGCCGCACGCACCTCAAGTACTGGGCGGATGACGCTGCAGCCGCGGGCTCCTACCCGGGTCTGCTGAGGCAGGTGAGCGACTGGCGGACGCGCCTCGTCGATTACGAATACGACGCGCAGGGCCGCCTGACGAAGGTCAAGACGCCTGTCGTTCGTGCCGGCACGGACGTGCCCGGAACGTACTCGTATGAAAACAACTCGCGCCCGGCGGTCGAGTACACCTACCAGTCCGTGAGCACGCCGGGGCCGACGCAGCCGAACACCGACTTCGTCGACTTCGCCTCGAACCTGCTCACCATCAAGGACCCGGCGAACACCGCGCCGCGCGTCCGCTTCCAGTACTTCGCGAACACCAACCCCGTCGAGCGCGACCGCGTCGAGAAGCAGTTCTGGCCTTGCGGCAACTACGTCGCCACCGCCTGCGGCGAGACCACCGCGAAGTTCCTGTACAGCGAGAACAGCAGCACGGGCATCCAGACCGTCGAGGTCACGGACATGCTCCAGCAGGTGCGGACGTACGTCCTCACCAGCGTCGAGGACAACGACGAGCGCGTCCACATCGACACCGCCACGGTCAAGGCGCCGACGTTCGTCGCCGGCGGCACGCCCAACCCGCTGCTCGCCACCTTCGGCGATGAGACGCTCGTCACCGACTACGGCTACGACGGGCACGGCCAGCTCGCCAGCGTCCTCCATCCGAACGGTCTCAACGTCACCACCGAATACGACGCCGCACCGAACGGCGCTCCCGGACAGATCATCAAGATGGTGACGGAGACGCCGGCCGGCGTCGGCGCCGTCCCGCTCGTCACCGAGTACAAGTACGACAACGGCGGCACCGCGGCCACGCCGCCGACTCTCTCGGCCACCGTGCAGCGCATCGGCCGGAGAGGGGAGGGTGACCCCGCCTTCGTCTATCGCGACGCGCAGTCGCCGAGCCGCGACCTGAAGAAGACGCAGGAGCGCGATACCGGCATCACGCACAGCCAGACGTTCGACAAGCGCGGTCAGCTCTCGACCATCGAGACGACGAAGCTGGCGTCCGGCGGCACCGTCACGCAGAAGACGGCCGTCACCTACTACGAGAATCCGCTGAGCTCACCGGCGATCGCTCTCGGCCGTCCCTGGACCATCATCGGCGGCGACGCGACGGACGGCACCAGCATCAAGTTCACCTACTCCGAGCTCCCGGGCGGCGGCGAGCAGGAGCTCGCCGAGGACCTGATTCGCGGGACGAAGACGTACACCGACCGCGACTCCGAAGGGCGCGTCACCCGGATCTCCGTGGAGAAAGGGAGTGACGTCCTCACCGCGCAGCACTTCGGCTTCGACTCCAGCGGCAACACGCTGTACGAAGACACGGCGCAGACCGGCGTGTCGGGCGACAAGGTCATCACGACCCGGACGTTCGACGCGCGCGGCCGCCTCGCCTCGACGTCTGTCACGAACGCGCACATCCTCGGCTCGTTCACGGACGTCAGGACCGCTGCCGAATACAACCTCAACGAGCGCACCCTCACCGAGGTGCTGCCGCACACCAGCCCCTCCGATGCAGCGAAGAAGGTCACGACCCTCGACGGCCTCGGACGGCCGGAGCTCATCGAGCTTCACCCCGGAACCGGCGGTGGATCGCTGGTCCGGCGGCGCATGGCCTACGACAAGAGCGGTGAGCTCTCGTTCGAGTCCGACAGCGTCGTCGCCGCGGCGCACCTGTACGACGACTTCGGCCGCGAAAAGATCGAGTACCGCGCGGACGGGACGAGGACCGAATCAAAGTGGACCGGCTGGGACGAGCTCCGCGAGGAGACCGACTTCGCCGCCAACGGTGACGTCGTCGCCCATACGTACAACACCTGGTCAGACAACGGCCGCCTGCGCCGCACCGCGGACGAGATCACCTCCACCGGCGAGTCGCGCGTCACGCAGCACACGTGGGACGACGGTGAAACGAACGAGACCACCCGCGTCGGAAAGATCGCCAGCGTCAACGGCGACCTCTCGCCGCTCGAGCCGGTGCGCGTCATCCAGCGTGTGCTCGACGCCGCCGGCCGTGTGAAGACGGAAAAGTACGGCCTAGGTCAGGGCCCCGGCACCGACACGTCGGCAAGCGGTGCGTTGCTCGATCCGGGCGACGTCTTCCTGCAGGTCGACCGCGAATACCTGGGCGAGTTGCCGACGAGTGAGACGCGCTCCGAGCCCCGCGCCGGACGCAGCGTCTCCAGCATCACCACCTACGACGACCTCGGCAGATTGCGCGAGCGCATCGAAGCCGGCCGGGTCGAGACGATGGAGTACGACGAGCAGGGCAACCTGACGCTGCACAGCGCTCCGGGCTCGCTCGAGACGAGGTCGTTCTACGACAGCCGCGGCCTCGCCTATCGCCAGGACCTCCCGGGCCCGGGCGCAATCGAGCTGCAGTACGACGAGTATGGCAACCTCCGGCGGCATGTCGACGAGGACGGCGAGGTCACGACCTACACCGTCGACGGCCTCGGCCGCGTCACCGACATCACCTATCCGGACCTGCTCCACGATCTGATCGAGTACGAGCCGCTCACCGGCCGTGTGGCCGCCGTGCGCGATCGCGCCGGCCAGTGGCAGTCGTTCAAATACGACGGCGCCGGCCGCGTCATCGAGATTCACTCCGCACAGACGACCACGGCCATCGAAACGAAGTTCACGTACGAGGGCGGCCGCCTGGTGCGCGTCGCCAACCGCACGGCCGCCATCGAGTACGACGACTTCGATCGTCTCGGACGTCCACGGAAGACGCGGTCCATCCGCTATCGCGACAACAGCGGCCTGGCCGGGATGGACGTCCTCGACGTCCATACGCAGGAGCATCGCTGGACCGTCTTCGACGGAGAGCGGAGCCGCTGGCGCATGCCGGCCGCCGGCAACGGCGTTCCGAGTGGCGACAGCGCTTCGCCGTGGCTGGCGTGGATCGACGAGACCCGCGACGCCGCGTCGAACCTGACGGGCATCACCGAAGAGCTCAGCGGCAGCGCCGCGCCTTCCGGCCCGGCGCTGTACCAGGCCATCGGCCGCGGCATCACCCGCCTTGCGCAGCGCACCCTGTTCGTCGGCGCCGCCGGCCAGCTCCGCACGGAGTACGGCTACGCGGACGGCCCGGGTGTCTCCGGCCCCGCGTCCATCCCCACTTCACCTTCCAGCCCCGGTGACGCCGACGGCTCGCTCGGCCGCGCGCAGACGATCTTCGGCGCGCGCGTCCTGGCCGGCAGTGAAGTCACTCGCGACGACGCCCGCCGCATCGAAGACGTCACCGACCGCGGTCTGGCCGATCGCCATTCGCGTTACGGCTACGACGCGAACGGCCGCCTGCAGACGAGCGTTTTGAACAAGCTCGCCGGTACGACGGCCGATCCGTTCGCCGGTGCAGGCGTCAGCAACGGCGGCTTCGTCGGCGATCGTCCGATCTCCGGCCGCACTGCCAGCAGCGACGCGATCCAGACCGCCGCGCCCGGACAGCTTCCGCTGAGCTGGAGCGCCGGCCGCAACCCCGGCAAGAAGATCAACGAGAAGCGGACGTTCATCTCCGATCCGGCCGTCGCGGTCGACGTCGACGGCTACAGCTTCACCGGCCAGCGCCGCACGTTGAGCGGTGACTGGACCGTCGAATACGATACGCACAGCCGCGTCACCTCGGTGCACAGCGCGGCGCTCGGCCGCCGCATCGACTACGTCTACGACCCGATGAACCGCGTCGTCGGCCGCCTCGCGAGGCAGCTCGACGCCAGCGGTGCCTGGTCGCTCGAAACGCGCACGAACGTGCTGGCGCGTGACGGGCTCCCGGCGCACACGACCTGGGTCTGGGATCCGATCACCGACCGTCTCGTCTCGATCTTCGAGGCGGAGAAGAGCGTCAACGGCACGCCTGCCTCGACCACGGCGGCCGAGGCCGGGCTGGTGCGGCAGTACCTGCACGGCGACAGCGACTACGACGATCCGATCGCAGTGCTCGTCGCCGGTCCCGATGGCACCGTCCTTCGCCGTCTCCCCATCACCGACGAAGCCGCGACCGATTCACTGCAGGCGGTCGTCGATGAGAACGGCGCGCTCGTGGAGCGCGTCCTCTATGCCGACGCTTACGGTGACGCGCCGCGCTTCCTGCGCGGCCCGGCCGTCGACCGCATCGCCGTGCGCGCCGCCTCCGGCAACCGCGAGGTGCGCGTCCACGTCAGCGAAGAAGTCGTCGCCACGACCATCGCGAACGGCGCCCGTCTCTATGCCCTGGCGGACGAGACGCGCCTCCGCGAGCTTGCTCCGACGTCGCTGGAAGAAGGCTCGACGCTCGTCTGGACGCTCGATCCGGCCGAGTGGGCGGGCTTCGTCGCCGGCGCCACGAACATCGAAGTCGCGCTCACGCCTTCGCTCCAGGCGGAAGGGTGGGGCACCACGCCACCCGCCGCCGCTCCGCGGTGGGCCCAGCTCCTCAACAACTGGCAGCCGTCCGCCGGCTCCTCATTCGCGTCGCAACACAGCATCGCGCTGCTCGACACGACCTTCGCCTCCGCGGATGCGTCGTCCGACGAAGGCGCGGCGCTCTTCGAGATCACCGATCTCTATCTCGCGGGCGAGCTCACCTCCTCCACGAAGCTCAACTTCGACTTCCAGAAGCTCCCGTTCCGCGAGCCCGCGACCGGCATGGTCTACGCCCGCGAGCGCTGGTACGACGCCTCCACCGCGTCGTTCCTGACGCCCGACCCGGAAGGCTACGCCGACAGCTCCAATCTCTACGCGTTCGTCAACGGCGACCCGATCAACTCCCGCGATCCCGACGGCCGCTCGCTCCGCAGCGCCTGGAACAAGCTGCTCCGCTACGGCGGCAGCAGCGGCCGCGCGGCCGCGAAGGGCGTCCGCGCCATCGACAACATCGTCGACCACGCCGACGACATCGCCAAGGTAAACCGCGCCCTCCGCAAGGCGCCGGGCCTGGGTACGGCGCGCGTCGCGGTCAAGGGCGTGACGAGCTCGCGGGCGTTGAGGGCGAGCGGCAAGACCGCCGCGAAGCGGTTACGTGCTCGACCGAACCTGTTCTTGCGTACCGCGCAGAAACTGCGTAAGAGCACGATCGTGCAGCGTGGCCGTGCGTTGTACAACGTGCCGAAAGCGGCCGGTGATGCACGTCAGGTAATCCCGAACGTCGACAAGGTCGGCGATGCGTTGCAGGCCGCGGCCACTCGGTGGGCGAAGAAGTGGAATCCGGCAGAGCACTTGAGCGATGCCGAACGTGCCGCGATCCGCGCCGCCAGGCAGCATCCGCGTCGCAAGCATTATTTGCCACGTTTGCTCGAACGTCAGGCCAAGGGGCGCTGGGTTGAGCGTCGTGTGTCGGAGGAGTTCCAGCACCTGACATGGAGCAGTAGGGGCGTCGACGTGCGTGGCCCCGGCGGCATGAGCTACGATCTGCTGCTGCGGAGCAAGTGGAACATCACCCGGCACGCGCGGCGAATGCCTGACGAGTTGTTCCGCTTCATCGTGTTCGATTGATGAGAATTCACAACGTCACGCGCCACGACGAAGAGATCGTCGTGGCGCAAACAGGCAGCGAGGTCAGCTTCATCAGTGATGCGGAGCTGACCCGCTGCCGCATCGTCCTGAAAGTGGCATCGGTGTCGATCCGCCATGCCACCTTCATCGACTGCACGATCGAGGCGAAGCGTCAGCTCTCGAACCGCGAGTTCTATGGAAATCGCTTTGTTCGCTGCACGTTCAAAGGTCGTTACCACGGCTGCGGCTTCGGGGACTCGCCCGAACTGTACGGCCCGGGGGAGCTCGTCGACGCCGATTTTTCCGCAGCGGAACTGTATGGCTGCCGTTTTCTGAACGTCGATGTTTCGCGCATTCACTTTCCGCGCTGGCCCTGCTTCACTATCGTCGATCCGGCGAATGCCGGCGCACTTCGGGAGCAGCCATGGCCCGATTCGCGATACGAGGTTCTCGTCGACATCACTCTGACGCCGGCCCGTGGGACCGTTGCGGTAAGCTGGCACGCGCCGACTCTCGTAAAGAAGATGGGTGGTACAGAAGAGGAGCTTCGCCGTCTCCTCGAGCCGCTACCCTTTGTCATCCTGTGAGGTGAGCATGCGCCGTCTCCTGATTCTCGTTTTTCTCCTTCTCCCGCTCGCCGGCCTCACCGCGGCCACGCCCAGGTACATCCCCATCGCCGCGGCGCGGCAGCAGGCGCAGGGGACGACCGTGACGGTGCTCGGGCTCGTGAGCGTTCCTTCGGGAGACTTCAGCTCCTCGAGTGGCGACGAAGGGTTTGCCATCCAGGATCAGACCGGCGGGATCTGGGTGAGCGTTCCGAAGAACCCTCGCCTGCGGCTGGGGCAGCGGGTGCAGGTCACGGGCGTCCTCGGCGTCAGTGCGGCGAAGCTGCAGATCGTGCCGGCGGGGGAGAGCGGGATCGAGGTGCTGCCGGGGACGCAGCTACGCGTCGCCACCGGTCAGGTCGGGGCGGCGACGCTCGGCTTCATCGTCACCATCGAGGGGACGGTGACGTCGCAGGGCGCGGTCAAGGATGAAAAGTACGGATACAAGGTGTACCTCGACGACGGCAGCGGTCCGGCCCAGGTCTACCTCAACCGGACGACCGACATCGACCCCCACTCGCCCCACTTCAAGCCGGGCCGCAAGCTGCGGGTGACCGGCTTCGGCAATCAGTACGACACCGCCTACGAGGTAGATCCCCGCTCGAAAAAGGACATCGTCGCGTTGAAGTGATGGAGTGCGGTGGCGAACGGAGGGTGTCTCAAAACGGTGCGCCTCGATCTACTCCCTTGGTTCTGCCGTCGATGAACCGGCGCCTGCGGGCGCGGACAGACAGGAGTGTCTGTCCCACATTCAGATTCCGCCGAATATCGGG
>DASWMP010000091.1:0-27562 GCA_036399695.1 Thermoanaerobaculia bacterium | reverse complement strand
GTGTAGAAGAGCGGTGGCTATGCCGC
Source organism: Thermoanaerobaculia bacterium (assembly GCA_036399695.1). Lineage (GTDB taxonomy): Bacteria > Acidobacteriota > Thermoanaerobaculia > Gp7-AA8 > Gp7-AA8 > DASVEE01. The sequence goes on along the minus strand of DASWMP010000091.1, from coordinate 27,536 downwards.
CACCGCACTCCGAGATCACTACATCTCGATCTGCAAGCGGTGCTGCGTCGGGGGCTGCATCGGGCGGCGGGTGATCTTGCGCTTCTCGATCTCTACCCGGTTGCGGCCGCGGTTCTTGGCGCGGTAGAGGGCCTGGTCGGCGGCGTCGTAGAGCTCGGTCACGTCTTTGACGTCCGAGTGCGGAATCGAGGCGATGCCGACGCTCACGGTGACGCGGTGGGCCGTCTCGGCCATGCGGACGGTGGCCCCTTCGACGGCGGCGCGAATCTTCTCCCCGAACTGCATTGCTTCGAACAACTGCGTCTCCGGGAGAAGAATCGCGAACTCCTCGCCGCCGACGCGGGCGACGAAATCGGTCTGCCTGGTGCCGTGGTCGAGGACCTGCGCCACGGCGCGGAGCACACAGTCGCCCGCCTGGTGCCCGTACATGTCGTTCACCTGCTTGAAGTGATCGATGTCGACGACCGCAATCGATAAAGGCCGGGTGTAGCGGCGGGCGTGCTCGAACGTCTGGCCGAGCTGCTGCTCGAAAGCTCGGCGGTTGCGAAGCGACGTCAGACCGTCCGTCAGCGACAGCTCCTCGAGCTGGCGATTGCTGTCGAGCAGCGCTTTCTGCAGCTCGACGATGCGCAGGCCGGCACGGATGCGGGCGAGCAGCTCCTGCGGCGGAAACGGCTTCGTGACGTAGTCGTCCGCGCCGAGCTCGAAGCCCTGGAGCTTCGCTTCCTCGCTCGACTCTCCCGTCAGAATCATCAGGTAGGTGTGGGGGAACTGCTCGCGTAACTCGCGGCAGAACGACGCCCCGTCACCGTCCGGCAGGTTCCGGTCGAGAATTGCCAGGTCCCACAGGTTCGATTTGACGAGCTCGCGAGCGGCCCCGAGCGTGCCAGCCTCGAGCACACCATACCCGGCGCGACGGAGCTGTCGGGCGAGCAATGTCGACACGTTCACATCGTCCTCTACGAGGAGTATCTGAGCATGGGTTGTCATGAGTGCTACTAATAACAAAACGGAGCGTCCAAGATTCCGGTCAACGGCGTCCGTAAAACGTACCATCGTAAGGATTTGCGGAAGAGCTCGTGGAAGCAGCACGACCACTAACTCAGCCGGACAGAGAGATTTGGACGAAATGGACTGATGAGTTCCCACTCCCTCACTGGGCGGCGAGAGCACGACCACTAAAGGAGACAACTGAGCATCACGGCCGCGTCAGGCACGGCAATTGCCGAGCACGTCACTCCATGGGCAATTTAATTTGGTTGATCATCATCGTCCTGATAATCCTCTGGCTCGGTGGATTCGCACTCCACATCGGTGGGGGCTTGATCCACATCCTCATCGTCATCGCGCTGATCCTGCTGATCTACCGCCTGGCGACGGGACGAAGAGTCCTCTGACGGCTACCGGATAACGGCTAGCCGCGAAACCGGCTGGCTGAAGGCCAGCCGCAGAAGGCTTGGACAATCCGCTCGACGCGACCGGTATCGACCGGCGCGTCGACGCGGCCGTCCTGCTTGATCGACGTGCCGACGATCGCTCCGTCGGCATCGGCAAAGCTTCGCGCGTTCTCCTCGGTGAGGCCGCTGCCGACCAGCAGCGGAGCGTCGGGCAGCGCTTCGCGCAACGCACGCAGCCGTGCCGGATCGGCCGCCGCCCCGGTCTCCGCACCGGTGACGATCAACGCGTCGGCCAACCCGCGCAGCCGGAGGTCCTTGGCCACCTGTAACGGCTCCAGTTCCGCCAGCGGCGCGGCATGCTTTACCAGGTGATCGGCAAAAACGTGCACCCGCGGTGCGAGCGACGCGCGCTTGCGCATGGTCGTGTAAGCGTCCCCTTCGACGATCCCCTGATCCGTGACCATGACCCCGGTGTGGACGTTCACCCGGATGAATGACGCCCCGGTGGCCGCGGCGATCGCCAGCGCCGACTGCGCATCGTTCCGCAGGACGTTGATTCCGAACGGAACCCGTACCTCGCGGACGACGTCCGCCACCACGCGCGTGAACGAAGCCACCGTCTCCGCCTCCACCCGCCCTTTCGCGAACGGGCGATCGCCGAAGTTCTCGAAGACGATCGCGCTGCAGCCGCCCGCCGCCAGCGCCCGAGCATCGCGCAGCGCGGCCTCGATCACCGCCTCCATCGACGCGAACAGCGGCGAGCCGGGTAGCGGCAGCAGGTGCACCATTCCGAAGACGGCGCGGGAGGCGAAGTGCTCGGCGAACGCGGCGCGGGTCAGCATGCGGGCACCGTTATACTCTGCCGGACCATGTCGGACCTCAAGCTCTTCAACACCCTGACCCGGGAGAAGGAAACGTTCGTGCCGCTGCGTCCCGGCGAGGTGCGGATGTACTCGTGCGGCCCGACGGTCTACAACCATCCGCACATCGGCAACCTGCGGACGTTCCTCTGGAGCGACCTGCTGCGCCGGTACCTGCAGTTCCGCGGCTTTCGCGTCACCCACGTCATGAACATCACGGACGTCGAGGACAAGATCATCCGGAACGCGAACGCCGCCGGCAAAGACATCAACACCTACACGGCGCCGTACATCGACGCCTTCCTCGCCTCACTGAAAGAGCTGCGCATCCGTCCCGCCGATCATTACCCGCGGGCGACGGAGTACATCCCGCAGATGGTGTCGCTCGTCCAGCGCCTCACGGAGCGCGGCCACACGTACGAGGCCGAGGGCTCGACGTACTTTCGCGTGGCCAGCCTGCCGGGTTACGGCAAGCTCTCGCGCGTCGAGATCGACGCGTCGAGCGAGTTCTCGCGCGTCGAGTCGGATGAATACGAGAAGGAATCGGCGCGCGACTTCGTCCTCTGGAAAGCGAAGAAGGAGGGGGAGCCGTCGTGGTCCACCGCCATCGGCGAAGGGCGTCCCGGGTGGCACCTCGAGTGCTCCGCGATGTCGATGGATCTCCTCGGCGAGGCGTTCGACATCCACACCGGCGCCGTTGACCTGATCTTCCCGCATCACGAAAACGAGATCGCGCAGAGCGAAGGGGCCACCGGCCAGCCGTTCGTCCGCTATTGGGTTCACGGCGAGCACCTCAACATCGACGCGCAGAAGATGTCGAAGTCGCTCGGCAACATCTACACGCTCGCCGAGATCCACACCCTCGGCTACGACCCGCTGACGCTCCGCTACGCGCTCCTGTCGGTGCCGCACCGCACGAAGCTGAACTTCACGACGCAATCGCTCGACGACGCGAAGAGCGCCATCCAGCGCATCGACTCCTTCCTCATCCGACTCGACGAAGTGGCCAGGTCGGCGCCGCACGACGCCGCGCATGCCGACGAGGGAGGCGACGCGCTGATCGGCACGTTCCTCAATGCCTTCACCGAGGCCATGGATGATGACCTCAATACGTCGGCCGCGCTGGCGGCGATCTTCACGCTCATCCGCGACGCGAACAGTGCCATCGACGCCGGCCGCATCTCCGCCGGAGACGCCGAAGGAATCCGCACCGCGCTGCAGAAAGTCGACCCCGTCCTCGACATCTTCCCCCGCCGCGACACAGTGCTCGACGAGGACATCGAGCGCCTCATCGCCGCCCGCCAGGCCGCACGGAAAGCCCGCAACTTCGCCGAGAGCGATCGCATCCGCGACGAGCTGCTCGGCAAAGGGATCATCCTCGAAGACACGCCCGGCGGCGTGCGGTGGCGGCGGCGCTGAACGGATTGAGAATTGAGGATTGAGAATTGAGGATTGAGAATGAGAACCAAGTCATCGCGTAGCGCAGCCATCCTCAATCCTCAATCCTCAATCCTCAATCCGGTCAGGAGCGGCGCGTGATCGGCTACCTCGAAGGGCGGCTCAAGCGGCTCGACGCGACGCACGCGCTCATCCTCGCCGGAGGCGTCGGGTACCTGGTGCACATCTCCCTGTCGACGTATTACCGCATCGAGGGAAAGAGCGACGCGGCGCTCGACATCTTCACGCACGTGCGTGAGGACATGCTCGCGCTCTACGGCTTCGCCACGAGCGAAGAGAAGCAGGCGTTCGAGAAGCTGATCTCCATCTCCGGCATCGGCCCGACGCTCGCGCAGAAGATCCTCTCCGGCATCGACGCGCCCGATCTCGCCGACGCCGTGGCCCGCGGCGATGCCCGCAAGCTCTCGACGATCCCGGGCGTCGGCAAGAAGACGGCGGAACGCATCTGTCTCGAGCTGCGCGACAAGCTCGTGCTCACCCCCGAACAGCAGGCCGTCGTGGCAGCCGCGCCGACCCGCACCTCCATCGACGATGACGTGCACTCCGCGCTGATCAACCTCGGCTACCGCCCCAAAGATGCGGAGCTCGCGCTGGAGAAAGCGCGCAAAGAGCTCGGCCCGGAGGCCGAGTTCCCGGCCGTGCTCAAGACGGCGCTGCGGCAGTTGACGAAGTAAGGGCCTTAATGTGGGACAGACACTCCTGTCTGTCCGGTGCACCCTGACTGTGGCTCACCGCCGCCGGCGCCGGCGGGCCGCATCCACACTCCAGATCCCCGCCCCCGCTGACGCGATGTAGAGAAAGAGCCAGCAGTACACCACCGCCAGCTCCCCCTTGTTCACGATCGGCAGGAAGCCGCCGGAGGCGTGCCTCCAGAAGTACGCCACGGCCATCGTGCCACTGGCGATGAAGCCGGCCCACGTCGTGAGAAAGCCGATGGCGATCAGCACGCCCGCAACCAGCTCCGCGACGGCGGCGAACATCATCACGGGATCGGACACGACCTTGCCGTTCGGCCACGCCCACAGCTTGGCCGTGCCGTGCATCGCCAGCATCACGCCGGTGAGGATGCGGAGGATCGCGTAGACGTGCGGAGAGAGGCGATGAAGCCAGTTCATGACCGGCCGAGTCAGCAATTCACGCTCCATCTATTGCTGAATCTGCAACAAATCGGCAAAGGAGTTGCTCTACACGAAAGTGAGAGAAGGGAAAGGAGAGGTGATGAAACGAACGCTGCAAGCCCTGCTGATCTGCCTCGTGACGATGGCGACGCTCGCCTGCGGAGGCGGGCACAAGGAGAGCACCGAAGGCTCCACCGGCACCATCACGCCGTCCACCGACACGACGCAGACCAGCACGTCGAGCACCGCGGCCAACGGATCCACGACCTCGGGAACGACGACCGAGTACCAGGGCACGAGCGCCACCGATACAGCCACGACTGATACGAGCGCCACCAGCCGAACCCAATGACCGTGAAATCAAACCGTCGCGTGGAGTCGAGCTCCACCGGCACCAACAAAAACCAACAGGAAGAAATCCACGGAGGAATCATGAAGAAAGCACCGTTTTATGCAGCGATGATGCTGTGCGTCGGCGGCCTGTGGGGCTGCGCGTCCACCGGCACGAACGACACGACTGGCACGGATGGCTCGATGACTTCCGGCAGCACGACCGACACCCAGACGAACGTCTCGACCGGCACCGGTACCCAGGAAACGCAGAATGCCACCGGCTCCACCACCATGCAGGGCAACATGCATTCGACCGGCGGCACCAGCACCGGCACCTCCAGCTCCGGCATGGACAACCGTGAGAACGTCACCGGCACGCCGGCCGGCTCGCAGAACACCGCCAACCAGCCGATGAACACCGGCACGAACAACACCACCAGCAGCAACTTCGCCCCCGGCACGACCGGTTCCAGCGCGAACAACACCACGTCCGTCAGCGGCACCAGCGGCACGAGCATGAACGGCTCGGTCGACAACACCGCCACGATGAGCGGCTCCGGCTCGGTTCAGGGCCACACCACGAGCACGAATCAGAGCGGCACGACCGGTACGAACTCGACCGGGTCGAACTCGACGTGGAACAACAACACGTCCGACTCCACGTCCGGCAGCATGACGAGCGGCTCGCAGAACAACACCGGCTCGACCAGCGGCAGCATGAACAGCAGCTCGCAGAACAACAGCGGCTCGCAGAACAACACCGGCACGACCGCCAGCGGCACCAACCGCAACAACCTCAACAACAGCGGCTCGACCTCGGGCTCCATGTCGGGTTCGACGAGCGGCAGCATGACCAGCGGCTCGCAGAGCAACACCGGCTCGACCACCAGCGGCACGAACCGCAACAACCTGAACAACAGCGGCACGTCGACGGGCAACAACACCGGCGGCACCAACCAGAGCATGACCAGCTCGGCTGACGACGACGACACGACCACGACCACCCGTACCCGCATGCGGAAGGACTAACCTCTCGCACAGCGGTCACCATGGCACGACGCCGCTCACGCGGCGTCGTTTTTGTATGGGCGTCCTCGGGTTTTCGTGGAACGATGGGACCTATAGGACTTATAGGACCTATGGGACCTATGGCTCCGCGGGTTCAACATAGGTCGCATAGGTCCCATAGCTCCCATCGTTCTCCACGAGCCACCACCATGCGTCCCCTGCTCCTCGCCCTTGCGCTCCTGCTCGCCCCTGCCGCCCAAGCCTCCGAGGCGTGGCTGGCGCGGGCGTGGCCCAACGCGAACTACGCGCGCATTGACGAGATCGGAGCCGGCGTCGGCGTCGTCTTCTCCCCTGACCTCAGCGTGGCGGGAAACTGCCGCTTCTACACGGCTCTCGGCTTCGCCTGCTTCGAGAGCGCCGACTGGGCACACATCCTCAGCGAGATCCGCACGCACAACATCAACGATCCCGAGCACGCCATCCGCACCCTCATCCTCGAGACCCACGGCACCAACGGCAACGGTCTCAAGGTCCAGACCGGCAAAGATGCCGCCGACGCCCGTTCCTACATCTCCGTCGGCGCGCTTCAGGAACGCCTCGAGCCGGACGGCATCCGCTACATCATCATCAGCGCCTGCAACTCCGGCCGTCTGCTTCGCCCGAAGATCTACCGCAACCTCGATCCAAATCCCGGCGACAAGCTTTTCCTGCCGGCCAGCCGCGGCATCATCGGCGCCACGGCGGCCTGGGACCCGGCAGCGAGCCGCGTCACCGTCCTTACCCCTGCCGAGAGCCACATCGAGACGACGCTCGTCGGGCACCTGCGCGAGCTCCCTCAGACAGCCCGCCAGGCCATCACCGCCGCAGCCGCCAGCCGCGGCATCGAGCTGCCGCAGCAATTCGCGATCTCCGACATGCTCATCCGCATGCTCCTGCGCGACCCGGCCCTGGAGCTGCGCACCGGGTCGCACGTCGACAAGTTATCTAAAGAGATCGACTCCCAGGAGGAGAGCGAGCGCCGCTTCCGCGCCCTGCTGCGCCATCTGGAGAGCGCGGCCAGGTAGCACCGGCCGTGTTCGGACCTCCCAGATCCTGTCCGTCGCATCCGTTCCATTCCCTCCAGGTAACCGCCGGAAGTCACCTTTCCGCGTCACGCAAGTTGCCGAGGCCAGCCATGGCAGGAATGTTGCTTTTTTGCGTTTGCAGAAGACGCAAGCCGATCTCAGCCACTTACACCGGCTGGAACCGGAAGAAAGAGGTCGTTGAATGAGCAGAGCAGTCCTGATTACCGGGGGTGCCGGGTTCATCGGCTCACACCTCGCCGATGCCCTACTTCAGCGCGGTGACAGAGTCCGCATCCTTGACAATCTGGATCCTCAGGTACACGGCGATGACCGCCGCCGTCCCGATTACCTCGACGCCGAAGTCGAGCTCCACACCGGTGACGTCCGCGATCCCGAAGCAGTAGCCAAAGCCCTCGACGGCATCGATACCGTCTTTCACCTGGCCGCCAAAGTCGGCGTCGGCCAGTCGATGTACGAAGTCGACACCTATACCGACGTCAACAACCGCGGCACCGCCGTGCTGCTCGAGGCTTTGATCAAGAAGCCGGTCGAGCGGCTCGTCGTCGCCTCGAGCATGAGCATTTACGGGGAAGGCTGCTACAGGGACGCCGAGGGCAACCTGACGGCCGGCGTGGAACGGACGCTCGACCAGCTCAAGAACCGGCAGTGGGAAGTCATGGACTCGCGCGGTAACGTCCTGACGCCGATCCCCACCGCCGAGAATAAACAGCCGGCCCTCGCCTCCGTCTACGCGCTTTCCAAATACGATCAGGAGAAGCTCTGCCTGATCCTCGGGCGCGCCTACAACATCCCGACGGTGGCGCTCCGCTTCTTCAACGTCTACGGCACCCGCCAGGCGCTGTCGAACCCCTACACCGGCGTCCTGGCCATCTTCGCCTCGCGCCTCCTCAACGACAAAGCCCCCCTCATCAACGAGGACGGCCTGCAGCGCCGCGACTTCGTCAGCGTGCAGGACGTCGTGCAGGCGTGCATGCTCGCCGCCGACAAGGCGCCTGACGTCGCCGGGTCGGTCTTCAACGTCGGCAGCGGCCGCAACTACTCGGTCCTCGAGGTCGGCCGCCGTCTCGCCGAAGCCCTCGGCAAGGACATCGCCCCGGAGATCACCGGGAAGTACCGCGTCGGCGACATCCGTCACTGCTTCGCCGACATCTCCCTCACTCGCGACCTGCTCGGCTACGAACCGAAGGTCCAGCTCGAAGACTCGCTCGTCGAGATCGCCCATTGGCTCGAAGGGCAGATCGCCGTCGACCGCGTGCAGCAGGCTGCCACCGAGCTCTCCGCGAGGGGGCTGACGGTATGAACCGGTCGTACGTGCTGATCACCGGCGGTTGCGGGTTCGTCGGCACCAACCTCGCCCATCGCCTCATGAGCGGCGGCCAGCCGGTCTGCGTGCTCGACAACCTCTCGCGCCACGGCGTCGAGCGGAACCTCGAATGGCTCCGCGAAACCCACGGCGACCTGCTCACCGTGCGCGTCGCCGACGTCCGTGACGTCAAGGCCGTCCGGGAAGCCGTCCGCCGTGCCACGCTGGTCTTCCACTTCGCCGCGCAGGTCGCGGTCACGACCAGCCTCGCCGATCCGGTGGAGGACTTCGAGATCAACGCCGTCGGCACCCTCAACCTGCTCGAGGCCATCCGCAACAGCAGCCATCGCCCGCCGCTCATCTTCACCTCCACGAACAAGGTCTACGGCGGTCTCGAGGACCTCGTCATGGACGAGGGAGCGGTGCGCTACGCGCCGCGGCGCCCCGAGATCCTGCACCACGGCGTGAGTGAAGAGCGTCCGCTCGACTTCCACAGCCCGTACGGCTGCTCGAAAGGGACGGCCGACCAGTACATCCGCGATTACGCCCGCAGCTATGGGCTGCAGACGGTCGTCTTCCGTATGAGCTGCATTTACGGGCCGCACCAGTTCGGCACCGAGGATCAGGGATGGGTCGCCCACTTCCTCATTCGTGCGCTCAACCGGGAGCCGATCACGATCTACGGCGACGGCAAGCAGGTGCGCGACATCCTCTTCGTCGAGGACCTCGTCGAGGCCTTTCTCCTCGCGGCCGAACAGATCGACGTCTGCTCCGGCCTCGCCTTCAACATCGGCGGCGGGCCCGGGAGCACGATCTCTCTGCGCGAGCTGCTGAGCATGATCACCCGCTTCGACGGGCGCGAACCGAAAGTCGAATGGGGCGACTGGCGCACCGGCGACCAGAAGTACTACGTCTCCGACACGCAACTCTTCCGCAAGCTCACCGGCTGGCAACCGCGCGTCAGCGTCGCCGACGGCATTCGCAGGCTGCGCGAGTGGCTCATCGAGTCAGGTGTCCCGGCCCTCGTGCAGCACGGCGAGGAAACGCCGCAGCTCGTCGCGAAACCGCAGCTCGTCGCCCGCGCCACCAGCGACGTCACGGTAGCAAGCGTCCCCGTGTCCGAGTAGATAGAGGCTGAGGGCTGGTTTTGGTTGTTGGTTTTTGGTTGTTGGTGCTCCGCTCGGAGTTGCCTTCACCAAAACCAAAAACCAACAACCAGCAACGATTCATCTAATGTCGACAATGCAAGCAGCAGTCATCGCAGGGTCCCGCACCCTCCAGGTTTCCTCCGTCCCGAAGCCGGCTCCCGCTGCCGGCCAGGTGCGCATCCGGCTCGAAGGATGCGGCGTCTGCGCGTCCAGCCTCCCGGTGTGGGAGGGACGCGAATGGTTCAACTATCCGCTCGACTCCGGCGCGCCCGGTCACGAAGGGTGGGGCGTCGTCGATGAAGTGGGCGACGGCGTGACGGCCGTCAAAGCCGGCGAGCGCGTCGCCTTTCTCTCCGGCCGCGCTTTCGCCGAGTACGACCTCGCCGACGAGGGCTCCGTCGTCCGCATCCCCGACCACTTCAAGATCTTCCCCGGTGAAGCGATCGGCTGCGCGATGAACATCTTCCGCCGCTCGGAGATCGAAGCTGGCCAGACTGTCGCCATCATCGGCGCCGGCTTCCTCGGCAATCTCGTGATCCAGCTCGCGAAATCCGCCGGCGCACGCGTCGTCGCCATCTCCCGCCGCGAAGCCGCACGCGAGCTCGCCAAACAGTGCGGCGCCGACGTCACCATCCCGATGACCGATCACTGGGACATCGTCCGCAAGGTGAAAGAAGAGATCACTGAAGGACGCGGCGCCGAGCGCGTCATCGAATGCGTCGGCACCCAGTGGCCCCTCGACATCGCCAACGACATCATCGGCACCCGCGGCCGCCTCGTCATCGCCGGCTACCACCAGGACGGCCCCCGCCAGGTGAATATGCAGAACTGGAACTGGCTGGGTCTGGACGTGGTCAACGCCCACGAACGGGTCCCTGAGGCGTACGTGCGCGGGATGCAGGACGGCGTGGACGCGGTGCTGGCAGGGCGGATCGATCCGTGGCCGCTGCTGACGCACACGTATGCGCTCGATCAGCTCGACCGGGCGCTCAACGACGTCGAGGCGCGGCCGGACGATTTCGTAAAGGGGACGGTGCTGCTGTGATGAGAAGCAGTGAACGCAGAACGCAGAACGCAGAACGCAGAATGAAGAACGAATGGACCGGCACGCGGAGCATTTCTGCGTTCCGCGTTCTGCGTTCCGCGTCCTGCGTTCAGGTCTTCATGTCGCACACTCTCGTCAGAGGTTGCCGCCCATGAGCGCCCTCCCCACCCCCACCCCCACCCGCCCAACCACCCGCCCGCGCCTCGCCTTCGCCGGTCTCGGCTGGATCGGGCGCCATCGCATGAACGCCGTCGCCGAGGCCAACCTCGCGGACATCGCCTACCTCTGCGATCCGGCCGATGCCACCACCATGTCCTTCGAGGACGTCCTCGCCTCCGACGCCGACGCCGTCGTCATCGCCACTCCCAGCGCGCTGCACGCGGAGCAGGCCGTCGCCGCGCTCGAGCGGGGCAAGGCCGTCTTCTGCCAGAAACCGCTCGGCCGTAATGCCGAGGAGACGCGGCGCGTCGTCGAAGCGGCGAGAGCGAACGATCTCCTGCTCGGCGTCGACCTTTCGTACCGCTACACCGACGCCTTGCTCGCCGTGAAAAAACTCGTCGACGAGAAGAGCATCGGCGACGTCTTCGCCGTCGACGTCGTCTTCCACAACGCGTACGGCCCGGACAAGCCCTGGTTCTACGACGCCACACTCTCCGGCGGCGGCTGCGTCATCGACCTCGGCATCCATCTCGCCGACATGGCCCTCTGGACGCTCGGCTTCCCGAAAACCCGGAACGTCCACGCGCGCCTCGCCCATCACGGCGGCCACAGCGTCGAAGACTTTGCCACCGCCATGATCGACGCCGGCAGCACGACCATCCAGCTCGCCTGCTCCTGGAACCTCAGCGCCGGACGCGACGCCGTCATCGGCGCCACCTTCTACGGCACCCGCGGCGCCGCCTCCTTCCGCAACGTCAACGGCTCGTTCTACGACTTCGTCGCCGAGCACTACGACAAGACCACCACGCGCCAACTCACCGAGCCCGGCGACCAGTGGGGCGGCAAAGCCATCGTCGCCTGGGCCGAACAACTCGCCACCAGCCGCGCCTTCGACCCCGAGATCGCTCACGTCGTGCAGGTGGCAGAAGTGCTCGACGCCATCTACGAAAGCGGTGGTCAGCGGTCAGTGGCCGGTGGTCAGCCGGAGCCCCGATGAAGATCCTGATGACAGCCGACACCGTCGGCGGAGTCTGGACCTACGCCATAGAACTGATCCGCGCCCTCGGCGCCAGCACCGACCACCACTTCATCCTCGCCACCATGGGCCGCAAAGCTACCGACGCCCAGCGCGCGGAAGTGCCAGCCAACGCCACCCTCGTCGAAAGCGAATACAAACTCGAATGGCAGGACGACCCCTGGTCCGACGTCGAAGCCGCCGGACGCTGGCTCCTCGACCTCGAGCGCCGCGAAGCGCCTGACGTCGTCCACCTCAACGGCTACGCCCACGGCGCCCTCCCCTTCCGCGCGCCGAAGCTCGTCGTCGGCCACTCCTGCGTCCTCTCCTGGTGGCGCGCCGTCAAAGAGGAAAACGCGCCGCCCGAATGGACCCGTTACCGCGACGAAGTCCAGCGCGGCCTCGCCGGCGCCGACTTCGTCATCACTCCCAGCGCCTGGATGCTCGGTGCGCTCGACCAGCACTATCGCTTCAACAGCCCCACCCGCCTCATCTACAACGGCCGTGACTACGCCACGGGGAAATCGGAAGCCGGAAATCGGAAATCGATCTTCGCTGCCGGCCGCCTCTGGGACGACGCCAAAAACCTTCGCGCCGTCGTCGAAGCCGCCCCGCTCATCAATGCGCCGGTGCGCATCGCCGGAGACGGCGGGGCCGACGCCAAAAACGTCCAGCACCTCGGCCGCCTCGACGCCGCCGGCATGCAGCGCGCCTACGCCGACGCCTCCATCTATCTCTTCCCCGCCCTCTACGAGCCCTTTGGCCTGTCGATCCTCGAGGCTGCCCTTTCCGGCTGCGCGCTGATCCTCGGTGACATCCCTTCGCTTCGCGAGATCTGGGACGACGCCGCCGTCTTCGTCCCGCCGCGCGATGCGGAGGAGATCGCCCACACCACCAACGACGTGCTGGCCAACGAGCCGTTCCGCGAAGAACTGTCCCGCCGCGCACAAGCACGCGCCGCGCTTTACACTCCGGCGAAGATGGCCGAGCGCTACCGCGAGACCTACGAACAGTTGGCGGTTGGCAGTTGGCAGTTGGCAGAGGAAAACCCCGCCGATGAGTCGGTAATCGGCGTCGGACAGTCGACAGAGGCGGACCACGATCCACTGCCAACCGCCAACCGCCAACCGCCAACCAAGCCCGAGGTCCGGCCGTGAAATTCGTCCTCTTCTACCATTCGCTGCTCTCCGACTGGAACCACGGCAACGCCCACTTCCTGCGCGGCGTCGTCACCGAGCTGAAGGCGCGCGAGCACGACGTCGAGGTGTACGAACCGGCCGACGCCTGGAGCGTGCAGAACCTCGTGCGCGATCACGGCGCCAAGCCGCTCGACGACTTCCGCCAGGCTTTTCCGCACCTCCGCTCCACCCAGTACATGCCGCTGGAGCTCGACCTCGATCGCGCCCTCGACGGCGCCGATGTCGTCATCGTCCACGAATGGTCCGATCACGACCTCGTGCGGCGCATCGGTGAACACCGCGCCCGCACCCGCTCGTATCGCCTCTTCTTCCACGACACCCACCACCGCGCCGCCACGCAGCCGGACCAGATGGCCGCGTACGACCTGTCGCATTACGACGGCGTGCTCGCCTACGGCAACATCATCCGCGACCTCTACCTCGAGCGCGGCTGGACGGGCGCTGCCTGGACGTGGCACGAAGCGGCCGACACGCGCATCTTCCATCCCCGTCCGCACGGCGAGGCCGCGGGCGATCTCGTCTGGATCGGCAACTGGGGAGACGACGAGCGCACCGCCGAACTGCACGAGTTCCTCATCGACCCCGCGCACGACCTGAAGCTGCGCGCCCGCGTCTACGGTGTCCGCTACCCGGACGACGCCGTCGCCTCGCTCCGCCGCGCCAACATCGACTACGCCGGCTGGCTCCCGAACTGGCGCGCGGCCGAAGTCTTCTCCCGCTACCGCTTCACCGTCCACGTCCCGCGGCGCCCCTATGTCACCACGCTCCGCGGCATCCCGACCATCCGCCCGTTCGAAGCCATGGCCTGCGCCATCCCCCTCATCTCCTCGCCGTGGGAAGACTCCGAAGGGCTCTTCACCGCCGGCGAGGACTACCTCGTCGCCCACAACGGCAAGGAGATGCGCAAACAGATGCGCGCCGTCCTCGAAGACCGCGCCCTCGCCCGCGGCCTCGCCGAGCACGGCCTGGCCACCATCGCGGCGCGCCACACCTGCGCCCACCGCGTCACCGAGCTCCTGACCATCATCAACAACCTCGGCGTCGCCAAACCAACAACCAACAACCAACAACCGAAAACCACCGTTCAATGAAGATCGCCTTCTACGGCTCCTCCCTCGTCTCCGCTTACTGGAACGGCGCCGCCACCTACTACCGCGGCATCATCCGCAACCTCGCCGCCCTCGGGCACCACATCACCTTCTTCGAGCCCGACGCCTACGACCGCCAGCAGAACCGCGACCTGAAAGAAGACCCCGACTGGGCGCGCGTCGTCGTCTACCCGGGCGAAGGGACCGAAGGCGTGCACCGCGTCCTCGAAGAAGCGAAGCACTACGACGTCGTCGTCAAAGCCAGCGGCGTCGGCGTCTTCGACGAGCTCCTCGAGCAAGCCGTCGTCGACCTCCGCCAGCCGGGCCAGACACTCATCTTCTGGGACGTCGACGCTCCCGCCACACTCGACCGCATGAAACACGACGAGCGCGACGCCTTCCGCCCGCTCGTCCCGCAATACGACTTCATCTTCACCTACGGCGGCGGCGAGCCCGTCATCGCCAGATACAAGGCCTTCGGCGCGCGCGAGTGCATCCCCGTCTACAACGCGCTCGATCCCACGACGCACCACCCCGTCCCGCCGAAGCCCGACTTTGACGCCGATCTCTCCTTCCTCGGCAACCGCCTGCCCGACCGGGAAGCGCGCGTCGAAGAATTCTTCCTCCGCGCCGCCCAGCTCCTCCCCGATCGCCGGTTCCTCCTCGGCGGCTCCGGCTGGGGCGACAAGGCGCTGCCCGAGTCCGTCCGCTACATCGGCCACGTCTACACCGGCGATCACAACGCCTTCAACTGCACGCCGCGCGCGGTGCTCAACATCTCCCGCGATTCCATGGCCTCCAACGGCTGGTCGCCCGCCACGCGCGTCTTCGAAGCCGCCGGCGCCGCCGCCTGCCTCATCACCGACGCGTGGGAAGGCATCGAGACCTTCCTCGAGCCGGAGACCGAAGTGCTCGTCGCCCGCGACGGCGCCGAGGTCGCGGAGATTGTGAAAGAGCTGGACCCGGTGCGCGCCAAAGCCATCGGTGAAGCGGCCCTCCGCCGCGTCCTCGCCGAACACACCTACGCACACCGGGCGGCGCAGGTCGTGCAGATTCTCGACGCGACGCTTCCCGCAGCAGCCAGCGCATGAAAATCGTCATTCTCGGCCTGTCGATCACCTCGTCCTGGGGCAACGGCCACGCGACGACCTTCCGCGGCCTCGTCCGCGAGCTCGCCGCGAATGGCCACGACGTCACCTTCCTCGAGCGCGACGTCCCCTGGTACGCCCAGAACCGCGACCTCCCCGACCCGCCCTACTGCACCACGCGCCTCTACCGCACGCTCCGCCAGCTCAAGCAGCGCTACACGAGACGCGTCGCCGAAGCCGACCTCGTCATCGTCGGCTCCTACGTCCCCGAGGGCGTCGCCGTCGGCGAGTGGGTCACCGAGACGGCCGAAGGCCTCACCGCCTTCTACGACATCGACACCCCCGTCACGCTGGCCAAGCTCGCCAAACGCGACTTCGAATACCTGTCGCCGCATCTCATCCCGCGCTACGACATCTATCTCTCCTTCACCGGCGGCCCCACCCTCCGCCGCATCGAGCAGCAATACGGCTCCCCCATGGCCCGCGCCCTCTACTGCTCGTTCGACCCCGAGCACTACTACCCCCAGAAGCAGCGCATGAAGTGGGACCTCGGCTACCTCGGCACCTACAGCGACGACCGCCAACCCACCCTCGAGCGCCTCCTCCTCGAGCCCGCCAAAAAGTGGAAGGAAGGCAAGTTCATCGTCGCCGGCCCGCAGTACCCCGAAACGATCGAATGGCCGCGCAACGTCAAGCGCGTGAACCACCTCCCCCCGGCCGACCACCGCAAGTTCTACAACGCCCAGCGGTTCGCGTTGAACGTGACGAGAGCCGAAATGATCCGCGCCGGCTGGTCCCCCAGCGTCCGCCTCTTCGAAGCCGCCGCCTGCGGAGTCCCGATCATCAGCGACAAATGGGACGGCCTCTCCGAGCTGTTCAAACCGAACGAGGAAATCCTCATCGCCGAGACGGCCGCGGACGTGCTCCGCTTCCTCCGCAAAATCGACGACGAACAGCGCCGGATGATCGGCGCCCGGGCGCGCGAGCGAGTCCTCCACGAACACACCGCCGCCCACCGCGCGCGGGAGGTGGAGGCGTATGTAGCCGAGGCTCTGGGCGGCACAGCGTTAGCGGCTACATCGTAGGCGGAAGCGCCGCTCTCTCCCGCTGGAGGCGTTCCACGTAGTTCCTTACGCGTTGGAGCTTCGCAGGATCGATACCTCGTTCTTGCAGCGTCGATAGTCGTTGTAAAAAGGCGGCGAGCAAGTCACCGCGCGTCCTCGCCAAAATGTCGAGAGGCCAATCGCTTGATTGTGCGACATATGACGAGTTGACCTTATCAGCTTCGTACCGCAGCATGTGGTCAATGGTCTGCGTCGGCGAAGTAAATGAGAACATGGCAGTGTTCATCAGCAGAAGCGGCATCTTCTCGCGCCAATCACGAAACAACTCTTTGCATTCATCAAGCAGAGCCTCGAGTTCGCCCGGAGTAAGCACCTGCGCCCGTAATGCCACCCACGCCAGTACCCATTCCTTCTCTGCTTCAGAAAGGAACTGTCCTTCCGTCATCCACTCGGTGAGTGGCGGCTGCTTTGCCCCCAGGAAGGCAAGAGCCAGCGACATGCGTAACGCACCTGTCGCATACTTAATGTCGGAGGCGATCAGCGTACCGTCGGTCACGCTTTCATCGAACAGCTCGTCGACGTTTTTGAACGATCCGATACTTCTGAGGTAGACAAAGTCGTAGCCAAACATGCTGCCCAAACTATAGGCGAAGGGTCCTGCCGAGCATCGCAACCCTGCGAACAGAAGCTCCCGTCGCGTCCGCGGTGAGAATCTCGTGTACTGATCGGCGACGATACCGAATGCGAGAGGAAGAGCGTTAGCGTCTAAGCATGCGCGGACAAAGCTTTCCACATCGGCCATTGGGGCAAGGCCCGCCCACAGGAAGGTAACCGTGTTCCATCGGTCGTCATCGCGCCGCTCCAAAAGGTACAACCGGTCGAGACGCCTCCCGGTGCCATCGCCTTGAACCCCCTGCAGGACGGTGTCGGCAACGAAGAATTCGGCGATGCTCTTGTGCGCGAAGCTATAAACGCCCGGCCCGATGATCAACCCGGAGCGTTCGCGCAGCGTCGTCAGCACCATCTCGGCCGCACAAGCGAGTTTCATTTCCGCAAGACGCGACGACAACCAGACCACCGCCTCTTCTTCGTCGATCTGCTCCACCTCGTGCAGGAACAAATGCAGCGCCAGGGCGCGGAGGATCTGCCGTTTCTGCTCCAGGGTGAGCACGATCGAGCCGGCAACCACGTCCCGGCGATCGTCCCAGATGCCCAGCATCCCGTCTACGTAGCGCCGATAGAGCTGAGAACGTCCGGTCGGCAAACTTCCATCGAGATGATGGACCGTCAGTAGCGTTGAGAGTAGCAGCGGATTGCCCGTCAGGGGCTCGATCGTCGGATCGCGCTGCCACGTTTCAGCCAGTTGAGACGGATCCACTGCACGCACAGCGTCGGCGACGAGTGGAGTGTGCCGATACCAACGGCCGATGTAGTCGACAATACGCTTCTCGTCGAACGGCTGCATGTTCCAATGCGTCCAACCGATGTCGAGGCGCTGCAGATGAGGAGTGGTCAACGGACGGGAGGTCACGATGGCCGGACAGCCTCTCGCGGCGCCGACAAGGTCGACCAACCATTCGATCACCCGATCGCGATCATTCGGCTTGATCTCATCGAACCCATCGAACAGGAAAACGATTTTCCGCTGGCCGAGCCAGGCTTTCAGTCGTTTTGCGGTCAGTTCCTCGGCAAAGTTCCGGCCTGCAGCCTCGCGTACTATCTCCTGCAGGGAAGGCAGCGCGCCGAGCGCCGCCTTGCGCAACTCCACGCGTACCGGAATTCCGCTCCAACGCGGGGTCAGAGCTTCGCGCTGCAACCACCGTGTCCAGGTCGACTTACCGGCGCCCGGTGGCCCGATCACCACCGCAGTGCCGCCGCTAACGAAGTATTCGAAGGTTTCCTCAGGCGTTCCGAGCGCCTTTTCCGCGGCGCCATCTTTCGTGAACACCTTCAACTCCGGATGCACGAAGAAGTCGTCGAACTTTCCGGCAACCGGCTTATCTGCACGCAATCCCGTCAGGTCGAGCTCGAAGGCGACCTTCTGGGCGAGTGCGCGGCGCACGAGCGAAAGGGTTTCGTCGGCTTCGCGCGATCCGGTAGTCACCAGCGCATCCACTTGGACGAACAACGCACGGAGTTGGACCGCCACGTCGTCGAGACGACGATAGTTCTCCGTCCAGGCCTCGCTTTCCCACTCCTTCACCGCCACCGGGATGCGGCAGAGCAAGGTGGCGATGCGCGGACAGAGCAGCGTGTAGACGTCCTTCAGCCCCTCCTCGACGATCTCCGGCGGCAGCGGCTTCGTCGCGTACATCTCTTCGAAGATTTTTTGCCCGTTGAGCGACCCGCGAAAGAGCCGGTCAGGCGTCGCGGTGAGTGGACGCAATTCATCAACGCAGACCTGTATCAGGAGACGCTGTTTCTCCTCGGAGATGCCCTCGTTCGCGAGGAAGGGAAGCAGCGGCTCGACGACTTCTGCGGTGGCATCTTCAACTCGGCTCTTGATGCGCCGTTGTGTGAAGAACGGCAGCGATGCGAGGCCGACGCCCGACTGGATGGCGCCGCCAAGCAATTCAATGACAAGGTTCAGAGCGAATTCGCCAAGCAGCATTCCCGTCACCTCTCAGGTCAGATGTCATCGACCAGATCGCGAACGCGAACCTTCAGGACACGTGCAATCGCGAGCAGCACGGCCACCGACGGATTGGCCTCGCCCCGCTCGATGGTGGCGATGGAGTTCAACGCCAGGCCTGCGTCGAAAGCGAGCGCCTCCTGATTCAGCCCTCGTTCCTTCCGAATCTCCCGAATGCGCGAACCTAGTTTCCGGAGGGCGGCACCGGCTCCTTCTCTGTCCACCATGCAACCGACAGAGTGACGCGCTGGACGGTCGAGCCGCCAACCAGTATACTGGTATCATCTCCAAGCGAGACGCTCATGACCAACGTGATCACGTTCATCCCTCCTCGTAAGCTGACAGGCCGCGAGGTGCTGCAGATTGAACTCCCGGCATTCCTCGTACGCGCTCTCGAACAGCGCGTCGCGGAGGCCAATGCAGGCGCTGAGGTGGAAGAGGAGACGGTCACGCTCGACGAGCTGATCGAGTTTCAGCTCGCGCAGTCGCTGACCATCGCGGACGTGGCCACGATGGAGCGCACGCTCCCCGGAATGGCAGCAGAGGTCTCGCGCTGGCTCGCTGAGATTCAGTAGCTCCCACCCCACCGCCTCGACGGTCACGGCCAGTTCACCGGAGTACACGCCGTCTCGAGGCCGATCGGTGTGGTCGGTACGGGTCTTACGGCCGGCGGCGTCTTGGCCAGTCCGTAGAAGATCAGGAAGTCGCGGGAGATGTCATCGGTGGACGGGTTGAAGGCGTTGATGTCGACGAAATCGCTCGGCGGCAGGTTGCCGATGTTGATGTTAGCCGTGTTGCTCTGCAGGACGATAGTCGTGATCCCACCGTTGACCAAGTCTTCGACCGTCACGGTCGGGCCGTCGGTGCCTGTAGTGGTGATCTCGAGGAGGGCATTGATCGCGAGACGCGTGGGCGGCCACTCCTCGAGCGGGTTGAAGCTCGTTTCGTTCCTGTCGATGGCTCCAGCCATGAGCCGGCCCTGTGTGATGTCGAAATATCCACGAACGAGCGAAGTGGGCGGGTCCGGCAGGAAACAGGAGTCCGCAGGATGAGCATCGAGTTCGGGATTCACCTTCGTCATCTTCGGGACACGAATGTCGAAAGTAGGTGAGACCTCGAAGGGTGCGGCGTTATCGAGAGGCGAGAGTGAGACGCGATGCCCATTGAGCTCGAGCCTGCGATAGCGGATGCCGTCGCGGACATACGGCCCGGAGATTCGTGGGATGTCCTCCGGTGCCGTGACCAGATCGACTTCACAGAACTCGACATAGGCGACGTGGGCCGGATGGGTAGCGTCTTCCTGGTTGTCCGTTGGCAGCAGGACCCGTTTCTCGAACGAATCGGCCATGCGTGGGTCGAGCAGACAAGAGATACCGTAAATCGAAACAGTCATCGTGGTCATGGCGTCTCCTATTCGATGAAGTAGTTGTTCACTCGGTTAGACGGCACAGCCAGCAACGAAGGTTTCTGAAATCCTGTCAGTAGCCTGGTGACGGCATCAGTCAGCTCCTGGTAGGTCTGCTTAGGTAGCTGGTCGAGCAGTTTGACCGCTTGATAGCTGAAGAACATCCGCGGCTCACCGTCCACAATGCCGTGACAGCCTGCGCGCAGTTCGTCGGTGCCCGATAGATAGACGATGGAGGGGGTGTCATTGGCCACCGCCTGCATCGGATCTGGCACATCCGGCGCCACACCGCCTGCGAAACAGCAGTCGAGAATCATGGTGATCAGCACCCCGTTCGGAACCTTGAACGTGCCGATGCCGGCGACCAGTTCGTCTCCGAACAGCGTCGCTTTCTCGAGGTCATCGTCCCGCTCGGGAAAGGTTACGAGTCCTTGTTCACACAGGCTGATCACATGGCCAGAGTTGTCGCGGCGGGTGAGCTGCACTCCGTGTCCGCAGAAGATGAACACGAGTTGATCTCCGGACTCGGCGCCGTCGAAGAGCCATTCCAGCCACGTTTTGATTTCGCCCTTCGTCGCGCGATCGTTGGCAAGCTGGCGAACTTCCCCGAAGTCGTAGCGGTCGACGAGCAGTTTGCCCCACCCGTCGATGGCCGACTCCACCCCCGGCAACGCATTCACCGGCAACGGTCCGTAGTCAGAAATGCCGACGATCAGCGCTTTCTTCACCGCGTCCATCCGCAATCCGTACTTTCGAGTCAATCCTCAAAGGAGTGCCGCTAAACGAGCAGATTCCTACCCACGATCTCCTAGGGACCAATGGGACATGGGACAGATGGAAGACAGGTAGCAGCCGAAGGGCCGTCGCTGGCGGGGGAAGCGTGATGGCTACCACGGGAAGCGCGAGCGTTACCACGGGAAGCGTGAGCGTTACCACGGGAAGCGTGAGCGCTTGCAGCGGAGGCGCACCTGCTTCCGCGGCAAGCGTCCACGCTTCCGCGGGAGGCGTGCACGCTTGCCGTGGAAGGGAAATCGCTGCACGGGGAACCGGTGCGTTCTTCGGTTGGTAGCGGTCGCGCTTGCGATGGTAGCGATCAGGCTTCCCGTGGTAACGATCGCGCTTGCGGTGGTAGGCGGTGGGTCTTCCGTTGGTGGCGTTTTTTCTTCCGATGGAAGCGTGCACGCTTCGTTGGGAAGGTGATCGTTCTTCCGGCGGTAGTGATTTCTCTTCCGAGGGAAGCGTGTGCGCTTGCGCTGAAGGCGTGCACTCTTTCGCCGGTAGCGGTTTTTCTTGCGGTGGAAGGGCGCTCGTGGGCCTTGGCGGGAGCACCGGTTTCCGCGGAAAGCGTGGAGCAGCAAGAGGTTACCGGCGGGCAGGCCCCTACGCCAGCTTGGCTTCCAACTCCGCCCACCTGGCGTACAGCCGGTCCACTTCCGCCTGGGCGGCCTGCAGGTCGGCGTAGGCTTTCTGGAGGGCGGCGGAATCGGCGGCGATGGTTGGGTCTTCGGCGCCGCGCTGGGCCTCGGCTAGTTTGGTTTCGGCGGCCAGGACTGTCGCTTCCATGGCGTCGAACTCCCGTTGCTCTAAGTAGGAGAGGCGCTTGGTTTTCGCGGGCTCGGTTTTGTTGGGCGGAGGGGCCGACTCGGAGCGGCGGGACTTTTCGGGGGCGCGGCGGTTGGCTTCCCACTGTGAGTAGTCGGCGAAGTATTCGGCGCCGCCTTCGGCGTCCAGGGCCAGGATCTGCGTGGAGACGCGGTCAATGAGATAACGATCGTGGGTGACGAGGACGAGGGCGCCGGGGAACTCGAGGAGGGATTCTTCCAGGACTTCGAGCGTGGGGATGTCGAGGTCGTTCGTCGGCTCGTCCATCACCAGGAGGTCGGCCGGCTGGAGCATGAGTCTCGCGAGGACGATGCGGGCCTTTTCGCCGCCCGACAGGCGGGACACGGCGGTGTCGAGCTGTTCGGTGCGGAAGAGGAACTGCTTGGCCCAGGAGGCGATGTGGATGGCGCGGTCGCGGTAGACGACGGTATCGCCGTCCGGAGCGAGCGAGCGGCGCAGCGTCAGGTTCGGGTCGAGCGACTCGCGATTCTGCTCGAAGTAGACGATGCGCAGCCAGTCGGCTTTCTCGACGGTGCCGCTATCGGGCGCCAGCTCGCCGTTGATGACGCGGAGGAGCGTCGTCTTGCCGCTGCCGTTCGGGCCGAGGATACCGAGGCGGGAGCCGGGGGTGAGGAGGACGTCGAGGCCGGAGAAGAGGAGGCGGTTGCCGAGCGACTTCGAGAGCTCGCGGCCGACCCAGAGGCGTTTGGTCTTGCGGCCGGAGGACTCGAAATCGATTCGGGCGCTCGACGTCCGTCCCCGCTCGCGGGATTCATCGAGGTCGTCGATGAGGCGTTCGGCGTTCTGGATGCGCGCTTTCGACTTGGTGGTCCGGGCCTTCGGGCCGCGGCGCAGCCATTCCATCTCCCGGCGGACGAGGTTGGCCAGCGTTTCCTGGTAGGCGGCTTCGTTGCGGCGCACTTCGTCGCGGCGCTCGAGGAGGTCGCTGTAGCTGCCGTCGACCTGGAGCATGCCGCCGGCGTAGGTGCGGTCGAGCTCGAGCATGCGGCCGGCGATGTTCTCGAGGAAGTAGCGGTCGTGGCTGACGACGACGAACGCCTTGGGCTGCGATTTGAGCAGCGCTTCGAGCCAGAGGATGGCTTCGACGTCGAGGTGGTTGGTGGGCTCGTCGAGGAGGAGGACGTCGGGCTCGCGCACGAGCTCGTAGGCGATGGCCAGGCGCTTCCGCCAGCCGCCGGAGAGGACGTCCGTCTTCTGCTCGCTGTCGTTGAAGCCGGCCTTGCCGAGCGCGATGGCTACTTTGACGTGCTTCTCGTAGTCCTCGATGGTGTGGTCGTCGACGAGCGCTTCGAGGAGCACTTCCTCGACGGTCTTGCCGGGGCTGAAGACGGGGTCCTGCGGCACGTACCCGATGCGCACGCCCTTGCGCAGCGCACGGATGCCGGAGTCGGCCTCCTCGGCGCCGGCAATGATCTTGAGCAGCGTCGACTTGCCGGAGCCGTTGGGGCCGACGAGCCCGACGTGGTCGCCGTCGAACAGGGTGAAGGAGAGGTTTTCGAACAGAGGACGCGAAGTGAACGACTTTGTCAGGCCTTCGCAGGAGAGGAGGACGGTCATTGGGAGGGGAAGATATCAGTGGTCGCTTAGACGTTGTCCGTTTTCCGTTGTCCGTTTTCCGTTGTCCGTTTTCCGTGCTGCGCTGCATGGTGGCTGGTCCGGTCCCGCCGGGACGTTCGGGTGCGGTCACATTGGAGTATCGGCGCACGCGAGGCGCCTCGCGTAGCGCAGCACGGACAACAGGCAACGGGCAACGGACAACAGGCAGGGCGACAGGTACACTGTCGCCCATGCCACCGATCCCGCGTCCAATCCGCCGCACGTGTCTGGCGTTGCTGATGCTTTGCGTTGCGCTGCCGTCGTTCGCCGTGAAGCCGCCGAAGGAGAACGAACGCTGGATATCCGTGGGCGCCGGGAACGTGGCGGTCTACAGCAACGCCACGGACGAGGAGGCGCGTGCCGTCGCGGCCGAGGTGCTGCGCGTGCGTGAGGCGGTCGTCGCGATCTCGCGGCTCGACGGCGCCTCGCTGCTGCCGGTGAAGGTCTACATCTTCCGCGATGCCGCGGCGTTCGCGGCGTACCGGAAGGCGTTGCTGCCGCGGAAGAACGGCGCCGCCGCCGCCGGCTACAGCCTGGCCACGCCCGAAGTGATCCTCCTTGTGCTGCAGGCGGGCGGCAGGATCGACCGGGCTCTCGCGGAGGAAGTGGCGGACCAGTTCCTCGCCGGCCCGAGCGCGAAGCCGGCGCGCTGGTCCAGCGATCTTTTCGCGGAGTCCCTGGCAACGTCCGCCCGCGACGAGCATCTCGCGAAAGTCGGGAAGCCGGTGGAGCTGGCGCGCGACGAAGTGCTGTATCAGCTCGGATTCCTGCTCGGTCGCGGCGATCCGTCTCTGGAGCGTCGCGACGCGGAGACATTCCTCTCCGAGGTTGTGCGGCTCAATCCGAAGCACTCGGCGGCCTACGACGACCTCGGGCTGCACTATTTCATCAGCAACCGCTACGCCGAGGCCGACGTAGCCTTCAACCGAGCCATCGCCCTCGGTTCTACGAATCCGAACCTCTACGTCCGCTACGGGTTGATGCTCCTCGACCAGTTGGAGACGAGGCGGCCCGCGGGGCAGACGCCCTCGCCCGAGGTCATCACGAAGATGCGTGAGCTCTTCGGGAAGGCCGCGGAGCTCGATCCTGCCAACGCCTTCGCACACATGGGACTCGGCGCCTCGTACCTGTACACGCGGGACAACGCGCCCGGCATCGCGGAGCTCGAAAAGAGCGTGCAGCTCGCACCGGGTAACGATCATGCGCGCTTCATCCTGATGCAGCTCTACGCCAGGGCCGGCCGCCGCGAGGACACACAGCGCACCGCCGCGCTGGTCATGGCGCACACGACCGACGCCGCGCGGCTGCAAAGCGTGCGCGAGAGCCTCCTGGATGCGGATTTCATCTACGCCAGCAACCTGGTGCTCGAAGACAAGCTGACCGGGGACAAGCTGAACGAAGTAACGACGCTGCTCCGCCACGTGGACGCCCAGACGAACGATCCGGAGAAGAAGGCCCACGCCCGCCAACTGCTGCGGATGCTCAACGTGCTTCAGGTCAAGAGCCAGACGGCGGAGCTCAAGGCCATCCTCGACCTGGCCAAGAGCGGGAAAGTGAAGGAAGCGCTCGCCCAAATGGACGCGCTGATGCCTCAGTTGGAACACGAGGTACTGCTGAAAGCAGCACGGAAGCTGCGCGCAGATCTGGCGCGTGCCGGTCAATAGGACGAACGGGACAGATCTGACCGGTCGAACAGAGGAACGGTCCTCTCCGTCCTGTTGCTGATCTACACTCCCGGCATGCCATCGCTTCCCCCCTGCCCCAATACGCCCAACTGTGTCTCCACGCAGGCCACCGACTCCCATGCGATCGAGCCAATCCGCTATGAAGGGGCTGCCTCGGCGGCGATGCAGAAGCTGCTCGAAATTCTGCGGGCGATGCCACGCACGAAGATCGTCGCCTCCGACGCTACCTCGGTGCGCGCGGAGTTCAGTACGCGCATCTTCCGCTGGGTCGACGATGGGCTGTTCGTCCTCGACGACGCGACGAAGACGATTCACTTCCGCTCGGCGTCGCGAGTGGGGCGGTCGGATTTCGGGGTGAATCGCAAACGGATGGAAGGGATCCGACGCGCGTTCCTCGCGCTGCTGCTGATGCTCTGCGTCGCGCTGCCTTCGTTCGCCATCGAACCGCCGCGGGAGAAAGAGCGGTGGATCACCGTGGCGGCGGACGGGGTGGAGGTGTTCAGCAATGCGTCGGAGCGGGAGACGAACAACATCGCTTCTCAGCTCCTGCGGATGCGCGAGGCAGTGGGGGCGGTCACGAAGCTGCGGGTGCGGGCGGCGGTGCCGACGAAGATCTACGTCTTCCGCAACGAACCGTCTTTCGCTCCCTATCGCGACACGCTGCTCCAGCGCAAAGGGAACAACGTTTCCGGCCTCTTCCTCGGGCACACGGACGTCAAGTTGATTCTCCTCGAGGCGGACAACGACGGCATCGATCGCGTCGTGCAGCACGAGCTGGCGCATTCGTTCCTCTCCAACACGATGGCCGACCTGCCGCTCTGGTTCCATGAAGGGTTCGCCGAGTACTACTCGACGTTCGCCGCCCGAGGAACGGAAGCCAGCATCGGCAAACCGGTCGAGGAGCATGTGCTCTGGTTGCGGCAGCAGCAGTTGATCCCGCTGCAGCAGCTCTTCGCCCTCGACGCCCGCTCGAAGGACTACAACGAGGGGACGCGCCAGGGGGTGTTCTACGCGCAGTCGTGGGCGCTGGTGCATTACCTGCTCGTCGGGAACGCCGAGCGCCAGAGCCAGCTCCCCCGTTTCCTGACGCTGCTCAATGCAAAACGTCCGGTCGACGAAGCGTTCCGGGAGGCGTTCAACACGACGTATGCGGCGATGGAGGACGAGCTGCGCGCGTACGTGCGCCGGCAGATCTTCGGCTACCGCCGCTACAACCTGAACGAGGTGAAGCTGCCGGAGCTTTCGAAGGCGGCGGAGATGCCGCGCGACGCGGTGCTGTACGAGCTCGGCCACCTGCTCGCGCGCAGCGGACCGGGCGCGGCGACGGACGCGGAGGTGTTCCTGTCGCTGGCAGTCGAGCTGAATCCGCAGCACGCGCAGGCTTACGCCGACCTCGGGCTGCTCTACGATCAGGCGAACCGCCGCGCGGACGCCGATCGCGCCTTCACGAAGGCGATTGCCCTCGGCGCACGCGACCCGGAGGTCTATCTCGTCTACGGCATGACGCTGCTGGAGATGCTGCAGGAGAGCGTCGGCGGAGGAGGGAAGCCTCCGGCGGAACTGGTGACGCGCACGCGCGGCATCTTCACAAAAGCGGTCGAGCTCAACCCGGATTCGGCACGGGGGCAGATGGGACTCGGGGCCACGTACCTTTTCGGCGACGATCCGAAGCCGGGCATCGCGCCGCTGGAGAAGAGTCTGGCGCTGGCGCCGTCGCAGGACGACGCGATGTTCATGCTGATGCAGTTGTACGCGATGGCCGGCCGCCGCGACGACGCGCAACGCGCCGCGAACGCCTTCATGGCCCGCACGCGCGACCCGTTACTGCTGCAGCAGGCGCGGGAGAGTGTGCTCCTCGCCGACGTGCGCGTGGCCGAGGGGCTGCTGAAGCAGGAGAAACTGAGCGAGGCCGCCGCGATCCTCCGCCGCGTGCAGGGGGAGACGACGAACGCCGAGCTGAAGCAGCACCTCACCGGCGTCCTCGAGGAGATCGAAGGACGGAACGCCGCCGAGGGGCAGGTGGCCGAGATCAACGCCGCGATCAGCCTCGCGAACGAGGGGAAGCTGAAGGAAGCGCTGATGAAGCTCGACGCCCTCATCCCTCAGATCAAGGACAAGGAACTGCTCGAGGCGACGAAGAAGCTGCGTGCGCAGTTGACGAGATGAGCCAATCTCGGAGTGCGGTGGCGAACGCCACCGCTCTTGTACACGTGTAGCAGAGCGGTGG